>JAWWBT010000030.1:0-17976 GCA_033720815.1 Gammaproteobacteria bacterium | reverse complement strand
TCTTCGAAGTGCACGCCGGCAGCGCCAGCTTCGATCATGTGCTTCATGAGTTCGTGCGCGTTCAGCACACCGCCGAAACCGGCTTCGGCGTCCGCGACGATCGGCGTGTACGGGTCGCCATCGATGCCTTCCTGCACGTTGATCTGGTCCATGCGCTCGAAGGTGCGGTTGATGCGCTTCACCAGGTTCGGCACGGAATCGACCGGGTACAGCGACTGGTCCGGGTACATCGAACCGGAAGTGTTGGCATCCGCCGCGACCTGCCAACCGGAGCAGTAGATGGCCTTCAGGCCGGCCTTCACCTGCTGCATGGCCTGGCCACCGGTCATCGCGCCGAGCGCGTTGACGTATTCCTCGGTGTTCACCAGCTTCCAGAGCTTCTCGGCGCCGTGGCGCGCAACGCTGTGTTCGATCGGCAGGCGGCCGCGCAGGCGGACCACGTCTTCCGGTGTGTAGTTGCGTTCCACGCCCTTCCAGCGCGGGTTGGTTTTCCAGTCCTTGCGGATTTCGTCGGCAGTTTTCATCGTCATGGTTCTCCCCTCCCCGAGGTAGTCAGTAGCAAAAGTGGTTACGGCAAGCGGTCGTAGGCCGGCAGTGTCAGGAAATCGTCGAGTTCGTCGGCGAGCACGAGCTTCTTCAGCAGTTCGGCTGCGCAGGTCAGCTGCACGACGGGCGCACCGTTCTGCAACCGGTCGTGGGCAAGCTTGTCGATGCTGCGCACGACGCGAACCGCGGTGATGTCCTCGCCGTTTTCGGTAACGCCCTGCGGGTATTTCACCCACTGCCAGAGCTGCACGCGGGCAATTTCGGCGGTGGCGGCGTCTTCCATCAGGTTGTTCAGCGGCACGCAGCCGTTGCCAGCGAGCCAGGCAGCGATGTAATCGAGCGCGGCGGCGATGTTGCCGTCGATACCCGCATCGGTGATCGTGCCGGTGGGCAGCTCGAGCAGGTCGTCACGCGTGACGTTCACGTCCTCGCGCTTGACGGTAAGCTGGTTCGGGCCGTCGAGCTGCTCGTCGAAGATATCGAGTGCGACCGGAACCAGGCCCGGATGCGCGACCCAGGTGCCGTCGTGGCCGTCGTTGGCTTCGCGGGCCTTGTCCGCGATGACGGCGTTGATGGCCTTCTCGTTGGCATCCGGGTCGTCCTTGATCGGGATCTGTGCGGCCATGCCACCCATGGCGAAGGCGCCGCGGCGGTGGCAGGTCTTGATGAGCAGTTCCGAGTAGCTCTTCAGGAAGTGGCGCGTCATGCCGACCTGCTGGCGATCCGGCAGCACGCGCTCGGGATCCTTCCGGAAGGTCTTGATGAAGCTGAAGATGTAATCCCAGCGGCCACAGTTCAGGCCGACGATGTAGTCGCGCAGGCTGTAGAGGATTTCATCCATCTGGAAGACCGCGGGCAGCGTTTCGATCAGCACGGTGGCCTTGATGCTGCCCCGTGCGACATTGAAGCGCTCTTCGGTGTAGCGGAACACGTCGTTCCACCAGGCCGCTTCCTTGCCGTGTTCGAGCTTCGGCAGGTACAGGTAGAGGCCCGAACCGTTGGCCACGCGGTAGCGCAGGTTGTGGAAGGCGTACAGCGCGAAGTCGACCAGCGCACCGGGAATCGGCTTGCCATCCACCAGCATGTGCTTTTCCGGCAGGTGCAGGCCGCGCACTCGCACGATCAGCTGTGCGATCTCATCGTTCAGCTGGTACTTCTTGCCGTTCGGCGCAGTGAAATCGATGCTGCGACGGTTCGCGTCGAACAGGTGTCGCTGGGCATCGATGATGTTCGGCCATGTCGGGCTGAGCGAGTCTTCCAGGTCGGCCATGAACACCTTGGCGCCGGAATTCAGCGCATTGATGATCATCTTGCGGTCGGCCGGGCCGGTGATTTCGACGCGGCGGTCGGTGAGGTCCGCCGGAATGCCCGAGATCGTCCATTCGCTGTCACGGATGTCCTGCGTCGCCGGGTCGAAATCCGGAAGCTCGCCGGCATCGATGCGTGCCTGCGCTTCCTGGCGCTTGGCCAGGAGGCCTTCCAGGCGCGGCGTGAAGCGCTCGTGGAGCTCCAGCAGGAAATCCAGCGCGGCGTTGGAGAGCGTGTCTTCCATGTCCGGAGTCACCGTGGCGGTGATTTCCAGGCGGCGCAGCGGCTTCGTTGCAGTGGCGTTTTCGTACATCCCCGTTCTCCCCCGAGTTCGGCTTGCTTGATGTTGGGGACGAGTAAAGCGCAGGGATTGAGATTGTTCTACGTAATGGGTTTAATGTTTCGCATTGTCCACATCAATCCAAGGGGTTTGGCGCCATGGCGAAAGGTGATGATTTCCGCACAAACCGGATCCAGCAATTGCGCGGATTCGTGTACACCGCAAAGCTCGGCAGTTTCAGCAAGGCAGCGGAGGCCCTCGACCTCTCACAGCCTTCGGTTTCGCTTCAGATTCAATCACTTGAGAAGGATTTCGGAACCATTTTCTTCGAGCGCGCAGGGCGCCGGATTCGCCTCACACCGGACGGTGAGCAGCTCCTCGAAATGGCCGCCCCACTGGTCAGCAATATCGAGAACCTCAAGACCGATTTTGCAGCGCGGCGTGAAGACCTGGCAGGCGGCGAATTGAATATCGCGGCCGGCGAATCCACCCTGCTCTACCTCTTGCCGGACTTCGTCGAGCGGTTTTCGCGGCAATATCCGCAGATCAGGCTCAATTTCCACAACGTGACCGGCCGGGACGGCCTGAAGATGCTGCGCGAGGACGAGGTGGATTTCGCAGTAGGCTCTATGCAGGAGGAACCGGACGATATCCGTTACACGCCGGTCTTCGGCTACCCGAACTACCTGATCACCCCGCCAGGTCATGAGCTCTCACACCAGGAAACCATCACGCTGGATGACATCAGCCACCATGGGCTGCTCCTGCCGCCTCGGCATCTCACCACGTGGCGCGTGGTCGAGCGAGTGTTCAAGGAGCATGGCGCCCCCTTCGAGGTGAAGATCGAAGCCGGCGGCTGGGAGGTGATCAAGAAATATGTCGAGCTTGGCATGGGTGTATCGATCGTTTCGGGCATCTGTCTCAAGCCACAGGATCGACTGTTCCGGTACGCTTTGTCAGACTGGTTCCCCGAGCGCACGTACGGCATCGTTGTGCGACGGGGCAAGTTCCTTTCGCCGCAGGCGCGGCGATTTCTCGACCTGGTCAAGCCCGGGCTGTTCCCCGCGCAGTAGTGCGCGTGGCCCGGGTAGCGAATGGCGGGAGCCTGTTTTTCAAGGAGATCGAGCATGGCAGCGAGCAGTAAGCGGAAAATGAAGATCGGCCTCGCGCTGGGGAGTGGCGCCGCACGTGGATGGGCGCACATCGGCGTGATTCGCGAACTTGCCGAGCGCGGCATCAAGCCGGATATCGTGACGGGCTCGTCGGTGGGTGCGGTGGTTGCCGGCGCACTGGCCAGTGGCAACCTCGACGACTTCGAGGACTGGGTCAGCACCCTGGGCCGGGTGGACATCATCCGCCTGCTCGATGCGCGCATGACCGGTGGTGGTTTCCTGCAGGGCAAGTCGCTCATGAAAGCGATCTCGAAACAGATCGGTGACCCGAATATCGAAGACCTGGACCTGCCCTACGGTGCGGTTGCGACCGAGCTCGGGACCGGGCGCGAGATCTGGTTGCGTGAAGGTTCATTACTGGAAGCCTGCCGCGCGTCGATTGCCCTGCCGGGAATGTTTGCGCCCGCGGAACTGGACGACACGTGGATGCTCGATGGCGGTCTCGTGAACCCGGTGCCGGTATCGCTGGCGCGCGCGATGGGTGCAGACCTGGTGATTGCCGTGAACCTCAATGGTGACCTTGTCGGCCAGCATTTCTGGATGCGAAGGGATGAGGAGCAGGATCATTCCAGCGACGAGGAATTCGAGCGCGAACTGGAAAAGGAACTGCAGAAGCACAAGGACAGCCCGATTGCGAAGTGGGCAGCCAAGCTGAAGGCAGGCCTTGGTGTTCGTCTTGATTCCTACATTTCGTCCCTGCGAAGCAAGGAAACGCCCGAGCCCGGCCTGTTCGACGTGATTGTCGGGTCCATCGACATCATGCAGGACCGCATTACCCGGTCACGCATGGCAGGTGAACCGCCTGATGTGCATGTCACCCCGCGCCTCAGCCACATCGGCCTGATGGAGTTCGATCGCGCGAAGGAATCCATCGAGGAGGGTCGCAAGGCGGTGAACCGCGAATCGGCCGAACTCGACATGATGCTCGAACGTACCGGGCAGAAATGAACGTGTACCAGATGGAAATGGCCTGGAAATGCTGATTGCATTCAACAAGCCCTTTGGGGTCGTTACGCAATTTTCCGGCGAAGGCGCAACGCTGAAGGATTACCTCGATATCCCGGGCATCTATCCCGCAGGCCGCCTCGACAAGGATTCCGAAGGCCTGTTGCTGCTGACCGATGACGGCAAGCTGCAGGCGCGGATTTCCTCACCGAAATTCAAGCTGCCGAAAACCTACTGGGTACTGGTCGAGCGCGAGCCGACCGAGGAATCACTCGAGCAGCTCCGGCGTGGCGTGAAGCTCAAGGACGGCATGACGAAGCCGGCGGAAGTGAAACGCATGGATGAGCCGGAAGGCCTGTGGGAGCGTGACCCGCCCGTGCGATATCGCAAGAACGTGAAGGATGTCTGGCTGGAAATCACTCTTCGTGAAGGAAAGAACAGGCAGGTTCGCCGCATGACCGCGGCTATCGGTCACCCTACCCTGCGACTGGTTCGCGCCAAGATCGGCCCGGTTTCCGTCGATGGACTTGCGCTCGGGAAATTCCGCGAAATCGATCCGGTAAAGCTGGGCTAGCTAACTGGCCGCACTATCCTTTGCAGCCTTCAACCCGACCGTTGCCGGCCCCACTTTCGGGATGATCTCTTCAGGCAGTCGCGATTGCGGCGACAGGTTCAGCAGCTCGATGCCATCCATGCAGGCCGCGACCGATGCACTACGCAGCGCGGGCTCGATGCGTGTTTCGTAATCTCCCGAGAGGCGCGACTGTTTCACCCTGGCTTCCTGGTAGAAATGCTGCCCGCCGGAAAGGTCCATCCCTGCAATGGCAATACGGGTGCACCCCGCGAAGGCAAGCGCCTGTATTGCAGCCACTGCGACCGTCCCGCCTGCAAAGAATCCGAAATCCGGGTTGCGCGAGAAACCGCTGAAGCGCCATTGCTGCTCACCGACGACCATTTCACCGGCGGTTTCACGCTTGCGCATCTGGCGTTTCGAAGCACGGCGACGCCCATAAGGCTCGTGCGGCTGGCGCACCAGCCAGAACGGCGCACGGGCCAGCACCGTCGGGTCGCGCTGGCAGATGCCCGCTGCGACTTTCGGCGAAATGATCACTCGCTTCGAGGTTTCGAAGGCTTCGACCAGGTTATCCCACTGCAGCGTGACCATGTTCGAGTCGGTCATCATGAACAGGTCGAAATTCACCAGTTCACGATCCCTGAGACGAATCGCGCCGTTTACCCCGGCGATCCAGTCGCCGGCAGCCTGGCGCTCGGTGAAGCCCTGCAACATGCCCAGCGAAGGTCCGGCCGCGCAGAGAATCGCAGCGCCTGGATGCGCGTCGCGCAGTTCGTCCCAGCGTTGCGCGGGATACTTGATGCCCTGCCAGATCACGCCCGGTTCATCGGCGGAAAGGTCCGCCTCGAAACCTTCCGGCTTCCAGCGCATGTGCCACTGGCCACGCAATCGGTAAAGCAACTTCCGCACGACAAGTCCCCCAGGTCAAACCGCAGGCAGTATGCCGTATTGCAGTCCCAAAATGAAAAAGGCGGCCACCAGGGCCGCCTTTCGTTTCATCGCGCCGTGCTGTTCAGACCTTGCGGCCGACGATGCGCATGGCCATTTCCAGCGCCTGTTCATAATTCAGGCGCGGGTCGACAGACGACTGGTAGGCACGATGCAGGTCATGTTCCGTCAGGTTGCGGGCACCACCAATGCATTCCGTGACGTTCTCGCCCGTGAGTTCCACATGCACGCCGCCAAGGTAGGACCCTTTCTGGTCATGGATGCGGAACGCCGCTTCCAGCTCATGCAGGATGTTGTCGAAACGACGGGTCTTCACACCGGACTGGGTCGTCTCGGTATTGCCGTGCATCGCATCCGCGCTCCACAGCACCGTCTTGCCGGTTTCCTTCACCGCATCGATGAACGACGGCAGCAGCTCCTCGATCCGTGACGCACCGAACCGGTGGATCAGCGTCAGGCGCCCCGGTTCATTGTGCGGATTCAGCGTTTCAACGAGCTGTTGCACCTGGTCGGTATTGACCTTCGGTCCAACCTTCACGGCGATGGGGTTGGCGATGCCGCGGAAATACTCGATGTGCGCACCATCCAGTTCGGCAGTACGCATGCCGATCCACGGGAAATGCGTCGAAAGGTTGTACCAGCGATCGACTTCCTCGATGTAATGCGTCTGCGCCTGTTCGTAAAGAAGGTGCAGGCCTTCGTGCGAGGTGAAGAAATCAACGCGCGAGGTTTCGTTGATGGGCTGCCCGGAAATCGTTTCCATGAAATTCAGCGCGTCATCGATGGAACGAACGATGGCACGGTATTCCTCGGCCAGCGGCGAATCGTTCACGAAAGCGAGGTCCCAGTATTCCGGGTGATGCAGGTCGGCGAAACCGCCTTCGACCAGCGCGCGCACGTAATTCAAGGTCAGTGCCGCACGTTCATAACCACGTAGCATCAATTGCGGATCCGGGCGGCGATCTTCCGGCGTGAACGGCGAGCGATTGACCAGGTCACCACGGTAGCTGGGCAGCGTCACGCCATCGCGGGTTTCCTCGTTCGCAGAACGCGGCTTGGCGTACTGGCCCGCAATGCGACCGACGCGCACGATGCGCTTCTTCAGTCCGTGCGTCAGTACCAGCGACATCTGCAGCAGGATCTTCAGCTTGTTGGCGATGAATTCCGCCGTGCACTCATCGAAGGATTCGGCGCAGTCGCCTCCCTGCAGCAGGAACCGCTCGCCGCGCTGCGCGGATGCCACCTGTTCTTTCAGGGCCTCGATCTCGCCCCACGTGACGAGCGGCGGCATGTGGTTCAGGTCGGAAACGACCTTTTCCACCTCGGCGGCATCGTCGTAAAGGGGCTGCTGGCCAGCGGTCTTCGACTGCCAGCTCGTCGGGGTCCAGTTCTGCATTTCAGGGTTCTTCATGGCGCGAGAAATTGGTTGGGCAGACGATGGTAGCGGTTTCACCGGTTAACCGAAAGGCGAAAGCACTGTTCTTTACGTGTGCAACGGATTTAACAGATAGCGCCCGTTATGAGATAAAGGGACCACCACTCCGCGGCGCAACGTAACCGGGGCGCTCAGACCGGGAGTAACCGCATGTCGAAACGACTGCGCAAAATAGTGACGATCCTGGCAGCGGCACTGGTTGTCGGCTGTGAAGCCCCGCCAGAGCCGGTTCGTGTAGGGATGCTCGTCTGGCCACCCTATGAGCTGGCCCATCTTGCCCAGCACCGGGGGTATTTCGAAACCGACCGGGTTGAACTCGTGGATTTCCGGACCCCTGCCGAAATGGTCCGCAGTTATCGCTACGGCATCATCGATGCCATGTACGTCACCAGCCAGTTCGCGCTGACCAACGCCGACAGCCTCGCCGATTCGCGCATTGTTCACCTCATCGACTTTTCGTATGGCGGTGACGCCCTCCTGGCATCGACCGGAATCAGGGATGCTTCCGAGCTGGAAGGAAAGCGCGTAGGCATGGAGGCAGGGCCACTGGGTGCCTACACCATGATCCGTGCGCTGGAGGATCATGGGCTGGCGCGCGAGGATGTAGAGATCGTATTCGTCGATACGCCCTACCAGCTGGATGCGTTCCGTGCGGGCAGGATTGACGCCTTGGCAACTTACGAGCCTACCCGTACCCAGTTACTCGAACTCGGCGCGCACGAGCTGTTCAACAGCCGGGCCATACCCCTGGAGATCATCGACGTGCTCCTGGCACGGGATGAAGTCATCGAGACCAAGGCCGTCATGCTGGCCGAGCTGGTACGGGGCGTCGACCGTGCACTTGCGGACTACCGCTCCTCGCCGGATGAGAGTGTCGCGCTTATGGCCAGTCGCCAGGGAATCTCCCCTACGGCTTTCGAAGAAGCGATGGACGGGGTCAGGCTGCTCAACCTTGAAGACAACCTTGCCCTGCTCTCGGGCAATGATGAGCGCCTGAAGCGTGGACTGGTCCGGCAATGCGACGTGATGCTGCAGGCCGGGATGATCGAATCAGCGCCTGACATCGAGCGGTTGATAGACATACGCATCGTGGAGATGGCCGACGAATGAAACTGCGACTGCCATTACGACATACCATCCCGGCGCTGATCTTTGCTGCAGGCTGTGGCGTTATTGCTACGGCATGGTTCGTCGACAGCCTCGCGATCGAGCGAAATATCCACGAGCTCTCCGAACGGCAACTGCGCTCGAACGCTGCATTCGTCGCTGCCGAACTCGAAGGTGCCTTCAGGAATCGCGAACCACTGCGCGCTCGCGCCGCGATCGAACGCGCCTACTCGGAACGCGAGGTGAAGGAGGTCGTGCTGGTAGGGCCTGACGGGAACATCCGTTACGCCAGCGAGCCACGAATCGTCGGCATGCCCGTGGAAGAGGCTCCCGGCCTTGAAGAAGTATCGAAGGCGCTTGACCCCGACATGGCAGCCAATCGCGATTTCACGGAGGTCCATATACGACACCTCGGTGAGGTGGGCTTGGTCGCGGGTCGTTTCCCGGTGCAGATGCGAGGTGTAGAGCGGGATTTCCTGCCCCAGGAATTCGGGGCCCTTTACGTGCTCTATGACCTCTCCGGTGAAATGCAGCGGCAGCGTGTCGAACTCCTCTGGCGGATGATGCCGCGTGCGCTGATCCTCGGTGGCCTCACGCTCATTTTCTGGATTGCCTTTCGCTGGCTGCTGCTCCGACGCATCAATCATCTTGTCGAGAGTGTCCGGGCTGTCGGCAAGGGCGACCTTGGCCACGAGCCCGACCTTCGCGGCAGTGACGAACTGGCCGAGCTGGGTCGTGAAATCAGCGAAATGATTCACAGCCTGCGTGAACAGTCTGAACAGCTGGCATTCCTCTCGGACCACGATCCGCTGACGGGCCTCTTGAATCGGCGCGGCTTCGAACAGGAAATCGAACGCGCAATACGCCGGACACGCTTCGGGCAATCACGGAACGTGGTTGTCCTTGTCGATATCGACAGCCTTCGCGTCGTGAATGATACCCGCGGCCATATGGTCGGGGATGAGCTGCTGCGCTCGTTCGGGGGCATGCTGGAAGCGGATATTGATGAGGCAATAGCTGTCGCGCGCGTTGGTGGCGACGAGTTCGGGCTGCTGCTGGAATTACCCGATTCTGCACGATTGCAGGAGAAAGCCGAGAAACTGATCGGCCAGCTTCACGGTTTCGACTTCAAGTGGGAAGGCGACCATTTCGGCATCCAGGTCAGCATGGGCATGGTGGCCATTGATGGAGAGATGCGTGAAGCGGGAGCCGCTCTCGGGTATGCGGATACCGCTGTCTACGTCGCCAAGGAGCGTGGACGCGGTCGCTACGCAATATGGCAATCCGCCGACGAGGACTGGGACCGGACCCACGGCGAGATGCGCTGGGTCAGCCGGATCAACAAGGCGCTCGAAGATGACCGGTTCCGCCTGTTCGCCCAGGTGATCGAACCCCTTTCGGCGGCAGCAGGCGACGGCATTCACCTGGAAGTGCTGGTGCGCATGGTGGATGAGAACGGCGCGCTCGTACCGCCAGGGGATTTCATCGGCTCGGCCGAGCGCTACAACCTGATGGGACGGATCGATCACTGGGTTATCCGCAAGACCCTCGCCTGGCTGGAAGCGAATCCGGGGGCGCGCAGCGCGATCGAAATGTGCTCGATCAACCTCTCCGGACTGAGTTTCGGTAATTTCCAGCTGCTGGATGACCTTCGCGAGCTCCTGTCGCACAGTCGCAGCGTGCGGCCCACCAAGCTGTGCTTCGAGGTGACCGAGACGACGGCAATCACCAGCATCCACCATGCGCGGGGATTCATCGAGCAGTTGCGTGCAATCGGTTGCCGCTTTGCGCTCGACGACTTCGGCAGCGGCGTTTCCTCATTCGGTTACCTGAAGAACCTGCCCGTCGATATCCTGAAGATCGACGGCATGTTCGTGCGTGATATCTGCAACGATCCCGCCGATCGCGCCATTGTGACTGCCATCAACAGTATCGGCCACGAGATGGGCATGCTGACCATCGCCGAGTTTGCTGAAAACAGTGACATCATCGACATGCTGCGCGAGCTCGGCGTGGATTACGCCCAGGGCTACGGCGTGGGCAAGCCCGCGCCGCTGGAAGATTTCGAGAAGATCACCCTCCCCGGTCCCCGTCGCCGCGCCTGAACAGGACCCAGCCGCCTAGCGCGACGCATCATTCCTTCCCGTGAAAAGGATCCCGCCCTATGGCAAAATGGTGGGCTTTCGCGGCAGCGCCTCGCGCGCCGGAGAAGACAGAACATTCTCAATCTCGCCAATCACGGGGGCAATCCACATGGCAGACGTCAAGAAAATCCTCAGCGCACTGGGTCTCGAACAGGAGAATTCCGGTGTGTGGGCTTCGAAATCCGGCTGGCTCAAGGGCAGCGGCAACGTGCTGGAGTCGGTCAACCCGGCAACCGGCGAAGTGATCGCCAAGGTCCGTTGCGCAACCGAAAACGAGTACAACCAGGTCATCACCGAGGCCGAAGAGCTGTTCAAGGAATGGCGTGCCATCCCGGCCCCGGAACGCGGCCAGGCCGTGCGCCTGATCGGCGACGCGCTGCGCGCCAACAAGGACGCGCTGGGCAGCCTGGTCTCGCTGGAGATGGGCAAGATCAAGCAGGAAGGCGACGGCGAAGTTCAGGAAATGATCGACATCGCCGATTTCGCCCTCGGTCAGTCGCGCATGCTGTACGGCATGACGACGCACTCCGAGCGTCCGGATCACCGCATGTACGAGCAGTACCATCCGTTCGGCGTGGTTGGTGTGCTGACCGCGTTCAACTTCCCGGTCGCCGTGTGGGCCTGGAACGCGATGCTGTCTGCCATCTGCGGCAACGTCACCGTGTGGAAGCCGTCGCCGAAGACCCCGCTGACCGCCGTTGCCTGCCAGAACATCGCGAACAAGGTGCTGGAAGAGAACGGTTTCCCGGGCATCTTCGGCCTGTTCGTTGATGACACCAACACCCTCGCCGAGCAGTTCGTCAACGACAAGCGCGTCAAGCTGGTGTCCTTCACCGGTTCCACCGCGGTCGGCCGCAAGGTCGGCGTGATGGTCGCCGAGCGCATGGGTCGTTCGCTGCTGGAACTCGGCGGCAACAACGCCATCATCATGGACGAGACCGCCGACGTGAAGATGGCGATCCCTGCCATCGTGTTCGGTTCGGTCGGTACCGCCGGCCAGCGTTGCACCACCACGCGTCGCCTGATCGTGCACGAAAGCCTCTACGACAACCTGGTCGAATCGCTTGCCAAGGCCTACAAGCAGGTCAAGATCGGCGATCCGCTGGAAGACGGCACGCTGATGGGCCCGCTGGTCGACGAAGCGTCCGTGAAGCGTTACCTGGAAGTCATTGAAGACGTGAAGAAGGCTGGCGGCACCATCGTCACCGGCGGCAAGCACATCAAGGACAACTACGTCGAGCCGACGATTGTCACGGGTCTCGAGAACGATTCCGAAATCATCCAGTGCGAGACCTTCGCGCCGATCCTGTACATCATGAAGTACAAGACGCTGGAAGAAGCCATCGAGATGCAGAACGACGTGCCACAGGGCCTGTCGTCTGCCATCTTCACGCTGAACCTGCGCAACGCCGAGAAGTACCTCAGCTACGCCGGTTCGGACTGCGGCATCTCCAACGTCAACATCGGTACGTCCGGTGCAGAGATCGGCGGCGCCTTCGGTGGCGAAAAGGAAACCGGCGGTGGTCGCGAATCCGGTTCCGATGCCTGGAAGCAGTACATGCGTCGCCAGACGAACACGATCAACTGGTCCACGGAACTGCCGCTGGCCCAGGGCATCAAGTTCGACCTGGATATCTGATGCAACTGTTGGCTCCCGGCCTCGCCGGGTAAGGCCTGCAGGAAGAAGAAGCCCCGCACTCGCGGGGCTTTTTCGTTTCGTGACCCATTGCTTGTGGCCCCTTCCTGGATGGATTACCGTTGGATTCGACGCAATCCATTTGGGGGGAGACCGATAATGATGAGACTTTTTCTTGCTGCAATCCTGCTCTCGGGAATAACCGCCTGTGCCTCTGGTCCCTATGGGCAACTACTGGGCGATGATGGAACCAGTGCCGACCCGTACAACCATGACGTCATCATTGTCGGTATCGATGGCCGCTACTACCCCACCGGTCTTGGCCGCCGCACCATTGATCCTGGCCCGCATGAATTGCTTGTCCGGACCACCAAGCCTAGCCGCAGCGGTTCGGGGTATGACGACCGGCAGTTTTTCCTGAACGTCGAACCCTGCACGCGCTATTACCTCAGCGCACAACACCCCAAGAGCGCAACGATTTCGACGCGCGACTGGGAAGTGCGGCTGTTGCGCTCCGAGCCGATCAGCGAATGCAGGACGGAATCCGAGGGCGAGAACGGCAGCGAAGTGAAACAGCAAGCCTCGCAGTGATATCGGGCACCAACGGAAAAGGCCGCGCAGTTGCGCGGCCTTTTTGCGTGTTTTGCCTTGCCAATGAGGATCAGCGGATTCGCCTGACCTTCACGGATCGGTTGTTTGACACCGGGCTGAGCGTGTAGCTGTCAAAGAACCCTTTCTCGATGACGACTTCGTCGCCCTCTTCAAGCAACAGGCGCCGACTGCGCGATACGTCTTCCCAGGCTTGCCCGTTATCAAGGTGATAGATGCGCACCCGGCCATCCATTTCGATGCGGTCCACGCTGGCACGAATGGAATCGATTTCGACTTCATCAGGCCGCAACTCTTTCTTCAGTTCGCCCTTCGCCCCGAATTCGCGTTGAGCCTGCGCTTCGCTGGCTGGTTTTTCGCCACGGATCGCTGAAACGGCATCGTCAAAGCATTGCAGGCGTGCAATGTCGTTGTCGATTTCCGCACAGGCAAGGATGCGCTTGGTCGGTTCCGCACCCTCTGCCGGCAGCGCAACCAGGTACGCCAGGCCAAGCATTATCGCGATCATCAACCTCATCCGGATTCTCCAATCAGTTCGCCAGCCCGGGAGTCTAGCAGTGCCCGCGCAGACGGCAAAGGACGTCATGCTGCGGCGCATAACGGGGAATGTTTTCCAGCCCAGTTGGTCTATTCAAGGTGTAGGTAAACACTTTCGAGGGCAAGTAATGCGTACAACTCACATCGGGTCCCTTTTCCTGCTGCTTCCGCTTTTCCTGGCGGGTGGATGCGCGATGTTCGAAGAACGGCCCGTCGCGAGCGCCGAACCGCTGCTACACGACGAAGCCTTTCCCGACCACTCATCCGTGCCGGTCGAGTCAATGGAAGAGGTCTTTCAGCTTGACGAGGCGGCTCGTGATCACGTGGAGAAGACTATCCGGTCGAAGAGAGGGTTCAACGAGCGTGGGCGAGCCCTTCTCGCCGAACTTTTCCACCAGGCGGAGCTGAACCTCGCCTATGAGAGCAACGCCAATTCGACCGCGTCGGAAACATTTCACCGCCGCTCTGCGAACTGCCTTTCCCTGTCCATCCTGGCCTATTCGATGGCCGA
This sequence comes from Gammaproteobacteria bacterium, assembly GCA_033720815.1. Taxonomy (GTDB): domain Bacteria; phylum Pseudomonadota; class Gammaproteobacteria; order Natronospirales; family JAJUFS01; genus JAWWBS01. Next base: position 4,224 of record JAWWBT010000030.1, on the reverse strand, counting down.
ATATGCCGGTTTCAATGCCCACTTCCGCGAAGTGGATATACCGGATTTCTGGGAGCGTCGCGACAACTTCAGCCTGATGAATCGGCACGTCAACCTGCTGATCCTGCCAGGTGCCGAGTCCGGTGGGCTAGTTATCGTGCGCAGCAAGCAGTTCGAGGTCGACTTCCAGCCACTTCCCGGCGTGCGGCATCCACCGGTCAAGCCGATATCAAGGGAGCGCGCCCTGGCCATGTTCTACAACAACAAGGCGGTGGACGCCTTGCTGGCAAAAGATGATGCCACCGCCTATGCCTACCTGCGTGCCGCCCTGTTGCGCGATCCCGGCCTCGACATGGCACTCGCCAACCTTGCTGTCTTTTATGGCAGGACCGGTCATGAAGCCTGGGCGGAGCAGGCATTCAACCAGGCCCTCGACGTGAATCCGAAAAACCTCATTGCCGCAGAGGGGCTTGCCACCCTGCTGCGCAACGACGGCCGGAACGCCGAAGCCGATGAAGTGCTTGCCGGAACGGATCGTGCGCGCGAAGCCGACCCGTGGTTCCAGTACATACGCGGCGAAGAGGCCTATGACGATGGGGAATGGCTCAAGGCAATTGGTTTCTATCGGAAGGCCCTTGCGATCCAGGATGACGTCGACACCTTCCACTTCGGAATTGCCCGCGCCTACCTGCAGACAGGACGCACTGACCTTGCCGAGTATCACCTCGAAAAGGCGAAGCGCTTTGCTGGCTACGATGACCTGAAGGAGAAGTACCAGTCCAAGCTCGTCGCGCTCGGCAGCCTGCTCTAGGTTCAAAAAAAACGGCTCCCGTGAGGGAGCCGTTCAACCGCGACCACGAGAGGGGCTTGCTCTTGACGGTGCGCGGTCTACACCAGGTCCACCGGGGGGACGGACCTGAATGTCGCTGCATCAGAACGAAAAGCGCGCCCCGATGCGATAACCGTCATAGTTGTCTGCGTCTTCCACACCTGCCGAAAGGTGGAATACCGGCGTGAGATGAAGGCGGATGCCGGCACCCAGCATGTCTTCGTCGAAGTCGCCGAAATCCCTGTGCCGTGCATCACCGTAGAGTTCAATAACGTCACTGAGTCGTGCGCGGATGCCGGCGTCAACCTGGAAACCCGAATCATCGAAATTGCCAAGCTGCTGATCGACGAATGCTGCACCAAAGTGCAGGTCTGTCGTCGGCGCAATGCCAAATGCAACTCCACCACCGAGGTAAAGCGTCTCGAGTGTCGTATTGGCAAAAGGACTGGTGTCTTCCAGTTCCTCGTAGCCGCCATTCAGGTACGCGTTGGGTCCGATTTCAACACTTCCTTCAAATCCGAAACCGTCAACATTGTCGTAATCGATGTAATCCATTTCCAGGAAGCTGTATCCCTGGCTCGGCGTCGCAGCTGCAGCGCCTATAGGCGTCAGCACCATGAGGGAGGTGATTGCGAGGGCGAGTCGTCTAGCAGTACGGGTCTGCATGTTCCTGTCTCCCTTGCAGTGAATTCACACAAAGTCTGGACGTCATGCGCAAATTGTCATGAGAAACAGTTCGCAGGTTGCTTCGACAGGCAGCCAAGGATTGGTGATTCTGTGAAGTGGATCGACGGTTTATGTCATCTTGCGCGCTGCCAGCCACTCGAGCAGTTCTTCTTTCGGCAACCCGCGTGTGAAATGGAAACCCTGGGCATGGTCGCAGTCCAGGTCCGTGAGCAGGTTCAACGTGCGCGCATCTTCAACACCCTCGGCGACAACTTGGCGACCGAGTGCATGAGCGAGACCGATCGACGATTGCACGATCGCCGCATCACTGGCGCTCTCGACAATATCCCGTGTAAAGCTCCGGTCAATCTTCAACTCGGTGAACGGCAAATGCTTGAGGTGTACCAGCGACGAATAGCCAGTCCCGAAATCGTCAATCGACAGGCCGACACCGAGTGCGCGCAGGCGCTCGAAAATATCGTCACCCATGAGTGAATCGCGCAGGATCCCGCTTTCCGTAATTTCCAGCGTCAGGTACTCGGGCGGCAATCCGAACTCTTCAAGGAGAAGACGCAGGCGTTGTGGAAGTTTCGCGTCGTGAAGATTTCTCGGTGCGAGGTTGACCGAGACTCCGAAGTCATGCCCCTCTTCCAGCCAATCACAGCAATCGACGACCGCCTTCCGCATGACCCAGCCGGTCAACTGGTCGATGAGGTCAGTCGCCTCTGCGAGTGGCAGGAAGGCGCCTGGAAGAAGCAGCTCGCCGTTATTGCGCCGCCAGCGGAGCAAGGCTTCGACACGCGTTACCTTGCCACTGAGAATTTCCACTTGTGGCTGGTAATGCAGGACAAGGTGATCGTCATCAACCGATTCGCGCAATTCTGAAACAAGCCGGATGCGTTCGGGTGAGTGAACGTCAAGGCTGCCGTCATAGCGCAACGCGCCGGCGTGGCGATCCTTCGCGGCATACATGGCCACGTCGGCCCTGCGCAGGAGGTCGTCCGGGTTCCGGCCATGTTCGGGACAGTGCACGATACCGATGCTCGCATTGACCACGAGGTTCTGTTGCTCGACGCCAAACGGGAGACGCAAGGCTTCAAGAAGGCGTTTTGCCAGGTGATCGGCCTCCTCCGGGCCATCGATTCCTTCAAGCAATACCGCAAATTCATCACCACCCAGCCTGGCGATGGTATCGATGCTGCGAAGGGTTTCCTTCAGGCGTGCAGCGACTTTCGTGAGCAGGATATCGCCGACATAGTGACCGAAGGTGTCATTGATTTCCTTGAACCCGTCCAGGTCCAGTAGCAGCAGGCCGAACTGGGTATCGCTCCTTTCCTGGCCCTGGATGAGATGTTCCATCCGGTCGCGAAAAAGGGCCCTGTTCGGCAGGCCGGTGAGATCGTCGTGAAGAGCCTGCTTCTGCAAGGCATCGAGGTAGGCCTTGCGCTCGCTGACATCGTGCAGGATGGCGATCCAGCGACCGCTGTCGGGAGAGTCCGGATCGGCAATCATGACGTGAACTTCGAGTTCGTATTCACGTCCATCCGGACGAATGGCAGTGATCTCGGCGTCTACATTTCGTCCCTTGCGAAGCTGGTCGCGAATATCGAGCAGTACTGGACGATCATCTTCTGCCGCGGGCAATGCATCCGGCGACTTGCCAATGACTGCGCCGGGTTCCAGGCCTGTGATCCGTGTGAAACCGTGATTCACGAAACTGATGACGACATCACCATCGGAGCCTGAGCGCTCCATGATCACGAATCCCTCGGTTGCGTTTTCGATTGCCGAACCGAGCAATTGCAGTTGCTTGTTGGCTGCCTGCAATTCACGCGTCCGTTCCTCGACACGCTCCTCGAGCTGCTCGTTCATCGCACGCAACTCGTCTTCCAGTCGCTTGCGGTGAAAGAATTCCGGAATGGCGTTCGCGTCTGCGTCGTCCCTGGCGGAGGACATACCCTGCGTACCATGCTCGCGCAGTCGTTCTTCGATCCTGCCTGGTGGTGCCATGACGAAGTGACAACGCTCGCCACCAGCGGCCTGGCACTCCGTTTCCACCGCGACGACCGGAACACCGAAGCTTTCCTCGCACCAGCCGGAAGAATATCCGGCGTTCATGATGCATACCGGCTTGTCACTGCGCTTGTCGTGTGCAATCCAGGAGTGTGACTCGAATGAATACGGATGGTCGTAGACCAGGAGAAAATCCTCGTCAGGAGTCGGGTTTGATACGGCGTGGATATCGACGAAGGCCCAACCGGCAAAGGCAAAATGTACGGGCCCCGCCGACAATGCCTCGATAGGTTCTTCCAGGTTCATGCGCTTGCGGAAATTCCGGGCATCTGCCCGACCGATCGCGTGCGCCACGTCATACAGCAGGTTGTTCGCAACCCGCAGCGCCTCCTCTTCTCCCTTGTCCCTGTAGAGGGAACTGACCAGCTCGACGAACTCGACCGAAAGGGACGCAGCACGGACAAGCACATAGCGCTCGCCAGCAATGCTGATACTGCCTGTCGATGGATCTTCTTCGCGCTGGGCGAAATAGCCCGCCACGAATTTCTGGGCCTCGAGGAACGGCGCAGTAAATGCTTCCGGAACACTGACGGTCTGAAGGGTCTCGAGAAACTGCCTGTCTGCTAGATGGGTATCAGCGGACGGCCTGCCTACCGACTCGCGCAAGGCAGCAAGCTCTGATTCAAGCGCCCGGATTCGCGCCTTGCGCTCTGCGTCAATTTCGGGCGAACGGGAAC
>JAWWBT010000029.1:0-18001 GCA_033720815.1 Gammaproteobacteria bacterium | reverse complement strand
GGGGCGAGTACTTAGCGGATTGTTATCCGGGCCAATGTCTGCCAAGTATGACCGGCTGGAACCATGGGGATTCCCGATACTGGTCGTATTGCTATTTACGGGTGCGCTTGGGGTAATCCTTTGGCCCGCGCTAAATTTTCTTTTTGATATCTATTCGGGGACTTGAGTCTGGAATGAACACCGTCGTTGGCGAAAACCATCGCGTGATGAGCGGCATGCGCCCGACCGGCGCATTGCACCTGGGCCACTATCGTGGCGTGCTGAAGAACTGGATGAAACTGCAGCACGAGCACGACTGCACCTTCGTGGTGGTGGACTGGCATGCGCTGACCACGCATTACGAAGACCCGCAGGATATCCAGAAGAATGTCTTCGAGATGGTGATCGACTGGCTGGCAGTGGGCATCAACCCGTCGCAGGCCAGTATTGCCGTGCAGTCGAAGGTGCCGGAAATTGCCGAGCTGCACCTGCTGCTGTCCATGGTGACGCCGCTCGGGTGGCTCGAGCGCGTACCGACGTACAAGGAGCAGAAGGAAAAGCTGAAGGAGCGTGATCTCAACACCTACGGTTTTCTCGGTTACCCGCTGCTGCAGGCGGCAGACATCCTTGTCTACAACGCCGATCTCGTGCCGGTGGGCGAAGACCAGGTGCCGCACATCGAAATGGCGCGCGAAATTGCACGCCGCTTCAATTACGTGTTCGGGCGCGAACCGGAATTCGAAGCCAAGGCCGATGCAGCGGTAAAGAAGCTGGGTGGCAAGAACGGCAAGCTGTATCGCGAGCTGCGCCGCCAGTACACCGAAGAGGGCAACGACGACGCGCTGGCAAAGGCGCGCGCGATGCTGAACGAAAACCAGAACATCACCAAGGGCGATCGTGAACGGCTGCTGGGTTACCTCGCGGGGATCGGCCGCACGATTCTCAACGAGCCGCAGCCGCTGCTGACGGAAACGCCGAAGGTCATCGGGCTGGACGGGCAGAAGATGTCCAAGTCCTATGGCAACACGATTGCGCTGCGCGAAGACCCGAAAGAGATCGAACAGAAAATGCGTACCATGCCGACGGATCCGGCGCGCGTGCGTCGCACCGATCCCGGTAACCCGGAAAAGTGCCCGGTGTGGGAATTCCACAAGGTGTATTCGGATGCGGAAACCCAGGAGTGGGTGAAGGAAGGCTGCACGACAGCAGGCATCGGTTGCATCGAATGCAAGATGTGCGTCATCGGCAAGGTCAACGAAGAGCTTGAGCCGATCCGCGAACGAGCGAAGAAATACGAGGAAGATCCGGACCTGGTGCGTGCCATCATTACCGATGGTTCGGAAGCCGCGCGCAACATGGCACGCGAAACCATGGAAGAAGTGCGCCAGGCCATCGGCATCAATTATCGATAGACGGGTACCCGCAACAGGGTTCCGCAGGGGAAATCGCCGCGAGGCGTGGAGAAACGACATGTCGGATCCGCAATCGGAACGACCGGAAGACGAACAGGGCCAGGCAGGTTCGGCTGCGGACCAGCCAGCCAATCCGCCGGCGCATCCACTCATGCCGCTCGGGCATCCGCACCCCGAGCAGGGCGAGATGCCGTTCGCGTTGGTGCAGGGCCAACCGTATACCGAGCTGCCGAAGGACCTTTACATTCCGCCCGATGCGCTGGAGGTTTTCCTTGAAGCCTTCGAGGGCCCGCTCGACCTCCTGCTGTACCTGATCAAGCGCCAGAACCTCGACATCCTCGATATTCCCATTGCCGAAATTACCCGGCAGTACATGGATTACGTCGAGCTGATGAAGGAAATACGCCTGGAGCTTGCCGCGGAATACCTCGTGATGGCGGCCATGCTCGCCGAGATCAAGTCGCGCATGTTGCTGCCACGGCCGCAGAGCGAGGAAGAAGACGAGGTCGACCCGCGTGCGGAGCTGATCCGTCGCCTGCAGGAATACGAGCGTTACAAGACAGCCGCCGAAGACATCGATGCCATGCCGCGCATGGATCGCGATGTGTTCCAGGCCGAGGCCGAAGTGGTCGAGCGGCGCGTGGTGGAAATCCTGCCCGACGTGACGCTGAAGGAAGTGCTGGTGGCCTTCAAGGATGTGCTGCGCCGTGCGGAAATGTTCCAGCACCATCACGTGCAGCGCGAGGCGCTTTCCGTGCGCCAGCGCATGTCGGACGTGTTGAGTCGCCTGCAGGACAGCGAGGGCGGCTATACGGATTTCACGAAGCTCTTTGATCCGAAGGAAGGCCGGCTCGGCGTTGTCGTGACCTTCCTCGCGACGCTTGAGCTGATCAAGGAAAAACTGATCGAGATCATCCAGTCCGAAGCGTTTGCACCGATTCACGTGCGAGCGCGCTCGGGTTCGCTGGAAGTTGATCCTGACGATCTGGATAGCGATTTCGACGACGGTGAAGCCGAAGACACCGAAGCGGAAGCCGGCAAGGGCGAATGAACGACCGTCGCACAGGGGAAAAGGCAAGGACATGAATGAACAACAGTTGAAGAACGTCGTCGAAGGTGCGCTGCTGGCGGCAGGTCGTTCGATGAGCCTGGATGGCTTGCAGGCGCTGTTCCTCGAGGACGGCCAGCCGGACAAGGGACAGCTTCGCCGCGCGATCGAAACGCTGCAGGCCGATTACGCCGAGCGCAGCATCGAGATCAAGGAAACGGCATCCGGTTACCGCATCCAGGTGAAGCAGGAATATTCCGAGTGGGTATCGCGCCTGTGGGAAGAACGCCCGACGCGTTATTCGCGCGCCTTGCTCGAAACACTGGCGCTGGTGGCGTACCGCCAACCCATCACGCGTGGCGAAATCGAGGATGTGCGTGGTGTTTCCGTGTCGACCTCGATCATGCGCACGCTGCAGGAACGCGACTGGGTTCGCGTCGTCGGGCACCGTGACGTGCCGGGTCGGCCGGCCATGTACGGTACGACGAAAACGTTCCTGGATTATTTCGGCCTGAAGGCACTGGACGAGCTGCCGACACTTTCAGAGCTGCGTGATATCGACAGCATCAATGTCGAACTGGATCTTCGCGAAAAGGGCGGTGATGAACAGCGCACCGCCGAATTGAAGGATCGCGACAGTGACGACAATTCGGATGATGTGGACGCCGATACGTCGGCAGAAGCCGTCGCCGGCGAGGATGCCGAATCGGATCCGCCGCGGGCGGATGACCTTGACGCCGATGTGGATGTCGACGATGAAGCACTCGGCGTCAGCGTTGGTGTTTCGGGCGAGCAGGAAGATGAAGATTCTACCGTCGAGGAGACGGCAACGGACGTCGACACTGATCGTGACGACGACATGAACGAGCAGGCGGGAGCAGGCCATGCATCGCAGGAAGAAGGGTTCGAAGGGCAAGTCGAAGAACGGACCGGGTCCGAAGACACCGGAGCGTCGGACGACGAACCAGGAAAACCCGAAGAAGGCACCGAAGGCGGGGCGGAAGAAGACGACAATCGCTGAAGCGGGTACCGCACCCGGCAGCCTCGCACCGACTGAACCGCAACGCCTGCAGAAACTGCTGGCGCAGGCCGGCCTGGGTTCTCGTCGCCAGATCGAGGGCTGGATCGAGGCCGGGCGCGTGAAGCTGAATGGCGTGGCTGCGGAGCTGGGTGCGAAGGCAACCATCGCCGATCAGGTGGAAGTGGATGGTCGCCTGATCAAGCTGGAAAAACGCCTCGACCAGTCGCCCCAGGTCATTGCCTACAACAAGCCCGAAGGCGAGGTGACGACGCGACGCGATCCGCAGGAGCGTCGCACGGTTTTCGACAGGTTGCCCGAGATAAAGGGTGGCGGTCGCTGGATTGCCGTCGGTCGCCTCGATGTGAATACCACCGGCCTGCTGCTGTTTACCAACGACGGCGCACTGGCTGACCGGCTCATGCATCCTTCCAGCGAGATCAGCCGCGAATATGCCTGTCGCATCCTGGGTGACGTCACGGAAGAGAAACTGCGGAACCTGCGCAAGGGCGTGGAACTGGATGACGGTCCGGCAAGGTTCGAATCGATCGACCCGCGACCGGGTAGCGAAGACAGCGCAAACCAGTGGTTCCATGTTGCATTGAAGGAAGGGCGAAATCGCGAAGTGCGCCGCCTCTGGGAAACGCAGGACCTGAAGGTCTCGCGCCTGATCCGGATTCGCTACGGACCGATTCGCCTAGATCGGTACCTGTCGCGCGGCAAGACACGCCCCCTGAAGCCGGGCGAGATGCGCGCACTGTACGAGGCGGCGGGCCTGCCGGTGCCGGAACTCTCCGGTATTCGCAAGCCGCGCAACAAGTCACCGTTTCGCCGATCACGGCGAAAGTAGTCCTTTCATCACAAGCCCCGGCAATGCCGGGGCTTTTTGTTACTGCTCAGTAGATTGGACTCACTGATGTATGTGCTTCTTCGCCGTCAGCCGGTGAGGAGACATCACGGAAAAGCAGCATGTCGCCGATGCGGGTGCTCGCGCCATCATAAAACCCGGCTTCGAGGTCACATTCCTTCGGGTTCCAGAACGTACCGAAGAACATGTCTATGACAGGCAGGTTCGCGTAGTTGTAGCGATGAATGCCGCGCGCATGGTGAATGCGATGGCTTTCCGGACGCTGGATGAGATAGCCGATCCAGTGTGGCGTGGCGATATTGGCATGTTGCAGCGTCGCGTTGACGGCTAGCCAGAACCCGACGATCGCACCGGCTTCCGGTGTGATGCCCAGCAAGGGGTAGACCAGCAGCGCGCTCAAGGTGGAGAAGATGACGTTGTCCAGTGGATGCAGGTAGAACGCGCTGAAGGCATCAATCGATTCGGCGCTGTGGTGCATCTGGTGACCGAGATACCAGATCCTGCTGTGGCGATGCGCAGCGCGATGGTAGAGGTAATGCCCGACTTCGTAACAGAGAATGCCGGCAATCGCGCCCCATGCACCGAGACCGGCCAGGTCGAAGAGATGGAAATCCTCGAGAAGCATTCCCCATCCAACCAAGACGGCAATATTGGTGGCTACCGCGACGATCGTCACGACGAGGCTGCGGCTGCGCCAGAAGCGTGGTCGCTTGTAATCCTTCTGGCGATGGAACAGGTCCAGAAGCAGGAAGCCAGGCAGTATCAGTAGCCCGGCGATTTCGAGAATGGTGATCATGTTGCCTCCCAGGTGAATTGGATCAGCTCAGGCATGCGAGGCACGCAGGAAGGCGGGGTCAAAATCCGGCCAGGAACCAGCATTTAACCCGTTTGGGTCTAAACTACGCATGAAGACATCCGAGGAGGATGCTATTTCATGTCAGGGACCAACGAGATTACGCAACTGTTGCAGGCAGCGAGCAAGGACCGCGTTGCAGAAGCCGCGCTGATCAATGCCTTGTACGGCGAATTGCAGGTAATGGCGCGCGGGTTGATGCGCCGTGAGAACGCCGCCCACACGTTGCAACCGACCGCGCTTGCCAATGAGGCCTGCATGAAACTGCTCGGCCCCGACGTTCGTTGGGAGAATCGCGCGCATTTCTTTGGCGCCGCCGCGCAGGCCATGCGCCGTATCCTGGTGGATCACGCAAGGGCTCGTCGCGCCAATAAACGAGGTGGTGACTGGGCGCGCGTGACCTTCGATGGTGTCGACTTTGCCGACGGCGAGGTCGGGCTCGATGTGGTTGAAGTCGACGAACTGTTGTCAGCGCTGGAAACGCTCGACGAAAGGATGGTACGCCTGGTGGAATTGCGTTTCTTTACCGGCCTTTCGGTGGAAGAGACGGCTGAAGTCATGAATGTATCGCCATCCACCGTGAAGCGTGACTGGCGTTTCGCTCGCGCGTGGTTGCGCGAACAGCTTGGGGATGCAGGATGAGCCGGCGATTCGACCTGAGCCGTGATGCCGATAGTTTCAAGCAGGCGCGCGAGCTCTTCGAGCAATGTATCGACCTTGATGCCGATGGCATTGAGCGGATCCTTGCGGATGCGCCATCCCGCGTTGCTACCCAGGTGCGAATACTCCTTGCCGCAGATGCCGATGCGGCACCCACCGAGTCATTGCGACCGCAGGTCCCGGACGACATGCCGTCGCATATCGGTCCTTATCGCGTACTGGAACATATCGCGACTGGCGGTATGGGCGAGGTCTACATCGCCGAGCAGTTGCAGCCGCTACGGCGTCGTGTCGCCATCAAGATCATTCGTGCGGGCATGGATACCGCGGAAGTCCTGGCACGTTTCGAGAGCGAGCGCCAGGCATTGGCAATGATGAACCATCCCAATATTGCGCGCATCATCGATGCGGGAAAGAGCGAAAACCTGCGCCCGTACTTCGTGATGGAATATGTGCCAGGTGTGCCGATCACGGATTATTGTGACGAGCACAAGCTGGATATCAACCAGCGGCTGGAGCTCTTTATCGAGATCTGCAATGCGGTCCAGCATGCGCATCACAAGGGCATCATTCACCGCGACATCAAGCCGTCGAATATTCTCGTGATGGAGCAGGATGGCCGACCATCAGTGAAGGTGATCGACTTCGGTATCGCCAAGGCCGTCAACCAGCAACTTACCGAGCGCACGCTTCATACTCGCCTGGGTCATATCATCGGCACGCCGGAATACATGAGCCCCGAGCAGGCCGAACTTTCCCCGTTGGAAATCGATACACGCACCGATGTCTATTCGCTCGGTGTCATTTTCTACGAATTGCTCAGTGGCCGGGTACCGTTTCGGTTTGCGAGAAGCGCGAGCCTGCTGACATTACGCGATACCTTGAAGACAGAAGCTGTTCCGGTTCCCGGTCAGTGGCTGACACGCGAACCGGTGGAGGCCGAGCAGGTCGCCATGGCGCGTGATGCGACAGTTCCGGAACTGCTTCGTACGCTGCGTGGCGAACTCGAAAGTATTGCCTACATGGCACTGGCGAAGTCGCCGCAGTCCCGTTATCCGACAGCAGCCGCGCTGGCAGAGGATGTTCGGCGATACCTTGATGGCGACACCGTCCAGGCGAGCAGGAGCCAGCGTTTCTACCAGACCAGGAAACTTCTCTGGCGCCATCGGTTTGGTCTAGCCGTGACATTGGCGGCCTTCGCCATGGTGTCGGCATTCGCCGGCATGATGGCGTACCAGGCCTCGGAAATTCGCGTCGAGCGCGATCGTGCCAACCAGGAAGCAGCGACCTCAAGACAGGTGGCGGGATTCCTGGAAGATGTCTTCAAGGCAGCGGGGCCTTTCGAAGCGCAGGGGCGGCGGCTGACAGCGATCGAGCTGATCGATGAAGGTGTAACGAAACTGCCTGAACGCATGCCGGAACCGAGCCTGGCGCGATTGAGGCTTGCGCGAATATTGGGCGAGGTCTACACGGATCTTGGTCGCTTCGAGAAGGCGGAAGCGATGCTGGCAATGGCGCTTGCCGATAGTCGCCAGCTACTCGGTGATACGCATCACGAGACCCTGGTGGCGCTTTCCGAGTATTCGCGCAATCGGTGGGCGTTGGGAGACCTGGAAGGCGCGGAGTCGGGTTACCGGGAAGTACTTGCTGCGTATCGCGGTGTGCCCGGTATGGAAAAGTCCGAGGCGCGCACGCTCGCAAACCTTGGAGGCCTGCAGATGGCGCGGCGTCACTATGCCTCTGCACTGTCGACCTTGCAGGAAGCGCAAGCGAAGATGCGTAGTACGTTCGGCGCCGATCACATCAATGTCGCGCTGATCGGAGGTAATATTGCGACCGCACTGGATTCTTTGGGACGCAATGAAGAATCGGTGGCGATATTCGAGGAGATATTGCCCCGCATCGAGCGCGAGCTGGGCATGTTGCATCCGCATACGCTTGGCATGAAATCCAACCTCGGAACGGAGCTGGTTGATCTCGGGGATTACGATGCCGCGATCCCGCTGCTCCAGGAAGTGCTGGCCGTACAGCGCGAGGTGATCGGCGAAGACCACCCGGACACATTGTTCACTGAAGGAAGCCTGGCGTTTGGACGGGCGAAAGCCGGCGAGCTGGAAGAAGGGCGCCGCCAGCTGCAGGATGTTATTGCACGACTGCGACGCACGCGTGGCGAGGGTTCCCGTGATGCGTTCCGCATGAGAATCGGGCTTGCGCAGTTGATGGTAAAGGATTCTGACGCTCCTGATTCGGCGATCGCGGCGTTACGCGACATCGAAAATGAAGCGGCGGCGGCACTCGGTGATGCCAACGAGATATCGGCGAGCGCCGTGTATCACCAGGCGCGCCTGGCAACTGGATACCTGGACGATGTCGAGGTCATCAACCTGCTGCGTCGCTACCTGGATTATTCTGGCGAACCGCAGCTGGTCATGAGCGATTCATCCTTGCGTGAGCTTGCCGCCGAGATACCGGAATACGCTGACATCCCGTAGCACCTTTTTCCGCGACATTCCGCATGCACATGTGGGGCAGGGAACTGTCCCATCGCGGTCGGTCCGTCGTGGTTCATCACCCCCCAGTGACGCCATGGCGGACCGCCGCACTCATGCGGAGGAAAGATCATGAACTGCCTGCAATTGGATGGCTGGCTTGAACAGGGTTGGGCGCGTGCCCGCGAGCCGGCGCAGGCGACCGGTCATGGCCTGTTCGGTCGATTGATTGATGGAGTACCTTCCCACGGCGAGTGGCTTGTTGCCTGTGGCTGGCAATTGCTGAACGGTTGCCCTGCGGCGCAGCTCGCGGATGAATTGCGCCGCGCCGGGCTGCAGCGAATGGCCGATGGTGGCTGTGTCTATTCCGAAACCGAAACGCAGTTCTGGCTACGCGTCGTGCAGCGAGTGCTTCACCTGAAAGCCGCGGAAGGCTGGTCCGAAGTACGCGATGCCCTGTTGTCGTATGCCGATCGCCGCGACCTGCCACTGCAGTATTACAGCCGCGAGCGCTGGTACTCCCAATTGGCCCGTTATCGCTGGCTGCGTCCTGATCGTCGCAACTTCATTGGCGAGAGGTTGCCCTGAGGCGATTACTTCGGCTGAGCGTCGAAGGACGTCTTCTGTTGGCCCTTGCTGTCCTTGCCGAGCAGCCACAGGTATGCCGGGGCAATGTCTTCCGGAGTCTTCAGCGTGTTCGGGTCTTCGCCGGGGTAGGCCTTGGCCCGCATGCCGGTGCGGGTCGCGCCCGGGTTGATGGCATTCACGCGGATGTTGTCGACGTTTTCCATCTCGTCGGCAAAGGTTTCCATCAGGCCTTCAGTTGCAAATTTCGAGACGGCGTAGGCGCCCCAGTACGCACGACCCGTGCGGCCGACACCGGATGACGTGAATACCACGCTGGCATCCTTCGATTCGCGCAGCTCCGGCAGCAATGCCTTCGACATCAGGAAAGGAGCGGTCACGTTCACCAGTAGCACACGCTGCCAGGTGACCGGGTCCTGGTGCTCGATCGGCGCACGGTCGCCGAGTAGGCCGGCGTTGTGCAGTAGCCCGTCGAGCCGACCGTATTCCTTGCCGATCCTTTCGGCCATTTCCACGTAGTCGTCCCACACGGCGCCCTCGAGATCCATCGGGTAGATGGCGGGCGTCGGGCCACCGGCTTCGAGTATCGCGTCGTAGGTTTCTTCCAGCTTGCGCACCGTGCGACCCTGCATGTTGAGGGTCGCACGGGCCTTGCCTAGCGCAATTCTGAGGGCGGTACCGTTACCGTCACCGGCGCCGGTGACGAGAATGACGCGATCCTTCACGGCGTCCTCGGAGAGCGTGAAATCATTGAGCGGCTGGATGTTCGGCATGGCTGTCTCCGTAAAATCGGTCAGCGGATTTCCTGTTCAATTGATCGGGCGGCGCGCGGCGCGCCAGGCCGTCCAGAGGCGGCGCAGCATACCGGGCTGGGCCGGTGCTGTCACCACGAGTTCCTCGAGCTGTCGCGGCAGCAATCGGTAATCCTGTTCCAATCGGCGCCAGATGACGCGCAAGGCCGGGACCGGTTCCACGTCGGCCATGCGGGTGCGTGCATCGACGCGCAACTGGTCCAGGCGATCCCGTTCAGAGCGCAGTAGCGCTGCACGTTTTTCCCCGGCAAGCTGGCCCAGCATTGCTGGCGCAATCTCGTTCTCTTCCAACGTACTGACCGGGATCTTCACAACGTTCCGCGGAAGGTCGTGAGCGAGTGTCTGCAGGATATCGAGCTGGCCACGCGCGATACCAATGCTTCTCGCGATGGCAAGCTGCTGGCGATCCAGCCCTGATGCCATCCGCGCAAACAGCTCGGCGACCACGCCGCTGCTGCGATAAAGGTAAAGCTGGCGATCGGCTTCATTGCTGATGGCGCCGGCATCGAATTCCATTTCCGCCGCATCGACCATTTCCTGCAGGTACTCGCTTTCCAGGTTCGCCGTGTCGGCGTTGGCAGACAAAAGCTGCAGGATCGGATGGTGTGAACGTGCGGCGTTGTCGATTTCCTCGCGCCACCAGTTCAATTTCACGTTGACGATGCCGGGTTCTTCGCTGGCGAATGGCAGGCGACGGATTTCGTGACGCAGGGCGAGCAGGGCAGTGGCAGCGTCACGCTGTTCGCGTGGGAGGAACAGCCTTGCCAGCGCCCAGTCGTCGGGTTGCTGCGCAAGCAGGCTTTCGCAGTGATGGCGTTGCGTGTCGAGGTCCATTACTCGTTATCAAGCTTGCGCGGCTGGTGGTCGAGCGGGTCGAGTTCCGGCATGTCCTTCTTCGGATGCACGCCAAGCTCGGTGAACTTGCGCGCGCCGGGCAGGACGTTGCGTTCCAGCGAACCCACGGCCTTGTTGAAGTGGTCAACCGCAGAGCCAAGGCTCTTGCCGACACGGTTCATGTGTTCACCGTAAGTGGCCAGGCGGTGATACAGGTCTTCGGCCAGCTTGCGAACGGTCTCGGCATTTTCCGCGAGTGCAACCTGGCGCCAGCCGTAGGCGACTGCCTTCAGTAGCGCGACGAAACTCGTCGGCGTGGCGAGCATCACCTTCTGGCGCAATGCATCCTCGATGAGGTTCGGGTCGCGATCGAGTGCGGCTGCCAGGAACTGGTCGCCGGGAATGAAGAGGATGACGAAATCCGGGCTCTTGTCGAACTGGTTCCAGTATTCCTTCTTCGCCAGTTCGTTGATGCGCTTGCGAACACCACGTGCGTGCGCCAGCAACGCTGTTTCTCGTTCGCTGTCACTGGTGGCTTCCATGGCGTTCATGTAGGAGTCGAGTGGCGTTTTCACGTCAACGATGAGTTCTCGCTCATCAGGAAGCCTGACGATCATGTCGGGGCGCAGGCTGCCGGCATCGGTGTTCTGGTTCTCCTGCTCGTAGAAATCGCAGTGATCCACCATGCCGGCGAGTTCGGCAAGGCGTCGCAGCGTGAGCTCGCCCCACTGGCCACGCACTTCCGGACGACGCAGTGCCTTGACAAGGTTTGCCGTTTCGCCGTGCAGACGTTGCTGTGTTTCCGAAAGGTTCTTCAACTGTTCGGTAATGCTGCCGAAGGCGCGATGACGTTCGCGCTCGATTTCCGAAATCTGTGATTCCGTTTTCTTGAGCGCATCCTGTATGGGTTTCACCAGTTGCTCGACGGCTTTCTCGCGCTTTTCGAGATCGGCGTTTGCCTCCGACTGGAATTTCTTCAGGTTCTGCTCGGCAAGCTGCAGGAAGGATTCGTTGTTCTGCTTGAGTGCCTCGCGAGCGAGCCTGTCCACCACCGCCTGCAGGCGCTGCTGTTCGGCGTCGGCAGATTCGTCGCGTGCTTCGTGCTTCGCCAGTTCACGCTCGAGTTCGTGTACGCGCCGCTGGCGCAGCAGCCAGGTCACCAGCGAACCCAGCAACAGGCCAAGTACTGCGGCGAGCGTTATCCAGGTCCAGTCATTCATCATGCGATATCCCTTGCAAAGTTCACGCGTCCTTCTTTCGCAAGCCAGTCGATGAGTTCGTCCGGCTGGTCGAGGATGGCATCGGCTTGCCAGGTTTCCGGATGATCGTTATCCGGGAAGTAGCCCCAGGCGGCCGCGAGCGTGCGACAACCTGCGGCGCGACCGGCTTCTATGTCGCGCGCAGCATCACCGACGTAAACAGTGTGTTCGGCTTTCGCCCCGGCAATTTCCATTGCATGCAGCACCGGCGCGGGATGTGGCTTGCGCTCCTTGAGGGTGTCGCCTGAAACCACGCACGCGGCGCGCGCATCGAGTTGCAGCGCTTCGAGCAGCGGGTCCGTCAGCCAGCCGGGCTTGTTGGTGACGATGCCCCAGCGGATATCGGATTCCTCCAGCTGCGGCAGTATTTTCTCGAAGGCGGGGAAGAGGCCGCTATCGTCGGCGAGGCAGGCGACGTAGAGGTCGAGGAAACGCTCGCGCATTTCGATGTACGTGTGATGATCCGTGTCGATGCCGAAGGCAAGCTTCAGCAGGCCGGGGCTGCCGTGCGATACCCACGGCCGGATTTCCTCTGGCGTCAGCGGTGCCTCGCCATGCTCCGCGCGCAGCCGGTTCAATGCCGCGCCCATGTCCGGTGCGGTATCGACCAGCGTGCCATCCAGGTCGAACAGGACGGTATCAATGCGACTCATCAGATTTCCCGGCGGAAATGCATGAGGTAATTCACGTCGGTGTCACGACCGAGGCGGAATTTCCGCGTCAGCGGGTTGTACAGCATGCCCGTCATTCCCTGCACCTGCAGCCCGGCATTGCGAGCCCATTCTTCCAGTTCGGACGGACGAATGAAGCGCGCGTACTCGTGCGTGCCACGCGGCAGGAGTCGCGCTATGTATTCGGCACCAACGATGCCGAGCAGGAATGCTTTCGGGTTGCGATTGATGGTCGAGAAGATCACATCGCCGCCGGGTTTCACCAGCGTGCGGCAGGCCGCGATGACGGACGCAGGGTCGGGTACGTGTTCAAGCATCTCGAGGCAGGTCACCGTATCGAAACTGCCGGGCGCTTCACTGGCGAGATCCTCGACGCTGACCTGGCGGTAATCCACCTGCAGCTTCGATTCCAGCAGGTGCAGTCGTGCTACCGAAAGCGGTGCCTCTGCCATGTCGATACCCGTGACTTCCGCACCCTCGCGTGCCAGTCCCTCGGTGAGAATGCCGCCACCGCAACCGACATCGAGCATGCGCCGACCGTCGAGATCCCCGACGCGTTCACGGATCCAGTCCAGGCGCACGGGGTTCATGTCGTGCAGCGGACGAAATTCGCCTTCCGGGTCCCACCAGCGCGAGGCAAGGCTGTCGAATTTTGCAATCTCGGCCGGGTCGACGTTGGCGCGCGACTGTTCGCTCATTTGGATGCTCCATCGGCGGCAATGCGATCCCGCCATTCGTTGGCTCGCTGTTTTAGCTTAGTGGAATTGACGTGTAGCAGGCGACCGTCGGTGACGCGCGCCTGCCCTGCAACCCAGACGTGACTCACCTGGTCACGGCTGGCCGAATACACCAGCTGGGACACGGGATTATAAACCGGTGTCGTCTCGATGCGGTCGAGATCGACGGCAACAAGGTCAGCCCACTTGCCGACCTCGATCGAGCCGATATGTTCTTCCAGCCCGAGCGCCCGTGCACCACCCAGCGTGGCAATTTCCAGCGCGCTTTCAGCGGACAGGGCAACGGGATTGTTCGCGGCACCCTTGGCGAGCAGGGCAGCACTGCGCATTTCACCGATCATGTCGAGATCGTTGTTGCTCGCTGCGCCATCGGTGCCGAGCGCGACGTTCACGCCGGCATCACGCAACTTCTTCACGGGGCAGAAACCACTGGCGAGCTTCAGGTTGGATTCCGGGCAATGCACGACGCTGGCGCCGGTTTCGGCAACCCGCGCGATTTCGTCATCGTCGAGCTGCGTCATGTGCACGGCCATGAAGCCAGGATTCAGCATGCCGAGTTCGTCGATGCGCGCGAGGGGGCGCTGGCCGCTGGAGTGAACAGCGTCAGTCACTTCCTGCGCCGTTTCGTGAACATGCATGTGTACGGGCAGGTCGAGTTCGTCGGCGAGTTGCTGCACTTTTGCCAGGTTTTCATCAGACACCGTGTACGGCGCGTGCGGGGCAAAGCAGAAACTGAGCAGCGCGTCGGACTTGAACTCATCGCGCAATGCCAGGCCCTTGCGGATGTACTCCGCCGGTGTTTCGGCCCAGGGAGTCGGGAAATCGAACATCACGAGCCCGATACTCGCGCGGATACCGGCCCTGCTGGCCACGCGCGCAGTGGCATCGGGGAACAGGTACATGTCATTGAAGCAGGTCGTGCCGCCACGAAGCATTTCAGCAATGGCCAGCTCGCTGCCGTCGCGCACGAAATCCGGCCCCAGCCAGTGCTGCTCGGCCGGCCAGATGTGCTCCTTCAGCCATTCCATCAGGGGCAGGTCATCAGCGAGGCCTCGCAGCAACGACATCGCGGCATGCGTGTGCGCATTTACCAGGCCAGGGATCAGCAGGTGATGACCAAGGTCGACGGTTTCCCGTGCCGTGTAACGCTTGCCGACCTTGTCGGTTGGCAGGATGGCAGCGATGCGCCCGTTGTTCACGACGACGCTGTGATCGTCGAGGACTTCTCCCGCCGGGCGTACGGGTGCCACCCATTTCGCCGCAATGACGAGATCGGCTTGCTCCATTGTCTGCATTCCTTGTGCTGGTGTTCAGTCGCTGGCGTTCGCGTCGCGACCGTCGGTGTAATAGTGGTGAACATCGCGCTGCGGGAACGGGATGCTGATGCCTTGCTCGTCAAAGGCCCGCTTGATGCGTTCCAGCAGGTCCGCGCGCACTTCCCAGTAGATGTCGGTGTTCGTCCACGCGCGCACCACGAGATTGACGCTGTTGTCACCGAACTCGTTTACCCAGACGAAAGGTGCCGGGTCGTCATGGAAGCGCTCGTCACCCTGGATGATGCCCAGGACGATTTCGCGTGCCTTCGCCGGATCGTCGTCATAACTGATGCCAATGGTCTCATTGATGCGACGAGTCGGGTTCATGGTGTAGTTGGTAATCACGTCGCCCATGATGCTGCTGTTCGGCGCGATGACCAGCTGGTTGTCGGTGGTCTTGAAATGGATGTTGACCATGCCGATTTCCATCACGGTACCGGTGACGCCGCCTGCCTGGATGAAGTCGCCAACCCGGAACGGCTTGAACAGCATGATCATCACACCCGCGGCGAAGTTGGCCAGCGAGTCCTTCAGCGCAAGGCCGACAGCCAGGCCGGCCGCACCGACGATGGCGACGAGCGACGTCGTCGCCACGCCAAGATGGTTCACCGCTGCGATGGCGGCAAAGACGGTGATGGCGACATTGGCCAGGGTGCCAAGGAAGCCAGCCAGCGTTTGGTCCACGCCTGCCTTGGTAATGAGCTTGCCGGTTGTCTTGCCGAGAAACTTCGCGATCCAGCGACCGATGACGAAGATCAGCAGGGCGACGGCAATCTTTGCACCCCAGTCCACGGCCAGCGTGGTCCAGTCGGTGTTTTCCAGGAATTCAAGAAACTGGTTCATCGTGTCCCCCGAGGATTGAGGAATTGGGCGGGTTGCGACGCAAAAGGGTAACGCAACGGGGGACTTACAGGAAAGGACGAACCGTGATGTGTACCTCGGTGCGGCGGTGTTCGGACGGGTCTATGGCGCCGGGAAGCGGATCTGCGGAACCCAGGCCATCAAAGCTCAGCATGCGCGGGTCCACGCCGGACTGCCGGAAGAAATCCGCGACACGTTCGCCTCGGCGCTTCGATAACCACACGTTGAAATTCTCGGGGCCAGAGGGGTCGGCGTGACCGATGACCTCGATTCGCGTCACCCGGGCGAAGGTCTCGAGTTCCGTCAGCATGCGCAGCAGCTCGGTCTTGGCGTCACTGGTCAGCAGTGCGCTTCCCAGCGGAAAACCGAGGCGGGTGATGAACGTGATGTCGTGTGCGGTTGTCAGCGTAGAATCGCAGTTCTCCAGGCACTCGATATCCAGCGCTTTTGGCCAGGCCGGAAGCGTATTCGTGTTGTCTGCCGCATGCAGGGGCGCCGGCAAAAGGCTGGCGGCCAGCAGCGCCAAGGCGGTCAAACTTGTCCAGCGCAATGTGCTCATGTAATCCTTCGCTTTGTACAAGACAAAACTTAAACGACATTCTTCTCAAACTATATCAGAAAAGCTTCTGATTTCTATGGAAATTCCCGGTGCTTGATGACAACCAATGACGCTCCGCGTATTCCACTTCGGGCCATTCAGTGGAAGGAATACAAACTTCACCTGATTGACCAGCGCCAGCTGCCGACTCGTGAAGAATGGCTGATTCTCGACGATGCCACCAGTGTTGCCAATGCCATAAGTGACATGGCCGTGCGTGGAGCACCGGCAATCGGGATCGCAGCGGCCTATGGCCTGGTGCTCGGAGTGAAGGAAAAAGGCCTTGAAGCACTGGATGAAGTCGCAGATGAGCTGGCCGCCAGTCGACCGACGGCCGTCAACCTGCAATGGGCATTGCAGCGCATGCGACGTGCCGCCGGCAAGGAAGGCGCCTCGCTCGAATCGCTGGAAGCGGAAGCGAAGCGCATCCACGCCGAGGATATCGAGCAGAACCGGACAATGGCGGCCCTTGGTGCCGCCTACCTGCTGCCTGGCAGCCGCATCCTGACCCACTGCAACACCGGCGCGCTGGCCACCGCGGGTATCGGCACGGCGCTGGGCGTGATCCGCCAGGCGAATATCGAGGGCAAGCTGGCCAAGGTGATGTTCACCGAGACGCGGCCCTGGATGCAGGGGGCCCGACTCACGGCGTGGGAACTGGCGCATGACGGCATTCGCGCAACATTGCTGACCGAGGGTGCGGTGGCCGGTGAGCTCGCGCACGAAGGCCTGGACTGGCTGATCGTGGGGGCAGACCGCATTGCAGCGAACGGTGACACGGCCAACAAGGTGGGCACCTTTGCACTCGCCATCATGGCGCGGCAGTTCGGCGCGAAGGTGATGGTCGTCGCGCCGTCCGGCACGGTGGACATGTCCCTGAAGAGCGGGGCGGATATCCCCATCGAATACCGCGACGGCATCGAGTTGCTGAAGGCCGCAGGGATGGAAAAGGCGCCTGACGGTATCACCGTGGCGAATCCCGCGTTTGATATCACGCCGGCGCAATGGATCGACGTGATCGTGACCGAGCAGGGCACCGTCGAGAAGCCCGGCACGGCGTCCATGCGCAAGCTGTTGGGCTGATATTTTCCCGGCGCGGCAGGCGCATTACCTGGCGAAGTTTTAACCACTTCCATGCACTGCACGACAAGGCTCTCGGGCATAGGTCGAGGGTGGTCGCTGTGGTATGATCAGACGCTTATATAAAGGGGTGTGCGCAGGGTTTTTCCGCGCGCCCGATTCCCATCAACACAACAAGGACATCGACCAGTTCCATGGCCGAATTTGCCCGCGAAGTTGACCACATCAATCTCGAAGACGAGATGAAGCAGTCGTACCTCGATTACGCCATGAGCGTGATCGTGGGCCGAGCCCTCCCGGACGTGCGCGACGGCCTGAAGCCGGTGCACCGTCGCGTGCTGTACGCGATGAAGGAGCTCGGCAACGACCATAACAAGCCCTACAAGAAATCGGCGCGTATCGTCGGTGACGTCATCGGTAAGTACCACCCGCATGGTGACTCCGCGGTGTACGACACCATGGTGCGCCTCGCGCAGCCGTTCTCGATGCGCTACATGCTGGTCGATGGCCAGGGCAACTTCGGTTCGATCGACGGCGATTCCGCGGCGGCGATGCGATACACCGAAGTGCGCATGGCGAAGATCGCGCACGAGATGCTCGCCGATATCGAGAAGGAAACGGTCGACTTCATCCCGAACTACGACGAATCGGAATGGGAACCGAGCGTCCTCCCGACGAAGCTGCCGAACCTGCTCATCAATGGTTCGTCCGGTATTGCGGTCGGCATGGCCACGAACATCCCGCCGCATAACCTGCGCGAAGTCGTGAACGCCTGCGTTGCATTGATTGACGAGCCGGAACTGAACATCGGCGAGCTGATGCAGCATATCCCCGGCCCGGACCTGCCGACAGCGGGCATCATCAATGGTGTCCGCGGTATCCAGGAAGCCTATGCCACCGGTCGTGGCCGCATCTACATGC
>JAWWBT010000028.1:0-18475 GCA_033720815.1 Gammaproteobacteria bacterium | reverse complement strand
GCCGAGCCCGGCGCATCCTTGGCCAGCGCGCCGATATAGGCGAGCCCACCGGCCTCGTCGAGAAGCTCCTTCCCTTCCAGCCATTCACCGATCGTGACTACATCGGCAGGCTTGGTGGCTTCGGACAGGTTTTCGATGGCGCGGAAAATCAGGCGGTGGTCGTAGCGGTAGAAATCGTCCTCGACCAGGCGGTCGGCGATCTGGTCCCAGCTGCTGTTATCCAGCATCAGGCCGCCCAGCACTGCCTGCTCGGCCTCGGTCGAATGCGGTGGTACACGCAGGCGGTCGGTGCCGCCACGGGAATCATCAAATCTTGAGACGGCGTCGGCCATCGGGTCCCCCATCTGCTACTCCGGAAATCCTAACGCGGGCCATCGCCGAGGGGAATGGAATAACCGGTGGATAAGCAGTGAATATCGAAATTTTTCCGCCCGAGGCCGATTTTACCGTCCCCAGACGAAAAGCGGCCGGCCCGGCAACCCGGACCAGCCAGCTTCGTGCGCCACGGGTCGGCAGCGCCGACCTCGCGGGATCACTCTTCGCCGACCACCGAAACGGTGATGGTGGCGTTGACGTCGGAGTGCAGGTGCACCTCGACTTCGTGATCGCCAACTTCGCGCAGCGGACCTTCGCCCATGCGGACTTCCTTGCGCTCGACCTCGACGCCCAGCTGCTGCGTGGCAGCTTCGGCGATGTCGTGCGTGCCGATGGAGCCGAAGAGCTTGCCTTCACCGCCGGCCTTGGAGGTCACGGTGATGGTCTTGCCATCGAGCTTTTCCTTGCGCGCTTCGGCAGCAGCCAGTTCTTCGGCGAGCTGCTTCTCGAGTTCGGCACGACGTGCCTCGAACTCGGCGATGTTTTCCTTGGTGGCCGGCTTTGCGAGGCCATGCGGAATAAGGTAGTTGCGGCCATAGCCCGGCTTGACGGTGACCTTGTCACCCAGCGCGCCGAGGTTCTCGACCTTGGTCAGAAGAATCACTTCCATCGTATTCACCCTTTCGGTTCAATCATGTTCGTCCGCCTGGCACGCAGTGGCTCAGGCATCCTCAGAACGACCGACGTGGCGGCGCCAGTCGATCCAGTTATCCATGGCTCCTATCACCATCAGCAGCGTTCCCACCTGGAAGGTCAGGAACAGCAGCAATCCATACAGCATCCACAGCCACATCGGGTTCGCCTTGCGAATCCCTGCCACGCCATGTGCCAGCGCGAGGCCCTGGAAAGCCAGTAGCACCGAGGCCAGCACCGCGAATGCAATCGCCAGCATATGGCCGGTGACCACCGCGCTCACCCAGAGCGCCACCGCCAACAGGGTCAGCGAACGACCCTGGCGCAGCTGGTGGAAATCCTTGCGGAATCCACCCGGGTTGAAACCGACCGCCTGCATCCAGCGACCCAGCATGACGGCGATGCTAACCACCAGCAGGCTGGTTGCCGATGCCGCGGCGGGCATCACCTTCGCTAGCGCTTCACGCTGAGCTGCATCCAGCTCCGGCACCTTTCCGAACACTTCGCCGTAGAACGGCAGGAACTGGTCCGTGACAAAGCTGGTCAATCGCGCCAGCGGATCCGTATCCGCAAGGTACCAGGCAGTCACCAGGAAACCGACAAGCACTGCGACCGACTGGGTCATCAATGCCAGCGATCCTGTCCGGCGCAACACCAGGCTCGCAGCGATCACCGGCAACCAGAGGGCCAGTTCCGCATAGAGCACCATGTTGCCCGCGCCCGACCAGTAACCCGCAAACCAGATCAGCGGAATGGCCACGGCCAGGGCCTGGACGCCTGCCGCGGCGCCACCGCGGAGCGTAACCGTCGCCGCCAGTGCTCCGCCGAGAATATCGAGAATTCTCGTCAGCGCCAGGGCGGCGGCTGCGGTACCCGCTCGAAGCGGGCTTGCCAGCAGCCAGTGCAGCAATTTCTGCATGGCTGAACGGGAGCCTGCCGTTACCGGAGGCTCCCTCAGTATCAGTGCTGGTCGCTGTACGGCAGCAGCGCCAGGAAGCGGGCACGCTTCACGGCTGCGGCCAGCTGACGCTGGTAGAACGGGCGCGTGCCGGTAATACGGCTCGGCACGATCTTGCCGGTCTCGGTGATGTAGCTCTTCAGCGTGTTCAGATCCTTGTAGTCGATCTGCTTCACGCCTTCAGCGGTAAAGCGGCAGAACTTTCTGCGACGGAAAAATCGGGACATTGTTACACCTCAATTAGTAAGGAAGCTGCGGTTCGTTGACGCTCAGGCGTCGCTCTCGGCCTTCTTCTCTTCATCGCGGGATTCGCTGGAATCCTTCGACTCGGAACGGCTCGGGCGCTCGTCTTCGTCATCCCTCTTCACCAGCGGGGACGGCTCGGTAATGGCCTCTTCCGTACGCAGGGTCATGAAACGGATGACAGCGTCGTTGAACTTGAACGCGCTTTCCAGTTCGTCAACGGTGTCCCGACCACACTCCACGTTCATCAGGACGTAGTGTGCCTTGTGGACCTTGTTGATGGGGTATGCAAGCTGGCGACGACCCCAGTCTTCGAGACGGTGGATCTTGCCGTTATCGCCTTCGATCATCGACTTGTACTTGTCGACCATCGCCGGGACCTGCTCGCTCTGGTCCGGGTGGACCAGGAACACGATTTCATAATGCCGCATTGTAAGCTCCTTGTGGATTCGGCAGCCTCCCGGACAACCCGGTGAGGCAAGGAGTTCCGCGCGACCCGGACATCAGGTATCCACAGGTTCACGCGAAGCGCGGGATTTTAGCGGAAAGTCAGCAACTTATGCAACCGCTACTTCACGGTCAGCGCCGCTGGCGCAGCGCTTCCCAGAGCGAAATGCCCGTCGCGACGGAAACATTCAGGCTCTCGACAGACCCCGCCATCGGCAAGCGGGCAAGGAAATCGCATTCCTTGCGGGTCAGGCGCCTGAGCCCTTCACCTTCTGCGCCCATGACCAGCGCCAGCGAGCCCTTCATGTCGACATCGTAGATATCCTGCTCGGCCTCACCTGCAAGGCCCACCAGCCAGATGCCCGCTTCCTTCAGCTCGCGCATGGCCCGGGCGAGGTTGGTGACGGTAATAAGCGGTGTTACCTCCGCCGCACCGGCTGCCACCTTTCGCACCGTCGGCGTCAGGCCGGCGGCGTTGTCCTTCGGCACGATGACCGCATGGACCCCGGCAGCATTGGCCGAGCGCAGGCAGGCACCGAGGTTATGCGGGTCCTGCACACCATCCAGCACCAGCAGGAACGGGGTTCCGCTGATGGAATCGAGCAGCTCGGGAATGCTGTCAGGCAGCTCCTGTGCGGCGAATTCACCGATCACGCCCTGGTGACGGGTATCCCCCGCCATCTCGTCCAGGGCATGACGATCCAGCCGTTCAACCGGAATACTCGCCCCTTGCGCCTTGTCCATGATGGACTGCAGTCGCTTGTCGCGACGGGAATCCTGCAGGTAAAGACGATGGCATTCCCGGCCCGCATCCAGCGCGGCCGTGACGGCATGGAGGCCGAAGATCTTCTCGCTCATTTACGGCGCTTGCCCTTGCTGGTTTTCTTCTTGTCTTTTCCGGCGCCCTTGTTGGCTTTTCCGCCACCCTTTGGCTTGCCCTTCTGCTTCTGGCCACCGCTCTTCGGACCGCCACCGCCCTTCTTCTCGCCACGATGGCGCTGGCCGTCGGCGCGTGCATCGACCGGCTCGAAGTCGATCTTTCGCTCGTCCGGGTCTACGCGCATCACGCGCACGCGGATCGGGTCCGAGAGACGGAATTCCAGGCCGGTACGCTCACCCACCAGGCGGCGGGCCGCAGGATCATGCTGGTAATAATCGTTCTCGAGCGAGGTGACATGCACCAGGCCTTCGATCTGCAGGTCGGGAATTTCGACGAACAAACCGAACGACGTCACGCCGGTGACTCGTGCCTGGAATTCCTCGCCGACCTTGTCGGTCATGAAGTCGCACTTCAGCCACGCCTCGGCATCGCGAGTTGCGTCGTCGGCTCGGCGCTCCGTCATCGACGTGTGCGTGCCGAGTTGCTCCATCTGTTTCTCGGTGTACGGGAATTCCACCTTGCCCGACTTGTCGAGAATCTTCTTGATGCCACGATGAACCAGCAGGTCCGGGTAGCGGCGGATTGGCGAGGTGAAATGCGCGTAATGCTCGAGCGCAAGACCGAAGTGCCCTTCCGCCTTCGGCTGGTAGACCGCCCGCGACATCGAACGCAGCAGCACCGTCTCGATCAGGAAGCGGTCATCGCGCTCCTGGATGGAGTCGATCAGCTTCTTGTAATCCTTCGGTTGCGGGCTGTTACCGCCACCGAGCGTCAGCCCGAGCGGGCCGAGGAATTCACGCAATTCCTCGATGGAATCTTCACCCGGCTGCGCATGCGCGCGGTACAGCGTCGGCACTTCGTGGCGATGCAGGAACTTCGCTGCCTCGACGTTTGCGGCGATCATGCATTCCTCGATGATCTTGTGCGCGACGTTGCGGACCACCGGACGGATTTCGGAGATCTTCCGGTTCTCGTCAAAGAGGATGCGCGTTTCCGGCCGGTCGAAATCGATGGCGCCACGCTTGTCGCGCGACTTGCGGAACGCCTTGTAAAGTTCGTGCAAGGCATAAAGTCGATCGACCAGCGGGCCGAGCTCCTGGTGCACATCCTTGTCACCCTCTTCCAGCAGCGCACCGACCTGGTTGTAGGTAAGCCGCTTCTTCGACTGCAGCACACCATTGTAGAAACGCGAATTCTCGACCTTGCCCTGCTGGTTGACCTGCATGTCCGCCACCATGCACAGGCGATCGACATGCGGGTTCAGCGAACACAGGCCGTTGGAAAGGTTCTCCGGCAACATCGGGATCACCCAATCGGGGAAATACACCGACGTACCGCGCTTCTGCGCTTCCTGGTCCAGCGGGCTGTCCTCGACTTCATCGATCTGCACGTAGTGCGCCACGTCGGCAATCGCGACGATAAGGCGCCAGCCCTTGTCATTCGGTTCGCAATAGACCGCGTCATCGAAGTCCCGCGCGTCTTCGCCGTCGATGGTCACGAGGTCGAGGTCGCGCAGGTCCTTGCGTCCTTCCTTCGCCTTCTCCGGCACCGAATCGCCATACGATTCGGCATGCTCGATGACCTCGGTCGGGAATTCGTGCGGCAGCCCGAAGGAATGGATGGCTATTTCCACTTCCATGCCGGCGGCGCGATGCTCGCCCAGCACCTTCACGATCTTGCCCTTCGGCTGGGTATGCGGCGCAGGATACCCGGTCAGCTGCACGACCACGATCTGGCCATGCTCGGCACCGTTGCGCTCACCTTCCGGGATGATCACGTCATGCTGGAAGCGGGTGTTGTCCGGCTCGACGAAGCCGACACCGCTTTCATTGAAGTAGCGACCGACCAGCGTCGTGGTCGCCCGTTCCAGGATATCGACCAGGCTGCCTTCCTTGCGGCCGCGATTATCGGTCGACTTCAGTCGCACCGAGACACGGTCACCGTGCATCAGGTTCGCCATCTGGCGAGGCGCCAGGTACAGGTCCTCGTCTCCCTCATCGGGAATCAGGAAGCCGAAGCCGTCGCGGTGTGCCTGCACCGTGCCGACAATGACGCCAACCTTCTCCGGCAGGCAGAAATCACCCCGGCGATTCCGCACCAGCTGGCCATCGCGCACCATCGCCCGCAGGCGGCGGTGCAGCGCCTCAAGGTCCTGTTCGCTGGAAAGTGCCAGCTCGGCAGCAATTTCGCGTTCCCTTGCCGGATGCCCCAGGTCCGACAACACACCGAGAATGAACTCCCGGCTCGGGATCGGCTTGTCGTAGCGCCGCGCCTCGCGCGCAGCATTCGGGTCCGCACCGTGCGGCCCCACAGGTTTTTTCGATTTTCTTTCGTCTTTTTTGCTCATGGGCCGTATTGTGCGCCAGCGAAAAAATTATTACAGCCGCATTGACAAGGAAATGTTTGCCGGTAAAATGCGGCGTCTCCTGAGGGGCGGCGCCCCGACAGGATATGCCGAGGTGGCGGAATTGGTAGACGCGCCAGCTTCAGGTGCTGGTGGGGGCAACCCCGTGGAGGTTCAAGTCCTCTCCTCGGCACCACATTCGAGAAAGCCCGCAAGCATCGCTTGCGGGCTTTTTCTTTATGCGTCCCTGCAGGCGCAATGAAAAAGGCCGCGCAATGCGCGGCCTTTTTCATGATCAGGCTTCGTCGAAGGGATGACGAAGAACGATCGTTTCCTTCCGGTCCGGGCCGGTGGAGATGATATCGATGGGCACGCCAACCAGTTCCTCGATCTTCGCCAGGTAATCCAGCGCGGCCTGCGGCAGCTTGTCCTTTTCGGTGATGCCGACGGTGCTTTCCTTCCAGCCCGGCATTTCCATGTACACCGGTTCGCACTCGGCGAGCTGGTCTGCCCCCAGCGGCACATCCATCGACTCGCCCTTGTCGGTCTTGTAGGCCACCGCAATGCTGATGGTATCGAGACCATCCAGCACGTCGAGCTTGGTGATGCACAGGCCGGAAACCGAATTGTTGATCACAGAACGGCGCAGCGCTACGGCATCAAACCAGCCACAACGACGGCGACGGCCGGTCGTCGCACCGAACTCGTGCCCCTTCTTGCCAAGGTGCTCACCGACTTCATCGA
Organism: Gammaproteobacteria bacterium; assembly: GCA_033720815.1. Classification (GTDB taxonomy): domain Bacteria; phylum Pseudomonadota; class Gammaproteobacteria; order Natronospirales; family JAJUFS01; genus JAWWBS01. The sequence continues at coordinate 11,851 of JAWWBT010000028.1, read as the reverse complement.
ACAGTTCAGTCGGGAACGGGCCCGCACCGACACGCGTGGTGTAGGCCTTGACGATGCCAAGCACGTAGTCGAGGTAACGCGGCCCGACACCTGTACCGGTCGCCGCACCACCGGCAGTGGTATTCGACGACGTGACGAACGGGAAGGTGCCAAGGTCGATATCCAGCAACGCACCCTGCGCGCCTTCGAACAGGACACCCTTGCCTTCTTCGCGATAGTGCGCAAGCTTGCCGGTCACGTCGGCCATCAGCGGCGCCAGTTCTTCGCCGAGCTTCAGGTACTGCTCGAGCGTTTCCTGGAAATCGACGGCTTCTTCCTTGAAGTATTCCTTCAGGATGAAATTGTGGAAGTCGAGAATCTCGCCCAGCTTTGCCGCAAATCGTTCGCGATGAACCAGGTCGCCGAAACGAACGGCACGACGCGCAACCTTGTCTTCGTACGCGGGACCGATACCGCGACCGGTAGTACCGATCGGGTTGTCACCACGTGCCTTTTCGCGCGCCTTGTCGAGTGCAACATGGCTCGGCAGGATCAACGGGCATGCCGGGCTGATGCGCAGGCGTTCGCGGACCGGCACGTTCTTTTCCTCCAGCATGTGGATTTCATCCATCAACGCGACGGGAGAAAGCACCACGCCGTTGCCGATGAGGCACTCGACGTCATCGCGCAGGATGCCGGAAGGAATCAGGTGCAGCACCGTCTTCTCGCCACCGATGACCAGCGTGTGGCCGGCATTGTGACCACCCTGGAATCGTGCCACTGCCGCTGCCTTGTCGGTCAGCAGGTCAACGATCTTGCCCTTGCCCTCGTCACCCCACTGGGTGCCGATCACTACCACGTTCTTTGCCATGATCTCTCTCTAGAAAAATTGCTCCATGCCTGCGACGGAGCCAGGTTTTCACCTGCGTTCACCGCAGGAGGTAAAGCAGGAAGACGCCAGACACCATGGAGACCAGACCCAGCACGCGCAGGGTCCGGTCACTCAGTGTCACGGCATGCAACAGGGTCTGGCGAAACCGGCGCGGCCCGATAAAGGGAAAGATCCCCTCGATCACGAAGACCAGCGCCAGCGCCGACCCCAGAGTCGTCCAATCGATATTCACGCCCTAGCGGCGCAGCTTCTTGCCGAAGTACTGGAAGAACTCGCTATCCGGTTCGAGCACCAGCACGTCCTGGCCGCCGCCAATCGATTTACGGTAAGCCTCGAGGCTGCGATAGAACGAGTAGAACTCGGCATCACGCTCATAGGCATTCGCGTAGATCTCTGCTGCACGCGCATCGCCATCACCACGGAGACGTTCGGCATCGCGAAATGCCTCTGCAAGGATGACGGTACGGTTGCGATCCGCTTCCGCGCGAATACGCTCGGCCGCTTCGCCACCCTCTGCGCGCAGCTGCGCGGCAATACGGTTACGTTCCTGCGTCATGCGCTGGAACACCGAGCTGCTGACAGCATCCGGCAGGTCGATACGCTTTACGCGTACATCGACGACAGAGATACCGAATTCCTTCGCCGCGTTCTGCGCTTCGCGCGTCATGCGGTCGACGATTTCCGTACGCTCGGCGGAAACGACTTCCTTCACCGTGCGCTTCGCGAACTCGTTGCGCAGCCCGTCCTGCATGATCTTCAGCAGGCGCTGCGTCGCGTTCGATTCGAAGCCGCTCGTGGCACGGTAGAAGCTGTCGACGTCGGTAATCTGCCACTTCACGAAGAAGTCGACGATGACGTTCTTCTTTTCCTCGGTGAGGAATTCTTCCGGCTGGTTATCCAGCGTCAGTACGCGGTTATCGAACTTGCGCACGTTATTGACGAACGGAATCTTGAAGTGCAGGCCCGGCTCGTAATCCGAGCGCAGGATTTCACCGAAGCGGAACTTGATGGCGTGCTCGCGCTCCGAAACCGTAAAGGCCGGACTACCGCCGAGGGCGGAGAGCACGATCACTGCCAGCAGCAGTATCGGGATGATGGTCGCCAGTTTCTTCATCGACGTGCCCCCCTGTCGCGTGCCGATTCACGATCACGTTCTTCCGTGCTCGGCGTCGAGGAATTGGTCGGGCTGGATTCGGTCGAGTCGCTACCGCTACCCATCATGCCCGCGTTCTTCAGCATTTCCTGCAGTGGCAGCACCATGAGGTTGCCGCTGCCATCCGCACTGACCAGCACCTTGTTGGTGCTGCCAAGGATCTGCTCCATCGTTTCCAGGAAGAGACGTTCGCGGGTAACACCCGGCGCCTTCTTGTACTCGCGAAGCAAGGCGGTGAAACGCGCAGTCTGGCCTTCCGCGTTGGCGATCACTTCCTGCTTGTAGGCTTCGGCAGCCTCGATGCGACGAGCCGCCTGGCCGCGTGCACGTGGCACCACGTCATTGGCATAGGCCTGTGCTTCAAGCTCGAAGCGCTCCTTGTCCTCGCGTGCCTTGATGGCATCCTGCACGGCCGGCTGTACCGGACGCGGGAAGTTGGCATCCTGCAGGTTCACCGAGGTGATCTCGATACCGGTGCCATAGGTTTCCAGTGTGGACTGCACCAGTTCGCGCGTGCGATTGGTAATTTCCTCGCGACCCTCGCCCAGCACGAAATCCATCGTGTTCTTGCCGACCACTTCGCGCACGGCAGAATCGGTCACGTCTTCCAGGGTCATTTCCGGATTACGCACGTTGAAGAGGAAAGCCTGCGGGTCGGCGCGACGATACTGCACGGAGATCGCGATGCTGACGATGTTTTCGTCACGGGTCAGCATCTCGGTCTTGTACTCGTATTCGTCGATGCTGGCCACGTTGACGGTTTCCACCGTTTCGATCGGCCACGGCATGTGCCAGTGCAGGCCCGGCATGGTGGTTTCGGCATAATCACCGAACTGCATCACCACGCCGCGCTCGGCTTCATCCACCTGGTAGAAACCGGACGCGAGCCACACGGCCAGCACACCGGCGAAAACCAGGCCGAAGGCAGCACCGTTACCGCCGCCGCCACCGTTACCACCCTTGCCGCCTCCGAAGAGGCTGCTGAAGCGACGCTGCATGTCGCGGATGACCTTGTCGAGGTCCGGCGGGCCTTCCTGCCCGCGTCGGCCGCCCTGATTTCCCCAGGGATCCTTGTCCCCACCGGGTTCGTTCCAGGCCATTGAATTCTCCTGATTCCTAGCGAATGGTCGCGCCAGCCTTGCCCGCCATGGGCGGACTGCCGCGCGAAGGTGGATTGTAGGAACCGCCCCCCGCAACCGCAACAGATAGACGGTCGGAAGAGGCGATTTCCATGAGATTTCTAGTGCAGCGGGTCGCCCAGCGACTCGTGGCTGCACAATTGCCGGTAATCGCGCTCCGGCATTTCGACGTGCAGGTCCCAGCCGCCCTGTTCGGTAACGGCTTCCTCGCGCACTGCACCAAGCTCGAACAGCTTCGCGCGTGCGCGGCCCTGGGATGGTGCAAGAGTGATCCATCCCTCCACCAGTTCCTCGCGGGTGCGTTCGCGAATCGCCACAAGCAATTCGTCGAAACCCTGCTGCTTCAGCGCGGAGATCCACACCCGCACGGGCCGGCCTTCGGCATCACGATCAATGCGTGGCTGTTCGTCGATAAGGTCGATCTTGTTGTAGACCAGCAGCTGCGGCAGCTCGCCCGCGCCGATTTCTTCGAGCACTTCTTCCACCGTCGCCTGCTGCGCAGCGCGCTCCTCGCTGGACGCATCCATCACGTGCAACAGCAGGTCGGCGTCTTCTGCTTCGCGGAGGGTGGATCGAAATGCGGCGACCAGGTCATGCGGCAAATCGCGAATGAATCCGACGGTATCGGCCAGCACGACCGGACCGCCCTCTTCCATGTCCAGCCGGCGCACGGTCGGGTCCAGCGTCGCGAACAACTGGTCCGCCTGGTAGACATGCGCGTGTGTCAGCCGGTTGAAAAGCGTGGACTTGCCGGCGTTCGTGTATCCGACGAGCGCAACGGTCGGAATATCGTTCTTCTGGCGACGGCGTCTACCCTGCTCGCGCTGGCCGCGCACCTTTTCGAGCCGCTCGGAAAGCGCGCGGATACGCTGCCCGATAAGGCGACGGTCGGTTTCGAGCTGGGATTCACCCGGACCGCGCAGGCCGATACCACCCTTCTGGCGCTCAAGGTGGGTCCAGCCGCGCACCAGGCGAGTGGAAAGGTGACGCAACTGCGCGAGTTCGACCTGCAACTTGCCGTCATGGGACTGCGCGCGCTGCGCAAAGATGTCGAGGATGAGGCCTGTGCGATCCAGTACCCGGCATTTCAGCAGGCGCTCGAGGTTGCGCTCCTGGCTGGGCGACAACTCGTGGTTGAAGATGACCAGCTCGCCGTCATTGGCGACCACGGCTTCGCGGATTTCGTCCGCCTTGCCGGTGCCGCAGAAATACTTCGGGTCGGGTGAATGCCGCGAACCGGTAATTTCCGCCAGTGGCGTGGCGCCGGCGGAAAGGGTCAGCTCGCGCAATTCATCCAGCGCAACCGAATCATGGCCGGGGCCAAAATCCAGGTGCACGAGGATGGCGCGTTCACCGCTTTGGGGACGGTCAAACACTCCGGTGCTCGTACATCAGGACCTGGACCCTCGGTTGCATGATCGGTCAGCCGATCTCCGCTTCAAGACGGCCATGGTCATCAAGGACCATCTTGACCGGGCGCGCTGGCACAATGGTGGAAATCGCGTGCTTGTAAACCATCTGGCTGACGGTGTTCTTCAGCAGCACGACGAACTGGTCGAAGGACTCGATCTGTCCCTGGAGCTTGATGCCATTGACAAGGTAGATGGATACGGACACCTTCTCGCGGCGCAGTGCATTCAGAAAAGGTTCCTGGAGTGACTGTCCCTTGGACATCTTGACGTCTCCTTGTTCTTCTAATCGATCGAATTGATCGTTTTCACGACAGTCGGCTCCCTCGCAACCCCCGAGCCTTACCATCGTCCCCGACTTAAAATCGTTCTAAACGATTCTAACAGCAGCAAACCGCTGCCGATAGGCCTACCGTAGATCATTCGCAGTGGCTTTTCACCTGCGAAACGAGGCTTTCGACATGGCCGGGGTCGCTGGCATCCAGCCAGGTGAGTGCCGGCTCCTTGCGGAACCACGTCAATTGTCGTTTTGCATAGCGACGGGTCGCAACGATTCCCTGGCGGATAGCCTCGCTGCGGTCGATCTCCCCTTCCAGGTAACTCCACAACTGCCGGTACCCGACGGCACGGATACTCGGCAGGCCGGGGTGCAGGTCGCCGCGGGCATGCAGCGCGCGGACCTCGTCAACGAAACCCTGCTGCATCATCCGCTCGAAACGCTGCGCAATCCGTTCATGCAGGACGGCACGGTCTGCCGGGGCGATACCGAATTTCACGAAACGATACGGAGCGGGACCTTCGGCCTGCCGGGAAAACAGGTGGCTCATCGGCTCACCCGTCAGGCGGTGTACCTCCAGCGCCCGCTGGATGCGCTGCGGGTCATTCGGGCTGATTCGTGCTGCGGTTTCCGGGTCGACCTCTGCCAACTCGGCATGCAGTACCGCCCAGCCCTTGTTCGCGGCTTCGGCATCGATCGCGGCACGCGTTGCCGCGTCGGCATCCGGCAGGTCGGAAAGTCCTTCCAGCAAGGCACGGAAATACAGGCCGGTGCCACCGACCAGCAGCGGGATACGCCCCGCCGCAGAAATATCATGCATTTCATGCAAGGCATCGGCACGGAACTGCGCGGCCGAATAGCGCTCGGCGGGATCGAGGATATCGATTAGGCGATGCGGATATTTCGCAAGCGTTGCGGCATCGGGTTTTGCCGTGCCGATATCCATGCCGCGATAGATCTGCGCGGAATCCACGCTGATGATATCGACGGGAAATTCATCGGCGAGCGCAAAGGCCGCTGCGGTCTTGCCGGCGGCAGTCGGTCCCATCACGCAGATGGCCAGCGGCTTGCTCACCGCCTCTCCCATGGCTATTGGCCTCGCAGGAAGAGCTTGTCGAGCTGGTTCATGCTGAGCTTGAACCAGGTCGGGCGGCCATGATTGCACTGGTCGGCACGCGGCGTGCGCTCCATGTCGCGCAACAGCGCATTCATCTCCGGAATCGTCAGCTTGCGGTGTGCACGCATCGATGTGTGACAGGCATTCTCGGCGAGTGCCTCGTCGATGGCATTGGCAATGCGTTCCGAACTGCCCTGCTCGTCGAGGTCGGCAAGGATATCGCGTGCCAGCTTGACCATGTCGTAATCACGCAACGCCACCGGCATGGAACGCAACAGCACCGCATCCGGGGCAACACGGTCCATTTCGAAACCGGACTGCGCGAGTGCGGCCGCGTGCTCCTCGGCGAGATCTGCCTCGCGACGGCTGACCGCAATCCTTTCCGGAACCAGCAGGGGCTGGACCGGCACGTTGCCATTGGCAAGCTGCTGCTTGAAGCGTTCATAGGTGATGCGTTCATGTGCCGCGTGCATGTCGACGAAAACGAGGCCTTCCTCGCCCGCGGCAAGGATATAGATGCCGTGCAGCTGTGCCAGCGCGTAGCCCATCGGCGGTACGCCCTTTTCGGAAACCGCCATGCCAGCCGCTGTTTCCGCCCCGCCGATCTCGGCAGTCGGCGCTTCGGCATGTCGCGCAGCGGCGGCGTACAGGTCATGCTGGTTACGTAACGCATCCTGCGACGGATTGCCGGATGGCGTAGACGCATAGCCCGCGGACATTTCCGCAACACGCCCCTGGATACCTTCCGATGCCGGCCCCATCCGTGCACCCGAACCGGCTTCCGCCGCGCGACCACCAGGCCGTGTATCGGCCAGCACCTGGTGCAGCGTCCGGAACAGGAAATCATGCACGTGGCGCGAGTTGCGAAAACGGACCTCGTGCTTGGTCGGGTGCGCATTCACATCGACACCCACGGGATCCATCTCGAGGTACAGCACGAAGGCCGGGTGACGGCCATGGAACAGCACATCGTTGAAGGCCTGGCGGACGGCATGCGAGATCACCTTGTCTCGCACCATGCGACCGTTCACGAAGAAATGCTGGATATCGGCCTGGCTGCGCGAAAACGTCGGCAAGGCCACCCAGCCGAAAAGCTTCAGTCCCGACACTTCATGTTCAATGCGCAAGGCGTTATCGATGAAACCGCCGCCACACACGGCAGCGACACGGCGATCCTCGCTCACCTCGTCTTTCGCAGGCAGCAAGGTCTGCACCGCCTTGCCGTTATGCGTAAGACGAATATCGAGATCGAAACGGCTCAGCCCGATACGCTCGACCACCGTCTGGAGGTGACCGAACTCGGTTTTCTCGGTGCGCAGGAATTTCCGCCGGGCCGGCGTATTGAAGAAAAGATCACGAACTTCCAGCGTGGTGCCCGGCGGATGCGCGGCAGGAACCGGTTCCTCGTAGCGACCCTGGCCGTTACCAACCAGTTTCCAGCCCTGCTCGTCATCAGCAGTGCGGGATGTGATGGCAAGGCGCGCCACGGAACCGATGCTCGGTAGCGCCTCGCCGCGAAAACCCAACGTGCCGACGCGCTCGAGTTCATCAAGGCTGGAAATCTTCGAGGTGGCATGGCGGGCGACCGCCATCGGGATTTCATCCTTCGGAATACCACTGCCGTTGTCGCGAATCCGGATCAACCGCACGCCACCGTCCTCGACATCAACCTCGATTCGGGTCGCACCGGCATCCAGGGCGTTCTCGAGCAATTCCTTGACCACGGAGGCAGGACGCTCGACCACCTCGCCCGCGGCGATCTGGTTAACGAGTTGCGGTGGAAGTTCGCGGATCGGCATTGGACACCCCAGTCATCAGGGCGACAAGGGTAGCGGCTGGCGAAGGGCTTGCCAACGCCGCCGCGCCCTTTCCCTGGACACGGCGGCCTTGCTGGGGGGATTCGGAATTTACGAGCCGAGCGGAATGGTCAGTCGTTCACCAACGCGAAGCTGGTCACCATTCTTGCCATTGACCCGGCGCAGCGTATCGAGGCTGACCTTGTACTGGCGAGCGATACCGGAAAGTGTCTCGCCGCGACGCACCGCATGCTCGGCAACCTTCTGCTCACCACGGCCCTGCCACAGCGCGATCATCGTGCCCGGTGGCGGGTTGTTGTAGAAATGGTCACGCACGCCGTTGAGAATCGCACCCGCCAGCCTCTGCTGGTAGCTGCGCGTGCGCAGCATGCTTTCTTCCTTCGGGTTCGAGATATACGCGGATTCGACAAGGATGGATGGCACATCAGGCGACTTGAGTACCACGAAACCCGCCTGCTGCACGGTGCGCTTGTGCAGGTGTGCGACACCACCGATCTCGTCCAGCACTTCCTGGCCGACGGTCAGGCTCGCGCTCATCGTCGCGGTCTTGGAAAGATCGACCAGCACCGAGGCCAGCACATCGTCCTTGTCCTTCAGGGAAACGCCGCCAACGAGGTCCGCTGCGTTCTCGCGCTCGGCAAGAATACGCGCCGCCTCCGAAGTGGCACCACGCTCGGAAACGGCATATACCGAAGCGCCGCGAGCTCGCGGGTCCGGGAAACCATCGGCGTGAATGGAAACGAACATGTCTGCATTTGCGCGACGGGCCTTTTCACGGCGCTCCGACAACTGCAGGAAATAATCACCGGTGCGGATCAGGACCGCGCGCATGCCGGGCTCGGCATCAATGCGTGATGCCAGCTCCTTCGCAATTGCCAGGGCAATGTCCTTCTCACGCGTGCCATTCCGACCCAGCGCACCCGGATCTTCACCGCCGTGCCCGGCATCGACGGCAACCACGATTTCGCGCGGGCCGTTGGCCGATGCGTCATCGACATGCTTTACCGCGGTAAGGGTTTCCTGCTGCTGCGCGTTCTGGGGTTCGAGGTCGAGCACCAGGCGATAGCCGTACTGCTTCTGCGGGGGCACGACGAAACTGCGCGGACGCACTGACTGGTTCAGGTCGAGCACGACTCGCAGGTCATTGCCGTCGCGGGGCGCGGAACGGAAACCGCGAATCAGCGATCCGCCTTCGGGCCAGTCGATCTTGTCGAGACTCGCGTTATCGATATCGACCACGAGTCGGTCAGGACCTTCCAGCGAGAACAGGTTGTGCTCGACGGGCGCAGAGAGATCCAGCACGACACGGGTGCCATCCGGACTCTCCCAGAGGCGCACGCCTTCCACTTCGACCGGAGCCGCGTAAACGGCCGTCGACATGAAAGCCAGCAAAATCAGCAACTTGCGCATGATGACGTGCTTTCCATGCAGGGAACCTACCCTGAATGGTACGTCAGGAAGCGGGAAATTCAAGAAAAAACTTCAATTAATTTAATCGCTTGGCGAGATTTGTTGGAGTTGGACTTAAGTATTCAGGCCATCCAGCCAGCCCTTGCCAGCCTCGGTGTGGGCCGCCAGGTTCACACGGCGGCCCTCTCCTTCGTACGCCAGCGCGATGCGGATATCGGCGGGTGGCAAATGACCCACGCCCTTGCCAGGCCATTCGATGATCAGCGTCGTCGAGCCATCACTGAGATCGCGCAGGCCAAGGAATTCGAGTTCTTCAGGATCGGCCAGCCGGTACAGGTCCAGGTGCATTGCAGCTCCGGCTGGCGTGTCGTAGGGCTCCATCAGCGTATAGGTCGGCGATTTCACGCGACCCTCGAAACCCAGCCCACGCAACCAGCCACGGGCGATGGTGGTCTTGCCCGCGCCAAGCTCGCCTTGCAGTTCGATCGTGAGCGGGCCGGTTTCGGCGGTCCGCGCACCGCAGGCCCGGCCGAAATCGAGCATGGCTTCTTCGCCTTCAATGAAATGCGAAATTTCTTTCAACGAAGTGGATGTCACGGATTCACCACCGCACGCAGTTCATCGATGACGTCACTGGCAATCAGGCCGCGTTCGCCGAAATCGGCAGCACGGTCGCCGGCTCGCGCATGGACCAGTACGCCCGTACAGGCTGCTTCCCAGGGCTCGGCACCCTGCGAGAGCAACGCGGCGATGACACCGGTAAGCACATCACCCATGCCGGCAGTCGCCATGCCGGGGTTTCCTGCCTCACAAAGGCGGAGCTCGCCATTCGGGCGCGCGACCAGCGTACCGGCGCCTTTCAACACCACGATGGCATCGAAGCGTCGCGCCAGTTCGCGGGCCGCTCTTGGCCGGTCTGAAACGACATCCAGCGTTTCGCAGTTCAGCAGTCTCGCCGCTTCGCCGGGATGCGGCGTGAGGATGGTGTGCGGCAGTTGCAGCGGCGTCGCCGCGGCGATCAGGTTCAGCGCGTCGGCATCCAGTACCGTCGGCAGACGTGCATGCAGTCCGGCCTGCACCAGCTTCCAGCCACGCGCTTCGCGTCCTAGCCCCGGGCCGATGGCCAGTACCTGCACGTTCTCGAGAATGCTGTCCATGTCTTCCGGGTCTTCGACCGGGTAGACCATCAGTTCCGGCGACCCGGCGGCGACCGCATCGACATTCGAGATGTCCACGGCGAGCGTGACCTTGCCCGCGCCGGTGCGCAGTGCTGCAAGGCCTGCCATACGCGCCGCACCCGGCATGCCGGTACCGCCACCAATCACGAGCAGGTGGCCGAAGTGGCCCTTGTGCGCATCGCGAGGTCGCGGCGCGAGAATGTCGAGATCCGCATCGGAAATCGTCGTGGCCGCTGGTTCGATTCCCGCATAGACATCATCAGGCACATCGAGGTGTCGGAAGATTTCCTCACCAGCCAGCGTGCGCCCATGACCGGTCGCCAGGCCGATCTTGCGCCCGATGAAGGTGACGGTCAGGTCAGCGCGCAGCGCGGTGCCGAACACGGCCCCGGTATCTGCATGCAGGCCCGAGGGAATGTCGATGGCAACAATCGGCCGCGGGAAGGCGTTGATTTCGGCAAACGTATCGGCCAGTTCCCCGGTGACGGGCCGGTCCAGGCCGGTGCCCAGCACAGCATCGATGATAATCTCGGCCCCCGGCAGCAGGTCACGGGCAAACGGAATGAGCTCACCACCCGCCGCGCGCCAGTCGTCGTAGGCGGATTTCGCATCGCCGGAGAGCTTGTTCTCGTCCAGCAGCGAACAGACGGTCACGTCGAGTCCGGCCTCCATCGCCAGTCGTGCAATCACGTAGCCGTCACCGGCATTGTTGCCGGCACCGCAAAGCACCAGCAGCGACGAATACTCCGGCAGTCGCTCGCGCAGCACGTCGAAGGCCGCGCGACCGGCGCGTTCCATCAACTCTCGTCCGGCAATGCCTCCGTCGATGGCGCGGCGGTCGAGCTCGCGAACGTCCTCGGCAAGGTACAATGCGTGTTCAGGCGGGATGGTTATTTCGCTATTCCGATTCATCATCTGGCAATTATAAGCATGGTGGCGATGTCATTCAGCGCGGAAAACACGACATCGATGGAATCACTTGCCGGCGAGATCCGCGAGTGGGCCCTCGAGCTCGGCTTTCACGCCGTCGGTTTCACGCGGCGCGCACTCGAAAAGGATGAGCAGCGCCTGCAGGAATGGCTTGATGACGGCCGACACGGCGAGATGGAATGGATGCAACGGCACGGCAGCAAGCGCAGTCGTCCCGAAGAACTCGTGCCCGGCACCATCAGCGTGATTTCCGTGCGGCTGGATTACCTGCCGGATGAAGGCCGCGACCCGCGCGAGTTGCTGGACCATCCCAGCAAGGCCTACGTGTCACGCTACTCGCTCGGTCGCGATTATCACAAGATCCTGCGCAAGCGCCTGCAACATCTGGCGGACCGCATCAGCGAGCGCATCGGTGATTTCGGATACCGCGCCTTCGTCGACAGCGCGCCGGTCATGGAGAAGCCGTTGGCACGCGATGCCGGCCTGGGCTGGATCGGCAAGCACACCAACCTGCTGAACTCGAAGGCCGGCTCGTATTTCTTCCTTGGCG
>JAWWBT010000027.1:0-18728 GCA_033720815.1 Gammaproteobacteria bacterium | reverse complement strand
TTCTTGCTTCCATTGCTTTTCTCATTGCCGTCGCGCTGCTGGCGGCAGGAATCCTTGTTTATGACCGCAGTCGAGACAGTTCCGCATCGGCGCTGGTAACAACCGCCGCCATCGTGCTGCTTATCGGCGGGCTTTGCGGCATCTATTGCAGTTCTTATTACTTCCTGAAGTATCACTTTGCCGGAGAACTCGAACACGCGGCGCCGGTAAACGCCACGATGATGAAACCCGGCATGCCGGGTAGCGGCATGATGGGCGGCCGCGATCGCATGGGCGGAATGATGCAGATGATGATGGAAAATCCGGAAATGATGCAGATGATGCACCGGATGATGCATGAGCGCGGGATCAGTGATGATGGCATGCCGATGCAGGACGGAGAGATGCCGATGCGCGATCGCGAAAGAATGCATCAACCGGAAGAAGATGACGACAACAACTAGCGAGTTGCCGATGGCTGACCTTTCCCCTGAGAACTGGTCTATCAGTAATGCGGGATCAGCCACCTGCCTGGATACCAAAACTCGCGGGTAACTTGTTGATTTCCATTGGTGCTCATTGGTGGATCGCCGCGGTGCGTGGATTCAGTAAGCTATTGAAGAGCAAGCAATTACCGAATCACCAGGCGCTAGATGGGGTGCAGGTGGTCGGAGGTTCAAATCCTCTCACCCCGACCAGATTATCGATTGAAATCAATCGCTTGAAAGGCCGCCCAGGGGGCGGCCTTTTTTGTATAAGAAAAAATGAAATAAGGCATTGTCCTTTACAAGGTCTGCTAAAGTCCGAATATGAACTAATATTCTGCTGCCGCAGTTGAGCGTGTCCCGATTAGCAACTGGATTACACGGGAAGTAAAACGATGACGAAAAAAGTCCTTCAGATTGCCTTGTCGCTTGGCGCCTTTGCCTTTCTTGGATTGGCAAATGCAGCGGAGACGAAAACAGCTCTCGTTCCGCTTCCTTCCATCGCCGATTTTACGAACGGGGATGGTTGGGGTGTTGGTCTTGGGCTTGGCATTGAGTACGAGTCTGCCTACGAGGGATCAGACGAGTTCGAGATTGAGCCTGACCTGTCTGGCGGCGTTCAATGGCGGACAGGCGACCATATCCTTTTCTGGGCAGGTCAGGCGATTGGCTGGCGAACCCTGGTGACGGATTCCTTGTTGTTCCAGGCATCCCTGGGTTACGAAGAAGGCCGTGAAGAAGGCGATTCGGACGAGGGCAGGCTGGATGGCCTCGGCGAATCGAATTCCGGCGCGGAACTGCTCCTGGAAGTGCGTCATGCCCTTGGAGACAACTGGCGGTACTTCCTGGATGGCCGGGTTGCAACGGGAGAAATCGGCACGCTGGGTATTTTTGGCGTCGGAACCTGCCTGGGTTGCCGCGCTGACGGTACAGGTTGGGAAATTGGCGCCGTTGTCACATTCCACGATAGCAAGTTCGCCAACAACGGGTTTGGCGTGACCACGCAACAATCCATCGATTCAGGTCTTCCGGAAACCGATGTCGACGCCGGGTACAGGTCCTTTGGCTTGAATGTTAACTACCGTGATTACCTGAACGAGAGCTGGCAGGTGTTTGGCGAAGTGCTTTATGAACGCTATGGGAGTGACGTGGCCGATAGCCCCATCGCCAGGAATGACTATGAAGCGGAAATCGGTGTCGGCTTCATTTATGTTTTCTGAAGTTCGCTTGCAGGATGCGGCGATTGCGCGAGCAGTTCGGTCTCTCTGAATAGTAGGTGCGATTTTCTGCAGGTGATTGGGGGTTCAAATCCTCTCACCTCGACCGGTAGAAAGAAGGGCTTACGGTTTTCCGTAAGCCCTTTTGTCGTGGAGTGGCGATTTGACCAGGTAACCAAACCGGTTGCCTCTCTCCAGGAAATTCGTTCCGTCCCCTCCATTCCTTGTGTGCCTTGCGTTTGACCTAGGTCAGTTCCTCTCCGGCGGGGATCAGTCATTGTTGTACCTGGGACATCCCTCATCACCGACGCAAAGGAGGGGATCGTGGGGCACCAGGAAGCAACCATACGGACCATAAAGGCCGACGTGATCGTGGTCGGCGGCGGCGGGGCAGGCCTGCGGGCCGCAATCGCAGCGGCAGAAGCCGATTCCTCGCTCAATATTGCCCTTGTCTCCAAGGTTTACCCGATGCGCAGCCACACCGTGGCAGCAGAGGGCGGCGCGGCCGGTGTCGTGGGCGACAATGACAGTTTCGAGACCCATTTCCGCGATACCGTGAGTGGCGGCGACTGGCTCTGTGACCAGGATGCTGTCGACCTTTTCGTGCAGGAAGCGCCGAAAGCACTGCATGAACTGGACCGCTGGGGTTGCCCCTGGAGCCGGCAGCCGGATGGCCGGGTGGCAGTGCGCCCCTTCGGCGGCATGAAGATCGAGCGCACCTGGTATGCCGCCGACAAGAGCGGTTTCCATATCCTGCACACGCTATTCCAGACCTCGCTGAAATATCCCTCCATTCATCGCCATGACGAATTCTTCGTTGTTGACCTGCTGGTTGAGGACGGCGTGTGCGGCGGTGTCGTCGCCATCGAACTCAAGACCGGGGATACCGTTGCGATTCTTGCTCCCGCCGTGGTGATGGCCACCGGCGGTGCCGGTCGTGCCTTCCCGTTCACGACGAATGGCGGCATTAATACTGGCGACGGCATGGCGATGGCCTACCGTGCCGGCGTCCCGCTGAAGGACATGGAGTTCGTGCAGTACCACCCGACCTGCCTGCCGGGCACGGGCATCCTGCTGACAGAGGGCGCACGTGGCGAGGGCGGTATCCTCGTCAACAAGGACGGTTATCGCTACCTGCAGGACTACAACCTCGGCCCACCGGACCCGTGGCCACGCAAGAAGGCGATGGAGCTCGGGCCGCGTGATCGCCTGAGCCAGGCGTTCTGGCACGAGCAGCGCAAGGGCAATGCGGTCAAGCATGAAGCCGGCGATGTCGTATTGCTGGATATCCGCCACCTCGGTGAAAAGAAGATCAATGAACGCCTGCCGCTGGTTCGCGAGCTGGCACGTACCTATGCCGGCGTGGACCCGGTGCATGAACCGATGCCGGTGCGGCCCGCCGTGCATTACGTGATGGGTGGCATCGATACGAATATCGATGCCGCAACACCGGTACGCGGGCTGTTCGCCGCAGGCGAATGCGCCTGCGTCAGTATCAATGGCGCCAACCGACTCGGTTCGAACTCGCTGACGGAGCTACTGGTGTTCGGCAAGCGTGCTGGCATGAATGCCGCCGAGCTTGCTGCAACAGCCACCGCCATGGATGAGGCTGCTGCAAAAGCTCTTGCAAGCAAGGCAATGCAGCGGGTTGATGCCTTGCACAGCAACCCGGCAGGCACGGAAACGGCTGCCGGCTTGCGACAGGAATTGCACGACCTGATGGAAGGCTGCGTCGGCATCTATCGCGACGAGGCGCTGCTCGAGAAGGCGGCCAGCGGGATTGCCGACCTGCGCGAGCGGTATGCGTCGCTTGGTGTCACGGACCACAGCAAGGTATTCAATACCGAGGTCGCGCTGGCACTGGAGCTCGGCGCAATGATCGAGGTGGGCGAGGCGATGGTGCACTCCGCGCTGTTGCGTCGTGAGTCGCGCGGTGCCCACCAGCGGCTTGATTACACCGAGCGCAACGATACCGAATTTCTTGTGCACAGCCTGGCGTACTACACCGGCAGCGCTCCACGTATCGAGCATCGCCCGGTGACGATCACGCGCTGGGAACCGGAAGAACGCGTTTACGGAGGGGCGGCGAATGGCTGACACGATCACCGTCAGGGTATTGCGCTACCAGCCGGAAGCGGAAGAGAAAACCTTCTGGCAGGAATACGAGGTGCCGAGCCGTAACGACTGGGTCATCCTCGATGCGTTGAACTACATCAAGGATCACCTCGATGGCAGCCTGAGTTTTCGCTGGTCCTGCCACATGGCCGTCTGCGGCAGCTGCGGGATGATGGTGGATGACGAACCGACCCTGGTCTGCAAGGCCTTCCTGCGCGACTACCCGGAATCCATCGAGATAAAGCCGTTGGCCAACCTGCCAGTGCATCGCGACCTGATGAGCGACATGGATGGCTTTACCGACAAGCTGGCGAAGGTGAAGCCTTACGTGATTCCGGCAGAAGCGCAGTCCAGTGAAGAAGGTTGCCAGCAGTCTCCCGAAGAGCTTGCGGTCTTCCGCCAGTACACCATGTGCATCAACTGCCTGCTGTGCTACGCCGCCTGCCCGCAGGTGGGTCTAAATCCGGGATACATCGGGCCGGCAGCATTGTCACTGGCACACCGTTACAACCTGGATTCACGTGACACGGGACGACGGGAGCGTAACGAGGTGACTGCCAGCGACGAGGGCGTGTGGGAATGCACCTTTGTGGGTGAATGCTCGGAGGTGTGCCCGAAGCACGTGGATCCCGCCGGTGCCATCCAGCAGATGAAGCTTGCCAGTTCACTCGACTGGCTGCTCGACAAGCTGGTGAGGAGGGACAAGTCATGAGCAGGGTCCAGCCGAAAATGCCGAGCATGTCGTACAGCTGGTGGGTGAAGCGGCCGAATTACATCCGCTACATGGCGCGTGAACTCACCTGCGTCTGGATTGGCGCCTACGCCATCGCACTGGTGATCGGACTGTTCCGCCTGCAGCAGGGTGCCGACGAATGGCAGGCGTGGCTGGCTGCGATGGCGTCCACGCCGGGGCTGGTATTCCAGGTGCTCGCACTGGTGTTTGCGCTGTATCACACGATCAGCTGGTTCCATCTTGCGCCGAGCACGATGCCAGTTTGGCGCGGTGACCAGCAGGTTCCACCGATCATCATCGAGGTTGTTCATTACCTTGTGTGGATCGGTATCTCGATCGTCGTGTTCTGGTTGGCAGGAGGTTGACCATGGCTGCATCGAACAAGCCCATCATCTGGTTACCGTTTGCGGCCGGTGGAACGGTGGCAGCCTTCGTCATGCCGTCGATCATGGTTGTCGTGCTGCTCGCTACGGCCGGATACCTTTCCGGTGGCGTCCTGGATTTCGAACGCATACACGGCTTTGTTGCCCATCCTTTCATTCGCGCCTGCCTGTTCTTCCTGGTCGGCTTGCCGCTGTGGCATGCGGCACATCGGCTGCGCATGACCGTGCAGGATCTCGGGGCCCGAAGCGCGACTGCCCGTCGCATCCTGGCCTATGGCTGCTACTTGTCTGCAGGGGTAGCTACACTCTTGTTGGCGTACTCATTGATGCACGGTTGGTAAGAAGGAGACCGAAGCATGGATATGGAAAGAATTTCGGAAGACACCCGCGACAGGCTCGACGCATCTTCGGTCGAGGTCTTGCCCGATTACCTGGTGAAACACTACAGCTGGGCCTACCTGTGGCCATCGGCTGTATGGTTCTTCGATCACCAACCGATCATTAACGCGATCCTGTTCGGTAATTACCGCAAGATCATGGACAACACGCTACGCATGATGCGACCGACCGAGGCCGGCAAGACGTTGCAGATCGCCGCGGTTTACGGTGAGTTGACGCCCAAGCTGGCCCAGCACATCGACGAGCTGTACCTCATGGACGCGGCCAACGTACAGCTGAGAGCCGCGGCGCGAAAGCTTGATGACATCGGTCGAAGTGCATTCCTTGCCCGGATGCATGCCGAAACCCTGCATTACGATGACGACAGCTTCGATACGTCACTGATGTTCCTGCTGTTGCACGAGATGCCGGAAGCATCACGCCGCAAGAGCCTGGCCGAGGCCATGCGTGTCACCAGGCGGGGCGGACGTTTCGTGATCGCTGAATATGGAGAATGCAGCAAGCGGCATTTCTTCCACCGCTTTGCACCGATGCGCTGGGTGCTCACCTGGGCAGAACCGTTCCTCGGTGGTTTCTGGAGCGAATCACTGAATGAAAAGCTGGCATCCGCAGCGGCGAGCGTCGACAAGAAGGTGGAGCTGGAAGAGCACGTTGATATCTTCGGTGGCTTCTACCGAGTCGCCAGTTACCGGGTGAAGTGACCAGCCCCGGAAACGGCTGCTGTGCTCCGCCAGGAAATCCTGCAGGGCTATGGAAGGCCTACCGCTAGGAAAACCCAGGCCAGCAGGAATACGGTAAGTAATTCAAGGCCGGTAGCGATCCGGCCACGCTGCGTCGATATCCGCCGCAACAGCAGCTCTGCTGCGATGCCTGTGGCCAGCAGCAGTGTTCCGAACACGATGAAGTCGAACGCGCTCCAGCGAACTTCGTTCGTGAACTGCATGGCGATGGCGGGTAGAAGGAGCAGGCAGGCGGCCGTTGACCAGCCGACGATGCGCCAGGAAAGCAGTGCAGGTTTATTGTCTTCCGGATTCAAGGTTGGTTCCTGCTTTTCAGTGAATCATCCATGAGCCGACGGTCAATCACGGCCTGCACGTCGGGTGCGTCGATGTTCTCCACTCGGTGCCCTCCGCCGTCACAGGATACGAAATCTTTCGTGAGTGGATTGTCGAGCAGGAAATCCCGTGTTTCCTGCCATGGGATGAGTTCATCGTCCTTGTTGACCAGCACGCTGAGCGGCACGGCTCGCGCATCGGCAACCTGGCGATGCAGCCTGGCAAAATGATCGATATCCGCATCCTCGATGACGATCGGCTTGTCATCGAAGCTGGTGTAGTTGCCCGGCTCCAGTGACAGGTGCGGATTGAACTGCGGGTTCAGCGCGACGCTGGGGCAACCGAATTCCACGGCCATCCAGGCCGTCCAGAACCCACCGAGGCTGCAGCCCATCACGGCAATTGGTTCATTCGCGGTCTCGTCCAGCATTTCGTGCAGTCGGGCTTGCGCGAGCTCGGGGGAGTGCGGGTGATAGTCCGGCACGATGACATTCTCGTCACCGAAGCGCTCCACCAGGGTCTGGACCTTGCGGCTGTCACGCTTCGGGAAAGAAAGGAAACCGTGCAGGTAGGCTGCTTTCATGTAGTTCTTGACCTCTGCTGATTGAGCGACGGTTGCAGATCAATCGCGCGATACGAAATCGAACCAGCCCTCTATGCTACCCGGTTTTCCCTTGATGCTGCCATTCAGGTTGAAATCGCCGGCGAGCATTTCACCGTTGCTGTCCAGCTTGATCCAGCCGCTAAGCGGGAAAGGATCATGCCCACGTGCCACGAGCTGCGCGCTGGCTGGCGCGTCCTCACCGACCATGATTTTCTCTCCGTTTTCCGCGCTAGTGGGGATTGTGGCCTCCAGCGTGAAGCCCCATTGCTGCTTCAGCACCAGTGTCAGGGTGTCACCTTCTTCGGCAACGTCGGCTTCCATGAACGGTGGTGGCTCCGGCTGCTTGAACGCGCCACCCAGCTTCACCTTGATATCCGGCTTGAGCAGGTAAGGGATATCGTTGAATGCGCCGCTCACCGTTACGCTATCGCTACCGGTACGGTTCTGTGCCGTGAACTGGAATGTTCCGGAAATTGCATCACGATTCATTTCCTGCACGGTGAAACTTCCGCTGGCCCCTTCGATGAACCAGAGGCGCTCATCCTCCATCTCGCGCGCACGGTCCTGTGTATAAACATTTACGGAGATCGGTGCGTTGCCTTCAGTGCCAATGTCATAACGTCCTGGCTCCAACGTTTCCTTGATACGGAAATGGACCGAGGCGTGGCCCTTTGTTTCTCCAAAGAGCTCCATCGGAACCAGTCGTGCATTGAACTCCAGTTCGTATGGGCCCTTTCGATTAGTGCCCTCATTGGCATAGCGCTGGTATTCAAAATCCGGTGGTGTGTCGGCTTTGCTGTCTTCGGTGAACAGGCCTTTAACTGCGCCATCGAATTCAACCTTGAATTCGGGTGCGGCTATGGCGTTGCCACTGACGACAAGCAGCGCAGCGATCAGGATGGTGTGCATGCGGGTGAAAGCTTGCATATTCCCTCCGGTTACCTTGTCCCGCGCAACGGCGGGTGGTCGTGTCATTGTGATTCGTCGATCGATGTCTTGACCGTTTCGCGTGCGGACATCAGGTCTTCGGCGAGGCGATAGGCCACGTAGTACTTGTAGATATTCGCCACGTAGCGGACGGTTTCCTGGCCAATGATATCGAGTGCGGCATATTCAACGTGGCCGAACCACTGGTCGGGATCGAGCCCGGCTTCTGCGGCGTGCGCGCGCATGAGGCGTACCTTGCGTGGGCCGGCGTTGTACGAGGCCCATGTAAATGCGAGCTGGTCGATATCCTCGAGCTCTCCATCGCTGAAGTAACGGTCCTGCAGGAAGCCCATGTATTTGGCGCCCGCGTGGATGTTGTCCTCGACCGAAGAGATGTCATCAATGCCCACGTTCGGGTCGCTCGCGGTAGTTGGCAGTAGCTGCATGATGCCAACCGCACCCGCCGGGCTTTCAACGCTGTGGTCAAGTCCCGATTCCTGGTAGGCCTGAGCCATCAGGGCCACCCAGTCGAAACCGTAACGATTGCCGTATTTGCGGAACAGGTCGGCGTAACGACGGAAGCGTTCGCGGTCTTCCTTCGCAAGCGGGTTGTCGATCCACTGCGTACTGCCGAAGTAGCGCTCGATGAAGATGTTGCCGAGGAGGGTGCCCTTGCGCACCTTGCGCGACGCCTCGCGAATGGCAGCCGCAAGTTCCGGGTTGTCCTTGCGCACGGCCCAGCCGGCGCTCGTGTCTTCCTGCAATACGATATTCTCCCGAACCTCGATATCCGGCAATACTTCTGCCCACAGCGTTGCCTTGTAGTCATCCGCGATGGTGATTTCGACAAGGCCGGCATTCACCAGCTCGAGAATGTCTTCGGTCGTGAGATGAGGGTCCATCTCGACGATATCGATGCGGTCGAGCTGCGTGTCGAGGAACTCCTGGTTCAATGCTTCGAGATGCTCCGCGTAACTGGAATCCTGGAGCACATGCACCTTGCGACCGGCGAGGTCCTGCAGAGATTCGATATCCTCGACATCTTCGCCATGGACAACGATTTCGCTGATCGGGAAGTTCACGCCACCAACGAAGTCGACGATGGCTTCACGTTCGGGAGTGCGCGTGAGAATGGCTGCGGCGATATCGCCGCGTCCTTCAAGCAGGGCAGGTATCAGCTCGCTGAACGTGACCGGTACATAGACCACGCGAACATCGAGGCCATCGCGATCGATGTTTTCATTGATGTGCTTTTCGAGATTCTTCAGCAGTTCCGCCTGGATGCCGAGTATGCGGCCTTCCAGCGAGAAGAAATCCGTCAGGCTCGGGACAACGAGTGCCCGAATCACGCCACGCTCGGCGATACCGTCCAGGTCATCGGTGTAGGTTTCGCCAACAACGCCCGGCAGGCCTTCAGGGCGGGTACGCGTAACCGGGGAAACCGCTTCGGCCTGGTCGGCCTCGTTTTGGCCGCTACCGGAGTCGGGCCAGCGGAATACCAGCAACAGAATGAGGACGGCGACTGCCGCGACGGCGAGCCACTGGATGGGCTTGCGAAAAGATGTGGCCATGAATCCCCCCGGATTGCTGGTGTAGTTCCACGCTACCGGGCGCGCCATGGCGCTGCAACACGATAGGCGGCATTTCGCCGCTTTCTGGTAGAATTCGCCGCCCTTCGTTGTACAACACCCTCAATGCGCCGTATCACTCCGGAACAACAAGCCGTTATCGACCATGCAAGCGGTCATGCGCGGGTCAGTGCCGTAGCCGGTTCCGGCAAGACGACGACGCTCATCCTGCGCATAGTCGAGTTGCTGCGGCGTGGCGTGGATCCGCGACGAATCCGTGTGCTGATGTTCAACAAGTCGGCACAGGAAGAATTCGCCGCAAGGCTTGCGAACGAACTCCCTGTCGGCACCGCGTTGCCAAAGGTGCAGACGTTTCATTCCCTGGCATTGCGCGTTTGCCAGACGCTGGAACAGCGCGGCTTCCTCGAGCCGATGCGCCTGGAAACCAGTGAAGGTGTGCTGGGGATGATTTCGGCACAGGCCCTGCAGAAGGCAGGTGGTTGGCAGGCCAGGAACGATGCGCAGGAAGATTTCCTGACGTACCTGGGTTTCGTGAAATCGGGTTTCGCGCGACCGGGCGAGGTGGAAACCCGCTACTTCGATACTGCATTCGACTTTCCCGCCAATGAGGCGTTTCGTGTCTTCGAGGCCGAGCGCCAGCGCCGCCGGATCCGGTTCTTCGATGACCTGCTGTTCGATGCGGTGAATGTGTTGCGGGAGAATCCGGGAGCGAACGCCCTGCTTGCCGATCACCTTGATCATGTGATCGTCGATGAATACCAGGACATCAATGAGGTTCAGCAGTTCCTGCTGAAAATCCTTGCCGGGAAGCGTGCCGATGTCATGGCCGTCGGTGATGTCGACCAGTGCATCTATGAATGGCGCGGTGCACGGCCGGATTACATGACGCACGGCTTTGACAGCGACTTTCCCGATGCCACGCGCTACCCACTCTCACGGACCTTCCGCTTCGGTCACGGGGTGTCACTACTTGCGAACCATTCGATCCGGTTCAACCGGGAACGCGACAACATGCTTTGTATCTCTGCGGAATCCTGCCCGGCAACGGAGTTCGCGGTATACCCGACATCACGGTCCCACGCTGCAATCGCCGATATCGTCCGTGCAGCAAGAGAGCAGGGCAGGAAGTTTCGCGACATTGCGATATTGCTGCGCCTGTATGCGATGAGCCTTTCGGCGGAGATAGGCCTGCTTGCCAACGATATTCCGTACCGGCTTGCGGGTGGTCGGACCGCGCTGGATCGCGATGAATTGCGTGGCGTCATGGCGTACATGGCATTGGCAGCTGGACGATTGCCGAGTGGCGACCGCGCAAGTGACGAGGCAAGCATTCTCGCCATGCTGAACCTGCCATCGATCGGACTGCGTCGCATGGATGTGGAAAGGCTTGCGCGTCGAATTGCAATTGATCCGAAAAGGGCTGCTGACCAGCTTGAAGAGGCAGCAGAAGCCGATGAGGTTTCGCGCCCGGTACGTCGCAAGCTTCGTGATCGCGCCACGGCCTGGCGGCAACTCGACGAGGCACCCACATCAACACTGGCAACCCAGGTGATTCGCCTGCTGCGCAACGAGCTCGACCTGGCGGAAGGCTTCCGCTTCAGCTCACAGCGGGCGGAAACGGCTTATGACAAGGAGCTCCTGGTCGACACGCTGGAAGCGTTGGCTGCGGAGGGGAATTTCTCCGCAGGCGATTTCATCGCGTACATGGAAGACCTGCGCGAACGCGTTAGAGAGAACGCGGAGCGCGATGACGCCGTATTACTGACCTCGATTCATCGTGCGAAGGGCCTTGAATGGCCGGTTGTTGTCCTGCCTTCGCTGGTAGAGGGGCAGTTTCCCTTCCATAGCGATCGCAAGCGCCTTGACCGAGCACGCGAAGAAGCGGAGCGCCGTCTCTTTTATGTGGGTATTACCCGTGCTCGCGAACAGCTGCACCTGCTGGCGCCACGTGACGACTCTCTGGATCGTCATATCAGGGACAATATCGGCATGCCACGTGGTGTCCCGGTGCGGGGTGAAGCCAGTCGCTTCCTGCTCGAAGCAGCACCCGGCCTCAGCACCGCGGCAGCGGATGGATTGCAGGCCGAGGTGTCGGAAACTGTTCGTGGCGAGGGTGTCGGACTCCTGCGCGACTATGTCGCAGCCATCAATGCGGGCCTGGAAATTGTAGAGAAAGGAACGCCAGGGGCTGTGGCAGATGGTCGTGCGCTCTATGATTCGGCAGGTCGACTGGCACATGGCTCGGTCGGAATGACGGTATTCCATGCCGAGCATGGCCGCGGCCGGATTGACGATATCCTCCCGGGCAAGGGCCCCGGCGGTCGCACGCAATTGCGTGTGCGTTTTTCAGCGGGAGTCTTCGACATGGGGCCCGAGCACGGCCTTTCTGCCTGATTTCTTGCCAAATTGTTCCCAAAGACTAGGCTTTTAACTCGAAGTACCGGTACAGGTGCCGCTGGAGGCCCGTGCGATTCCTGGAATGAATGGACCGGTTTAAATCCGAGGGGGGAACATGAAAAAACCTATTCTTTCGCTGCCAGTGTTGCTGGCAGCATCACTGCTGCTTGCCGCTTGTGACAGTGAGCAGGCTGCCGTCTCGACTCCGCCGGAAGTGAAGATTCCGGATATTCCCGAGCAAACGATGAGCCCGCCAGCATTCTCGATGCCGGACAACATCCCGGTGGTCGATGTGCGCACGCGTGAGTACACCATCGACGTTCAGCCGACCATGCAGCTCGGCTGGAATACATTCCGCTTCACCAACGACGGCAACCAGGTACATTTCGTCGCGATGTACCGGATCACCCCGGGCAAGACGGTGGAGGACCAGCTTGCAGAGGTCGCACCGGTATTCGATCCGCTGATGGATGGCCTGCGCAGCGGCGAGCTGACCAAGGCGGATATCGGCCCCTTCCTGGTCGAGAACCTGCCTGCCTGGGGCCTGCAGATGAAGTACATCGGTGGTGCGGGGCTGCTTTCTCCGGGCAACACGACCGAGGCAACCTTCCAGGTCACCGAGCCGGGCACCTACCTCGTCGAGTGTTACGTGAAGGCGCCGGATGGCAGCTGGCACACCATGATGGGCATGCTCAAGCAGGTTGATGTGCCGATGGGCAAGGGTGTCGCGGAAGGTCCGCGTGGTGATGTGAGTATCGATGTCGGCAATTCCGGCATCACTGCCCCGGATACATTGACGGCCGGCGAGCATCTTGTCCGCGTGAATTTCGTCGAGGACATGCCGGGCATCTTTTTCGGGCATGACGTGCATCTCGCGCGCCTTGCCGATGATGCGCCGCCCGTCGAGGATATTGCCTACTGGATGGACTGGAGCAATGTCGGTGGCCTGCGAGCGCCGGCGCCGGTCGAATTCCTCGGCGGTGTCGAGAACATGTTTGCCGGCAATCACGGCTTCCTGAAGATTGACCTGGAACCGGGTCGCTACCTGTGGATTTCGGAACTGAATTCCGGCCAGGTGAACAAGGTCTTTACCGTGGAATAACCCTGCAAATGCGGAAGTGAAGCGACGCAGGGCAGGCTTGCCTGTCCTGCGTTTCTTATTGCGTGCTTGCCCGGGCGCGACGAATTGGCCATAGTCTCGGCTGGCTTGCTCCTGGTATTCAATCATGCACGCATTCTTTCTTGGCCTGGCAATGCTGGCCGGCAGCAACACCGGACTTGCAGGCGAGACCTTCTGGGCCGCGCTGGAACCCTTGTGTGGCAAGGCCTTTGCCGGAGAGCTCACCCGTGGCACCGAGCCTTCCGATGCGGCAATCGGCGAGCAACGCCTGGTGATGCATGTGCGTGAATGCAGTGAGCGCGAAATCCGTATCCCGTTCCATGTCGGCGATGATCACTCGCGCACCTGGGTACTCACGCGCGATGATGCGGGCGTGCGCCTGAAGCATGACCACCGCCATGAAGATGGCAGCGAAGACGAGATCACGCAGTACGGCGGTGACAGCCGCGGCCACGATGGACGCTCACTCGAATTTCCTGCTGATGCCTATACCGCCGAAATGCTGCCGGCAGCGGCAAGCAATGTGTGGACCATGGCAGTTACCGAAGATGGTCGTTTCATCTACCAGCTACGGCGTGAGGAGCAGGGTCGGTATTTCACTGTGGAGTTCGACCTTGCCGAGCCGGTAGAAACACCGCCTGTGCCCTGGGGATATGAGGATTGATTCTTTTCGGCCAGGCCCGTTACGCCTGGTCGGTCTTGTACCTGGATTCAGACAAAACACGTAAAAGGGGAAGAAGATGACGGAAAAAACGTCTTCCGGCTGGATTGATCGCGCACTGGCCGCGATCGAACGAGGTGGTAACAAGCTGCCCGACCCGGCCATGCTGTTCCTGGTCCTGATGATCGTGGTGTGGTTCCTGTCCGCATTGCTGTCGTCGGTGGAATTTACTGCCGTGCATCCGGCCACCGGCGAGCCGATTCGGGTGCTGAACCTGCTGTCGGGTGAGCAGATAGCATTATTCCTGTCGACGATGGTCACCACATTCACCAGCTTTGCGCCGCTCGGCGTGGTGCTGGTCGCAATGCTCGGTGTCGGTGTGGCGGAGCGCAGCGGTTACATCAACACGGCATTGAAGATGCTGCTGAACGTGACACCGCAGATGCTGCTCACGCCGATGCTGATCCTCATTGCGATCGTCAGTCATACGGCGGTCGATGCCGGTTACGTGCTCGTCATCCCGCTCGGCGGCGTGATCTTCTATGCCGCAGGACGTCACCCCCTTGCAGGTATCGCAGCGGCCTTCGCAGGCGTGTCGGGTGGTTTCTCGGCGAATTTCGTTCCGTCGGCCATCGACCCCTTGCTGCAGAGTTTTACGCAGTCGGCGGCTCAGGTCGTGGATGCCTCGATACAGCTGAACCCGTTGAACAACATTTTCTTCACGGCATCTTCCTGCCTGGTGATCGTCGGTCTTGGCTGGTACATCACCGACCGCATCATTGAACCGCGCCTCAACAAGAGTGCGCCGATCGATGGCGACGAAGACGACATGCCGGTCATGGAAGAAGTGGGTCCGAATGAGCGTCGCGCATTCTGGATTGCGACCACCGTGATGGGTCTCGGCATTGTTGCCCTGGTGTTCGCGACGTGGCCGACTGATTCGCCGCTCCGCGCGCCGAACGGCGAAATCGCAAACTTCGGTGCGCCACTGATGCGTTCCATCGTGCCGCTGATCTTCCTGTTCTTCGTGATTCCCGGTGTGGTGTATGGCTACGCTGCGGGTACGTTCAAGAAGAGCAAGGACATCGTCGATGCGATGTCGAAAACCATGGAAACGATGGCTTACTACATCGTGATGGCTTTCTTCTGCGCGCTGTTCATCAGCGAGTTCGGTCGCTCCAACCTTGGTGCACTGCTCGCGGTTGAAGGCGGTTCGCTGCTGAAGTCGCTGGCGCTGCCGGGTGGCGTGACGCTGTTCGGCCTGGTGTTCCTGGTGGGCTTCGTGAACCTGTTCGTCGGTTCGGCTTCCGCGAAGTGGGCATTGCTCGCGCCGATTTTCGTGCCCATGCTGATGCAGGTCGGTTTCTCGCCGGACCTGACGCAGGCGGCCTATCGTGTCGGTGATTCCAGCACGAACATCATCACGCCGCTGATGCCGTATTTCCCGCTGGTGGTGGTGTATTGCCAGCGCTACTTCAAGGGAACCGGCATTGGTACGCTGGTGTCGATCATGCTGCCGTACTCGGTGACCTTCCTTATCGCATGGTCGTTGTTCCTGGTGCTGTACTGGGGCATCGGCCTACCGCTCGGGTTGCAGTCGAGCTACATCTACACGCCGGGTGGTTGATACTTCCGGCATGCAGTGACGAAGAAGCCGCCCACTCGGGCGGCTTTTTCGTTTGTTGTGAATTGAGTTCTGTGGCGCCTGGATGACGGCGAGTATCAGGACACGGCCTCTTCCGTATCGCTGTCATATCCAATCAGCGGGGCGGGGCGGCCAAGATGGAAACCCTGGGCGTAGTCGATACCGATTTCACGCAAGGCATCCATGATGGCCTGGTTTTCGACGAATTCCGCAATGGTCTGCTTATCCATGCTCCTGCTGATTTCGCGGATCGAGGTAACGATGGCGGCGTCAATAGGGTTATCCACCAGGTCGCGAACAAAGCTGCCGTCGATCTTGATGTAATCGACGGGCAGGTTCTTGAGATACGAGAAGGACGACAAACCGCTGCCGAAATCATCCAGTGCAAAAGTGCAGCCATGACCGCGAACGGTTTCGATCATCCGTGTTGCATCGGAGAGATTGGCAATGGCCGCGGTCTCGGTGATCTCGAAGCAGAGCTGCCGGGCAAGCGTACCGATTTCGGTCAGCAATGTGTCGAGCCTGTCGAGAAAACCCGTGTCGCTTATTGTCAGCCCGGAAAGGTTGATGGATAACCGGAAGTCCTGTGGCCTGTCGTGGCTGCGTAGCCACTCGCAGGCCGTTTCAATGACAAACCAGTCAATTCGCGGCGCTATGCCATAACGTTCAGCGGCGGGCATGAACGCGCCTGGGGGGATCGCCTTGTCGCCGTCCTGCAAGCGGATCAGGAGTTCCATCCACTTTTCCTGCTGGGTAACAGCCACGCCAAGGATTGGCTGGCCGGCGAGGAACAGGTCGCCCTTTTCCAGTGCCTCGTTCAATCGGGGTACCCATTCCATTTCGCCACGGCGGGCAAACAGGCTTTCATCGTTCTCCTGCCAAAGCAGTACGCGATCGCGTCCTGCATCCTTCGCCGCGTAACACACGGTATCGGCAAGCTGCATGACATCGGTTGCACCGGGGAAACGGTCTGCCTCCAGCTGCACTGCACCGATGCTGCCGGAAAGACGGAAGCTTCGCTCCTCCCACGTAAAGACGAATTCCCGTATTGCCTTCAGCAGGTTATTGGCGACATGAATCGTGGCCTGTTCATCGCAGCCGCGTAGCAGTACACCGAACTCGTCACCACCCAGGCGTGCCACCACGTCGGCATGGCGCACATGTTTCTGGAGGATCGGAGCGAGCTGCCGCAGCAGCGCATCGCCGGCAATATGCCCCGCGGTGTCGTTCACCAGCTTGAACTGGTCTAGGTCAAGGTAGAGGAACGCGCCGGTAGTATCGCCGTTGTTCACCTCACGCAGCAGGGAGACCAGGTAGCGTTCGAACTCACGACGATTCGTCAGGCCTGTCAGGGAATCGTGCTTTACCTCGTATACGAGCTGTTCGGAAAGTTCATGGGCACGGGAGATATCCTGTGCAACCACGATCATCCTTTCGAGACGGTCTTCACGCCAGACCGTGCCGATGGACAGGTTGACCCAGACGGTACTTCCATCCGGGCGGATGCCCCGCGTTTCGGCATGGAAGCTGTCGATTTCTCCTGACTGGAGCCGCATGACTGCATCCGCCATTTCGTCCACATCATCCGGATGTGCAATGTCGCGGAAACTCATCTGCTGCAGCTGCTCGCGTGGGTAACCGAGCAGTTCACTGAATTCACGATTCACGCTGATGTAGTGGCCATCGGGATGTACCTGGGCCATACCGACTGCGGCTTCCTCGAAGGTGGCTTCGAAGACTTCCGCGTTGTGCGCGATGGCATCCGACTTGCGCCAGCTCTCGATGGAAATACCGGCCAGCGAACAGAGGCGTTCGAGTATGCCGAGTTCGCTGGGTATCGGCTCTCGCGGCTCACGAAAATACACCGCGAGACTGCCACGCACGGTCTCGCGTGAATCCTTGATCGGCAGCGACCAGCAGGATCGCAGTCCTTCGGCTTTGGCCAGTGGCCGGTAGGCATCCCAGCGCGGGTCAGTCTCGATATTTTCGGTAATGACCTGTTCGCCGGTATACATCGCCGTGCCACAGGAACCTGCCTCGGGGCCGATGCGTTCGCCATCAATCGCTTCGCTGAATGCCGTGGTGAGCCCAGGGCTGGCGCCATGCCTGACGCGCTCACCGTCCTCGTCCAGGAGAAGGATTGTGCAGATGGCTCCGGGTAGTACTTCTTCAACAACCCGTGTCAATTGTTCAAGCGTTGGCTTCAGGTCTGCGTCGCTGGCGATGAGGCGAAGCACTTCAGCTTCGCCATGACGCAATCGATCGATGCGCTTGCGTTCGGTAATGTCGCGGATCAACCCACGTACAAGTACCTGGCCGTCGGCGGGCAGCCGCACCAGGGCAACCTCCGCATCGAATTCCTCGCCGTCCAGGCGCCGATGACGCCATTCGAAGGTCATTGGGCCACCGTTGATGACCAGGTTCAGGTAGTCGCGCGCCAACTCGCCACTTGGGCTTCCGTCTGACTGCTGCGTCGCTGAAATGTCGCCGATGCTGTCCGGCAATGATCTACCTGCAGGGATGCGGAACATGTCGCTGAATTTTCGATTGACCCGGACAATGCGGCCTTCATTGTCTGCGACGCAAATGGCTTCCGGGGCGTTCTCGACAAGAGACTGGTAGTGAGCTGCCGCGTACGCGGCAAGCTCGGATTGCTGCTGCGAGGATCGATCTCGCAACGCACCCAGGCCGTAGCCAACGGCAAGGAAAAGGGCAATGCCGGTGACGATATGGGTTGTCGTACCGACAAGATACTCGGGTCCGAAACCGATCGATGCAGCCAGCATCACGTAACCGCTGGCGATAAGCGCGGCGATCATGCCGCCGCGCCGACCGTCAACCACGGCTGCAACAATGTTCGCGACAAGCAAGACCAGGAAGGGTGCAGCGGGGGTCATGCCGGCCGTGCGCATCGTTTCTATATACGCAATGGCAAGCACGGGGGCTGCGACCGCCGCAAGGCAGCCCCTGAGGCTCGGCCTGGCCATTATCGACTGGGCAAGTTTCACATCACTCCCTCGCATCGGGTAGTCCCTGACTCGAACCTTTTCCGTTAAAAATGGGAGTTCGAGCCCGTCCCCTTGACTAGAAAAGCACAAACGCTCCCTTCTGGAAAGCGTTCAGGAAGGGGATTCCAACCTTTGGGAAACTGGTGCAAAACTTTGGCTGGTTTCGTGGACTCCAGGCCTGGCAACTACAGCTTGCCGGGTCTTCCAGTCCAGGCGGCTTGCGCTTGCGTCGGCGTGGATGTCATCGCAACATCTGAACCATGAACAGCACTCCTTCTCCAGGCCAGGAACTTCCCTTTGTTGCACCATGCCGTCGCCTTCGCCCTGATGCGCCGTTTCGATGGCTGCGGCTAGGCTGGCGTGACTTCCGCCGAAGCCAGGGGCGGAGCCTTGGTTACGGCATCTTCATGG
>JAWWBT010000026.1:0-18766 GCA_033720815.1 Gammaproteobacteria bacterium | reverse complement strand
GGCTGTGGCGCCTGCGTCGATTCGCATGAAAAGGTTGTGCGCAAGCATGACATCAGTGCCGAAGGCGTGCAGTCGGTCGTGCGTATCGCTTCGACCATCAACGCGGTGGCTGCTGTTGCCGACATCGAGTCGGCTAAGTCCAGTTCCCAGGCTGAAGCCGCCTGATCGACCGCTAGCCCGTTTCTTTCAGTCCCCCCCTGCAGTGAAAATGGGGCGTCGCGCTGTTCCCCTGCGGCCGACGCCCCTCTTGGCGCCCCATCCGACTCCCATCGGAAAAGGGGCGCATTTTTTTGTCGAGGAAAAGCCTGCATCTGCGGCAGCGTTTCTTGGCAGCTGCGGGCAATTTCGCTACGGTTTCGATTCAGCCCGAATCCCAAACACGAGTTCAGGGAGCCCTCATGCCACGACGTTACCTTCTTCCCGTCCTGTTGCTGATCGTGACTCCAGTCGCCCAGGCGGCTGCGCATGATGACATCATCGAAAAGATCCAGATGCCGGAAGGCTTCGAAATCCACCTCTTCGGTGAAGTCCCGAATGCGCGCTCGCTGACGCAGGCGCCCGATGGCACGGTGTTCATCGGCAACCGTTCCGGTGACAAGGTGTGGGCCTTGCGTGATACCGACGGAGATCACGTCGCCGACGAGCGCTGGGTCATTGCAGAAGGCTTGAACAGTCCAAACGGCGTCGCCTGGTTCGAGGGCGATCTCTACATTTCGGAAATCGGTGTCATTTCGAAGGTGGCGGACATTCTCGACCAGCCGCGGGGCGAGTACGAGTTGCAGGTCGTATACGACGACTTGCCCACCGACGAGCATCATGGCTGGCGTTATATCGCTTTCGGTCCGGACGGCAAGCTCTACGTGCCGATCGGTGTGCCCTGCAACGTCTGTAATGAAGAGGGTTACGGCATCTTCATCCGCATGGATCCGGATGGCAGCAACGTCGAGCAGTACGCGAAGGGCATCAGGAATTCTGTCGGTTTCGATTTCGACCCGGAGACGGGTGACCTGTGGTTTACCGACAACGGGCGCGACTGGATGGGCGACAACCTGCCGGATTGTGAATTGAATCATGCGCCTCGAGAGGGCATGCACTTCGGTTTCCCGTATTGCCATGAAGGTGACGTGAAGGATCCGGAATTCGGTGAAGGTGTGGATTGCAGCCAGTACACACCGCCAGTGGTCGAGCTGGGTCCTCACGTCGCGCCACTTGGCATGCGTTTCTATACCGGCAGGCAATTCCCTGAAAAATACCGCGGTGGCATCTTCATCGCCGAGCACGGCTCGTGGAACCGTTCCGAGAAGATCGGCTATCGCGTGAAATTCGTGGACGAATCCGGTGATACGGCAACCCAGGAAGTCTTTGCCCGTGGCTGGTTGCAGCCGGGCGAGAAGGTGCTCGGGCGCCCGGTCGACGTTCTGGTGCGACCGGACGGCTCGCTGCTGGTTTCCGATGATGCGGCTGGCCTCGTCTACCGAATCCATTACACTGGTGCGGCGGCGAACTGATCCCGCCACCGTTCAATCCCAAGGAGAACTTCTTCATGAGAGGCATCATCCGGTTTCTCGACCTTGTGCGCGGCATTGTCCTGAACGCGCTCTTCCTGCTGTTCCTGTTCATCATCTTCCTGGTTGTGGCTGCGGTCTGGCGCATGGGGCAGGGTGCGGCACCGGTCGAGGTTGCGCAGAATTCGATCCTTTACGTGGCACCCGAAGGTGTCCTCGTCGAGGAATACAGCGGCAACCCGATGGACCGTGCCATCAGCGAAGCACTGGGAGACGGCGAGTCGCAGGTGCGCCTGCGTGACCTCGTGGATGCGATGGATATCGCAGCCGAGGACGATCGCATCCGCATCATGGTGCTGGACCTCGACCGGCTCGTTGGTGGTGGTCCTGCGATGTATGACGATCTCGTCTCTGCGGTGCAGCGATTCCAGATGCGCGAGAAGCGTGTCATTGCGATTGGCGATGCCTACGACCAGCTGCCGTACAGCGTTGCCGCGCAGGCGGACGAGATCTACATGCACCCGATGGGCCTGGTGTTCCTCCGGGGTTACGGCCGTTACCGCAATTACTACAAGGACCTGATCGAGCGCTTCAAGGTCGACTGGAACGTCTTCCACGCCGGCGACTACAAGTCCTTCGGCGAACCCTATGTGCGCAATGACATGTCACCCGCGGCCCGCGAAGCGAGCCTGGCCTACCTGAACGACCTGTGGCGCGAATACCAGGTCAAGGTGGAGAAAGGGCGCGGCCTGCAGTCGGGAAGCGTCGAGCGTTACATCCGTACCCTGAACGGTGCTGATGCCGGTGGTGATTTTGCGGCCGTCGCCGTGGATTTCGGGCTGGTCGATGAATTGCTGTCGCGCGACCAGATGAAGGCGAAGGTTGCCGACGCGCTTGGCCTGGAAGGTGGAGCCGATGCCGATATACCGCAGGTGGCGTTCAAGCCGTACGTCGAAAGCCAGCGTGGCCAGGAAGCACTCCTGAACGGTGATGGTCCGAAGGTCGGAGTGATCGTTGCCGAAGGTGGCATTGTCGAAGGTGATGGCCAGCCGGGCATGATCGCCTCCGAACGCATGGCAAGGCAGATTCGCGACATGCGTGAGAACGATGATGTGAAGGCCGTGATCCTGCGAGTGAACTCCGGTGGCGGTAGCGCCTTTGCATCGGAGATCATCCAGCGCGAACTGGTGCGCCTGCAGGACAAGGGTATTCCGCTGGTGGTTTCGATGGGTTCCGTTGCTGCCTCCGGTGGCTACTGGATCAGCGCCACGGCAGATGAAATCTGGGCTCAGCCGACAACGATTACCGGTTCGATCGGTGTGGTAGCGATGCTTCCCACCTTCGAGCGCGCCCTGGCCGAGTACGGTGTCTACACCGATGGCGTAGGTACGACGGAACTGGCCGGTTCGCTGCGCCTTGACCGCAGCCTCAGTGAGGACACGAAGCAGACGGTGCAGGCATCGGTGGACCACCTCTACGGCATGTTCACGACCATGGTCGCCGAAGAACGCGAGATGCCGCTTTCAGATGTGAAGGAAGTGGCCCAGGGCCGTGTCTGGTCGGGTGTCGATGCGGAAAAGCACGGCCTCATCGACGGTCTCGGCGGGTTCAAGGATGCCGTGGATGCCGCGCGTCGCCTGGCGAAGCTCGACGACGACACGCCCCTGTATTACCAGGAGCCGGAGCTGAGTTTCCGCGAACAGTTGCTGGTCAACCTGTTCAGTACCCTGGCACCTGGCGTCAAGACGGACAACGATTGGAGCCGCGCGCTTGATGCGCTGCCGATGGTGCAGGGCCTGAAGCAGGAGCTCCAGCAGATGCGCGTCTACCAGGATCGCCGCGGCCTTTACGCCACCTGCTTCTGCGAGCTGCCGTAAGTGCAGCATGCATCCGAGGCAAGCGGCCGTTCGCTGACGGCCGCATGGCTCGGTGTCGTGCTTATCTGGAGCACGACACCGCTTGCCATCCAGTGGAGTGCCGTCGGTGCGGGTTGGATATTTTCCATCGCCTCGCGCATGGCGATTGGCGCGGCGATCTTCCTCGCGATCTTCCTTCTAAAGCGGGATAAAGCCTTCCTGAAAGGGGAGGGGCGCACTGCTGCGATCATCACCGCCCTCGGCATCTACACGAACATGATGCTGGTCTACTGGGCAGCACAGTTCGTTCCGTCCGGTCTTATTGCCGTGATCTTCGGCCTGTCACCGATTGCTACAGCACTGTGGTCACTGGCCATCCTGCATAACGAACGCATGACGCTGCCCGGTGTTGTCGGCGTCGGGCTGGGTGTGTTCGGCCTGTGGCTGGTCTTTGGTGGCGGTGACAACCTGTCATCTGCCGGTATTCCCGGCATTGCTGCCGTCACCGGCGCGATGGCGGCACAATGTCTTGTCGCGGTCCTGCTGAAACGCCTCGGTACACGCCAGTCATCACTGACCATGACGGGTGGTGGCGTGGTTTACGGTTCGATCCTGTTCATCGCGAGCTGGTGGTGGATGGGAGCGCCGTTGCCGCAGCACGAAGTCGAAACAAAGGCGATCGCCGCAATCATCTACCTCGGTGTTGCTGGCTCGGTGGTTGGATTTCTCATGTATTTCTGGCTGTTACGCCGTGTCTCACCGATCCGGCTTTCGCTGGTGACCTTGATCACGCCGGTAACCGGCCTGCTGTTGGGGCAGTGGCTGAATAACGAAGTGCTGCCGGAGCAGGTGTGGATGGGCGTGCTGCTGATCCTGGTCGGGCTGGGCGTGTATCAGTTCGGTGACTGGAAGCGGCTGTCCGACGAGCGGCGTGCCTCAGCCTGAAGTGCTTCGGCTTCGACCTCGCGCAGTTTTTCCCTTGCGCGTTCACCTGCCACGCCCCGGGAACGCGATGCCAGTGTGTAGTGGCCGATAGCGTCGTTCAGTCTTCCCTGTGCGACCGCAATATCACCGAGGCCTTCATGCGTTTCTGCATCCTGCAATTGCGCGTTCGCAATGGCGAGAGAACCGCGCGCCTCATCCAGTCGACCCATCCGCAACAGCAGCAGGCCCTTGCCCTGGTGCAGGGCGTGGTACGCCGGCTCGAGCCGGATCGCCGTATCATATTCTTCCAGTGCCGCCTCGATCTCGCCGAGGCGTTCATAGTATTCCGCATGCAATGCATGGAAACGGGCTTCGCGATTCTCGATATCCATCGCGGCACTGATGCGTTCGTGCGCCGCTTCCAGGTTGCCACGTACCAGTTCCCATATCGCGACCTTGTATTCCACATAGGCCGGTTCGGCGTTGCGCATGAAGCGGGTCTTGCGGAGGAATCGGTCGCGGCCATCGTCGCTGTTTACCGGGTAGGCAGACTGTAGTACCTCAAGGATCCGACGGTTGGCGATAATGCGTTCCCGGGAAGCCGGGTGTGAGCCTGTCAGGCCGCCCTGGGAGCTTCCCTGTTCCCTCAACATGGACTGCTGCAAGGTGAGCGCGCCTTCAAGCTGGAAGCCGGCTTCCGCCATGTAGCGCATGCCGTCAGCATCGGCCTCGAACTCCGCCGCCTGGCTGAAACGGGCCGTGATGATCTGTATGCCAAGTGCGCCCGAATCCACCACGTCGGCAGCCGAGTCGCCAAAACCCAGCGCACGCAAGGTCGCTTCGATGACCAGGCCGCGTTCCATCGCGCGGGCTGCATGACTGTTCGTGGCGTGCGCCACTTCATGTGCCAGCACGGCAGCCAGTTGCGCTTCGGATTCGAGACTCACGAGCAGGCCACGGTTGATCGCTATCTTGCCGCCGGGCAAGGACCAGGCGTTTGGGAGTGAATTGTTCACGATGGCAAATTCCCAGGGCAGTTTCCCGCCACTGGCGTTTGCGAGTCGCCTGCCGATTTCTTCCACGTAGCTGACGACTTCCGGGTCCAGCGTATAGCGGCCGCCACGCGCCTGGAGTGTCGGCTCGAAATTCTCCTCGCCAATACGGATTTCTTCACGGCGATCAATTGTCGAGAACGGCGTGATGCCGTCACGTGGCGTACAGGCGAGCAGCATGCTGCCCACGGCAAGCAAGGCAGTAAGTGACGCGAACATGTTCAGGCGTGTCGCCATGCAGCGTCTCCAGTGGGGTGCCAATGCATCATTTGACCAGCCAGTTTGCGCAACATTCCCGGTTTATCCACCTGACTGAAGTCGAGCAAGTTTCTCGCGGGCGCGCTTGCCTGCAGCAGAGTCGGATTTCGCCGCAATTGAATAGGCATCAATCGCATCCTGGCGACGCCCCTGTTTCACGGCAATATCGCCCAGGTTTTCATAAGCAATTGCCGTGGGCAGCAACTGGTTTGCAACGTCGAAATCTTCGCGCGCCGCATCGAGTGCATCACGCTGCATGTAGAGGATGCCGCGATGGATGCGGTACTCGAAGAAGCGCGGGAAGAGTTGTACTGCCTTGTCGAAATGATTGAACGCTGCCGAGGAATTCTCCTTTGCCAAAGCGATATTGCCGAGCAGCGCATGGAATTTTGCCTCGTTCGGAACAGCAGCAAGCGCTTCCCGCGCGAGAGTCTCTGCAGATGACACATTGCCATCTGCCAGGGCCTTCACGCCCTTGTTGTAGGCGGCATACGCGGGCTTGTCATTACGGATTTTCTCCGTTGCGCGCTGGTAGGCGCTACGACCGAGTTCGCCGCCATCCGGCAACTGCGAAGCGATCTCGCGATTGCGTGCAACGCGTTCCTGCGACGGAGGGTGCGAGGCAAACAGGCCACCGAGCCAACCCGGGTTGTTTCCTTCGGAAAGTCGCACGAAGGTTTCCTGCAGGCTTACTGCAGCGTCCGCGTCATAACCTGCGTCCGCCATGTAGCGCATGCCGTAGCGGTCGGATTCCAGTTCCGCTTCGCGACCGTATTTTGAATTGATGAGCTGTGCACCAACCAGGCCCGCGCCGACTGCAAGGCCCGCGTACTCCGTGTCGCTTGCGGCAACACCTGCCGCGACGACGCCGAGTTGCAGCAGCATGCTGCGTTCGATCTGCTGCGCGGAATGCCTTGCTGCCGCATGTACGACCTCATGACCGAGTACCGCGGCAAGCTCGGCTTCGTTATCCAGTTCGACGAGCAGCCCTCGGTTGATCGCGATCTTGCCTCCCGGCAGGGCCCAGGCATTCGGGACGTCGTTGTTCAACACGGTGAATTCGTAGGGCAACTGGCGCGACGATTGTGCGGCCACGCGCTGGCCGACGCGATTGACGTAATCCTGCAGGGCCGGGTCAAGATAGTATTCGCCGCCCTGCATCTGGCGGGTAGCGACATAGTTTTCTTCACCGATCTGGATTTCCTGGCCTTCGGAAACGAGGCCAAGGTTGCGCTCGCCGGTGACCGGGTTTTCAACGCAACTCGTGAGCGGCAGGAGAATGGAGAGGGATGTGGCAAGCAGCAAGCGTTTCATGAAATCACCTTTGCCGGTTCGGTAACGAGAGTGTTCGACAGGGCGCGCTGTTTCGCAAGCGCCTCTTTCACAGGGTAGAACGAAAAAGCCCCGCGTTGCGGGGCTTTCGTGACGAAATCGTGAAACCTGGCATCACGTCCAGTCGAGCACGACCTTGCCGGACTTGCCGGAACGCATGATGTCGAAGCCTTCCTGGAAGTCATCGACCTTCATCACGTTGGTCAGCACCGGGGAAATGTCGAGCCCGGACTCCAGCATGGCAGCCATCTTGTACCAGGTTTCGAACATCTCGCGACCATAGATACCTTTCAGTTCCAGTCCCTTGAAGATGACATCGTTCCAGTTGATGACGGTATCCGCCGGCGGGATCCCGAGCAGGGCGACCTTGCCGCCATGACGCATCGTCGCAAGCATGTCACGGAAGGCCGACGGCACGCCGGACATTTCCATGCCGACGTCGAAGCCTTCGGTCATCTTCAGGTCCTTCATGACGTCGCGGATCTTTTCCTTCGACACATTCACCGCGCGTGTCGCGCCCATGGTCCTTGCAAGGTCCAGGCGGTAATCGTTCACGTCGGTGATGACGACATGGCGTGCGCCGGCATGCTTTGCGATCGCAACCGCCATGATGCCGATCGGGCCCGCGCCGGTAATCAGCACGTCCTCGCCGACCAGGTCGAAGGAGAGCGCCGTGTGCGTGGCGTTGCCGAAGGGATCGAGGAACGCGGCAATGTCGTCGGTAATGGAATCCGGCAGCTTGAAGGCATTGAATGCGGGAATGACAAGGTACTCCGCAAAGCAGCCCGGGCGGTTCACGCCGACGCCGACGGTGTTCTCGCAGAGGTGGCGCTGGCCGGCGCGGCAGTTGCGGCAATGGCCGCAGGTGATGTGGCCTTCGCCGGACACGCGATCGCCAACCTCGAAGCCGGTGACTTCCGAGCCCATGTCGACGACTTCGCCGGCAAACTCGTGGCCGACCACCATTGGTACCGGGATCGTGTTCTGCGCCCACTCATCCCAGTTGTAGATGTGTATGTCGGTGCCGCAGATCGCGGTCTTCTTCACGCGGATGAGAAGGTCGTTGTGGCCGAATTCGGGTTTCGGCACGTCTTCCATCCAGATGCCTTCTTCGGCTTTTGCTTTTACGAGAGCCTTCATTGATCAGAGTCTCCGGGAAAATTCGTATCAGGGAATTCGAATCAAATGACGCCGAGCTTCTTGCCGACTTTCTCGAACGCGGCAATGGCCTTGTCGATGTGCTCGGGATCGTGCGCGGCCAACATCTGCGTGCGGATACGCGCCTTGCCTTTCGGTACCACGGGGAAGGAAAAGCCGATCACGTAGATGCCTTCCTGCAGGAGTTCGTCGGCCATCTGCGAGGCCAGCTTTGCGTCGCCCAGCATCACCGGGATGATCGGGTGCTCACCCGGCAGCAGGTCGAAACCGAGCTTTTCCATGCCGGCGCGGAAACGCTTCGCGTTGTCGTCGAGCTTCTTGCGCATCGCCTTGCCTTTTTCACCCTCGAGCATGTCGAGAACCTTCAACGAGGCTTCGGCAATGACCGGCGCCAGCGTGTTCGAGAACAGGTACGGACGCGAGCGGTTGCGCAGCCAGTCAATCACTTCCTTCTTGCCGGAGGTGTAACCGCCGGAAGCGCCACCCAGCGCCTTGCCCAGCGTGCCGGTGATGATGTCGATGCGACCCATTGCATCGCAGTGCTCGTGCGTACCCTTGCCGTTCTCGCCCATGAAGCCGACGCCGTGGCAGTCGTCCATCATCACGAGTGCGCCGTACTTGTCGGCCAGGTCGCAGATCGATTTCAGGTCGGCGATGTAGCCGTCCATCGAGAACACCGCATCGGTGGCGATCATGACGTGGCGCGCACCTTTGTCGCGTGCTTCTTTCAGTTTCGCTTCCAGGTCCGCCATGTCGTTGTTCCTGTAGCGGAAACGCATCGCCTTGCAGAGGCGGACACCATCGATGATCGAGGCGTGGTTCAGCTCGTCGGAGATGATCGCATCCTCAGGGCCGAGCAGCGGCTCGAACAGGCCGCCGTTCGCATCAAAGCAGGCGGCATAGAGGATGGTGTCCTCCATGCCCAGGAAATCGGAAATCTTCTTCTCGAGTTTCTTGTGCACTTCCTGCGTGCCGCAGATGAAGCGTACCGAAGCCATGCCGTAACCCCATTTATCGAGGCCCTGCTTGCCGGCCTCGATCAGGTCCGGGTGGTTGGCGAGGCCGAGGTAGTTGTTCGCACAGAAATTCAGCACATGCTC
This sequence comes from Gammaproteobacteria bacterium, assembly GCA_033720815.1. Lineage (GTDB taxonomy): Bacteria > Pseudomonadota > Gammaproteobacteria > Natronospirales > JAJUFS01 > JAWWBS01. Next base: position 9,581 of record JAWWBT010000026.1, on the reverse strand, counting down.
GCCGGCCACATCGATATCAGCCTGCTGCTGCGAGGTGATCACGCGTTCCTGCTTGTACAGGCCACTGTCCTTCAGCTCCTGGATGTCCTTCTGCAGCTGCTCGACCAGGGCGGTCCTCGAATTCGTCTCGGCCACGGCGTTTCCTCCGGGGTTGGGCGCGCGGCTTGCCGCGCGGGGGTGATTTGCGTTCGGCCTGCCGGAAGGGCGGGCGCGAAAGGCCGCGATTATAACAGGCTGCGGGCTCCGCTTGGATGCACACTGTTGCGCCGCAGGAGGAAAAAACACGGATTATATGTAGAATATTTGTATAGGAAATGGTAGAAAGCAGGCATGAACATGTACAAGAAACAGCGAAAAACCTTCCTGGCCCGCTGGGTTGCGCTCTGGCTTGCCGCGCTTGGCATGTGGTCGTTCGCGACCCTGGCCGATGCCGCCGAAAATGCCGTCGAGGGGGTGGAGCAGGTACCCCAGCCGCCAGAAGGAATTGCAGGGGAATTTCCGGCCCTGTCACTGGCGGGAGCGGGTGATTTCGATGTGCTGTTCTGGGATGTCTACACAGCGGCACTGTGGGCCCCTGGTGGCACATGGTCGCCGGATGATCCTTATGCGCGGGCGATCCGTTACGAGCGCGAATTCGATGGTGTGGCGATTGCGAAGCGCAGCATTGATGAAATCAAGGGACTTGGTATTGGCGACCAGGCCCAACATGAGGATTGGCTCGCGAAAATGAAGTCGCTGTTTCCGGATGTTGCGGAGGGTGACCAGCTTACCGGGCTGTATTTCCCCGGTGAGAAGGCTGTCTTCTTCCGCAACGACGAGCGGATCGGCAGTATCGATGACCCGCTTTTTGCGGAGGCCTTTTTCGGCATCTGGTTGAACGAGAAGACCAGTGCCCCTGAACTGCGTGAGCGCCTGCTGGGCATGTCAGGCGTCAATGTGCAGTCGGCAAGCGGCGCACCGTAATACCGGTAGCGTTGCAGGCCGCGTTACACTGACCGCGGGTTCCGGAAACGGGACTCGCGGTTTCTTTTGGGTAAGGCATCATGAGCGACGAACAGCACAAGGTGCGCCTCGACAAGTGGTTGTGGGCGGCGCGCTTCTTCAAGACGCGAAGCCTGGCGCAGGAAGCAGTTTCAGGTGGGAAGGTTCACCTGAACGGTGACCGGGTGAAGCCGTCGCGCACCGTTGCAGTGGGCGATACGCTGGAAATCACCAAGGGTGTGGATCATCTTGTCGTGACAGTGGAAGGCCTTTCCGAAAAGCGCGGCCCGGCGAAGGTCGCGCAGGAACTCTACGAAGAAACCGCAGAAAGCATCGAAAAACGCGAACGTTTCGCCGAGCAACGCAAGCTCGCCAACATGGCGGTACCTCGTCCAACCCGAAAGCCGGACAAGAAACAGCGTCGCAAGCTGATCCGCTTCAAGTCGGGCGACTGATCATTCCCTGCACCGCCGGCAGAAGGGTTTGCGCAAGACAGGGCAGGCATATCCTCGAAGGGGAACCGGATTCATGAACGAAGCAAGACGCGGGCTTCTGCTCGACGCCGCCAGCCGTGCGGCGGATTATCTTGATGGCCTTGAAGGTCGCGATGCCGCGCCGGACAAGGCGGCCCTGGAAGGGCTGGAAGCCCTCGGCGGTCCCTTGCCCGAAACGGGCACCGCGCCGGACGCTGTTCTGGAAGAGCTAGACCGGGTAGCGAGCCCGGCGACCATGGCCAGCGCGGGTGGACGGTACTTCGGTTTCGTTATCGGTGGCTCGCTGCCGGCAGCACTCGCGGCCAACATGCTGGCCAGTGCCTGGGACCAGAACGCCGGACTGAACATCACCTCGCCGGCGGCTGCGAAGCTGGAAGATGTGGCGGAAGCCTGGCTGAAGGAACTGCTGCAACTACCGGGAAGTACGGCTGTCGGGTTCGTCAGCGGTGCCACCACGGCGAACCTCTGCGCCTTGCTCGCCGCACGCCACTCCCTGCTGGCGCGAGAAGGTTGGGATGTTGCCCGCCAGGGGCTCTACGGTGCGCCTCCGATCAACGTGATCGTGGGTGACGAGGTGCATGTCAGTATCCAGAAGGCGCTGTCGGTGCTTGGTCTCGGGCGCGATCGCGTCACGCGCGTACCGACGGATTCCCGCGGCCGGATGCGCGCCGACTTGATACCGCAGGTTTCCGGCCCGACGCTGGTCTGCCTGCAGGCCGGCAACGTGAATACCGGGGATTTCGATCCCGTTGGCGATATCTGCAACCACCTCGATGGTAGCGGTGCCTGGGTACATGTCGATGCCGCATTCGGTCTGTGGGCCCGCACCTGTCCGGAAACTGCCGCGCTTGCCGCGGGCCTGGAAAAGGCGGATTCCTGGTCCACTGATGCGCACAAATGGCTTAACGTGCCCTACGATTCTGGACTGGTGATGGTGAAGCAGGGCAGCCTGTTGCGCGAGGCGCTGGCGGGCGAGGCGGCCTATCTCGTCCAGGCGGAGGCGCGGGAGCCCTGGCAGTACACGCCGGAACTGTCACGGCGGGCCCGGGGCGCGGATGTCTGGGCCGCCTTGCGTTCGCTGGGTAGTGAAGGTATTGCCGAACTGGTCGCTCGCAACTGCCGGCAGGCGCGCCGCTTTGCCGAGGGCCTGCGCAATGAAGGTTTCGAAATCCTCAACGAGGTTGTACTGAACCAGGTACTGGTGTCGTTCGGTGAGCCGGAAATTACCCGCGAGGTCATTGCGCGAATACAGCGTGACGGCACCTGCTGGGTCGCGGGCACGGAATGGCAGGGGCGTACCGCGTTGCGGATTTCGGTGTCGTCGTGGGCCACGACGGACGAGGATGTCGAGAAGTCGCTTGCAGCGATGATCCGCTGTGCGCGACAGTAGGAAAAACACCGCAGGGGGCACTATGACTGCCATTCGCTCAACGCTGGTTACCTGCCTGTTGCTGCTGGCGGCCTGCGTCGGCAAACCCACCGATGCTGCGGAGGACTGCGTGGACTGCATTACTGCTGAAGGACACGTGCGCTACTCGCAGGTCGAGGGCGGATTCTGGTACCTGGAAGCCGACGACGGCGCCAAGTACGATCCCTATGGCATTCCCGAGGAATTCGCGCATGACGGCCTGCGCGTGAAATTCACCGTGAAGCCACAGCCCGAGCGCATGGGATTCCACATGGTCGGCACCATCGTCGAGCTGGTCGATATCGAGGCGCTGGAAGCGCCGCGGGCCGACCGCTGAGTCCTCCAGCCATGTCGCGTCCCGAAACACCGCTGCTGACCGTCGACATCATCATCGAGATGCAGGAGCATCCCGGCAAGATCGTGCTGATCGAGCGTCGTCATGAACCGCTGGGCTGGGCCCTGCCAGGCGGTTTTGTCGATGTCGGTGAATCCGTGGAAGAAGCTGCGGTGCGTGAGGCGTATGAAGAAACCGGCTTGCGGGTAAGGCTGATGACGCTGCTCGGCATCTATTCGGATCCGTCGCGCGACCCGCGCGGCCACAACGCTTCGGCGGTATTCGTTGCCGAGGCCTGGGGCATGGCATCGGCCGGCGATGACGCGGCCAATGCCGGCCTGTTCAGTCCCGATGGCCTGCCGCCGCTGGCCTTCGACCATGGCGAAATCCTCGCGGATTACCGCCATTTCCTCGCGACCGGCGAAGTTCGCCACTTCGATTCGCCCATGCCGCCGGGCAAGCGCGGCGCCTGAAACGCATCTCCCGTCAAACGCTCAGCGAAGCCGGCCGGCATTCGTTATAATGTCGCGCTTCCAGAACGCGGCCTGTGCCTTGCAGCGGCCGCCCTGAGCCGAATTCATTCCGCAAGACTGGAGATCAATCAATGGCTTACAAGCACATCAAGCTGCCGGAAGGCGGTGAGAAGATCACCTTCGATAACGGCAAGCTGAACGTTCCTGACCAGCCGGTCCTGGGCTACGTGGAAGGTGACGGCATTGGCGTCGACATCACGCCGGCCTGCCTGAAGATCTGGGATGCCGCAGTCGAAAAGGCCTACGGCGGCAAGAAGAAGGTCCACTGGGCCGAGCTGTTCATGGGCGAGAAGGCCGCCGGCATCTACGATGGCGACTACTTCCCGGCGGAAACCAAGGATGCGCTGAAGGACCTGGTGGTCTCCATCAAGGGTCCGCTGACCACGCCGGTGGGCGAGGGCTTCCGTTCGCTGAACGTGTCGCTGCGCCAGGAACTTGACCTGTACGCCTGCGTGCGCCCGGTGAAGTACTACAACGGTGTGCCGAGCCCGCTGCGCAAGCCGGAAGACATCGATGTGGTGATCTTCCGCGAGAACACCGAAGACGTTTACGCCGGCATCGAGTACGAAACCGGTACCCCGGAAAACGAGAAGGTCACGAAGTTCCTGCGTGACGAAATGGGCGCCAAGTTCTTTGACGGTTCCGGCATCGGCATCAAGCCGATTTCCGCCTTCGGCACCAAGCGCCTGGTTCGCATGGCGATCGATTACGCGATCGACAACGATCGCGTGTCCGTCACCCTGGTGCACAAGGGCAACATCATGAAGTTCACCGAGGGCGCCTTCCGCAAGTGGGGCTACGAGGTGGCGAAGGAAGAATACGGTGCCGAGCTGCTCGATGGCGGTCCGTGGATGACGATGAAGAACCCGAAGACGGGTAACGAGATCGTGATCAAGGATGCCATCGCCGACATCATGTTCCAGAACATGCTGCTGCGTCCGGACGAATACGATGTGCTTGCCACCATGAACCTGAACGGCGACTACCTGTCCGACGCCATCGCGGCGGAAGTCGGCGGTGTCGGTATCGCGCCGGGCGGCAACATGTCCGACAAGGTCGCAGTCTTCGAGGCAACCCACGGTACCGCGCCGAAGCATGCCGGCAAGAACAAGGTGAACCCGGGTTCGCTGCTGTTCTCCGGCGTGTCGATGTTCGAGCACATCGGCTGGACCGAAGTGGCCGATATCATCACGAAGGCCTACGAAAAGACCATCGGTGACAAGGTCGTGACCTACGACTTCGCGCGCCAGATGGACGATGCCAAGGAAGTCTCCACCAGCGACTTCGCCGACGCGCTGATTGCCAACATGTAATCGGCAAGGCGATGCTGGCAGGGAATACCCTGCTGCCTCCACGGCAGGACGGCCCCCGGTTTCCGGGGGCCGTTTTTTATTGGGAGGATCGATGTGCCGCCGGGTCCATCGACAGCGCTCAAACGCCCGTTTCACGGGAGTTTCGGCAGCCCGATGAAGATGCGAATGACGTATCGTTGGAGTACAATGACGGGCTCGAATTCACCGCATTTCAGCGCCCTTCGAATAACCCCCTTGGAGAGTGACATGGCAACTGCGCGAGACAAGATGGCACAGGAAACGGTACCGGTAATCTTTGCCGGCGAGCCCCCGAAGCTGTCCGAGCTGCGTGGCGAAATGAACCGGTATTTCCTGGCCGACGAGACCGCCGTGGTCAAGGAACTGCTGGAAATAGCGCGCCTCGATGACGAGAAGCGTTCACGCATCAAGCAGCGCGCAGAGGAACTCGTGCGCCGCGTGCGCAAGAACTCCGAAGGCAAGGGAGGTATCGAAGCCTTCCTGCAGCAGTACGACCTGTCCTCGAAGGAAGGCATGGTGCTGATGTGCCTGGCCGAAGCGCTGATTCGCGTGCCGGATGCCGACACGGCCGATCGCCTGATCCAGGACAAGATGCGTGACGGCAAGTGGAAGGAACATCTCGGCAAGTCGTCATCGCTGTTCGTGAATGCATCGACCTGGGGCCTGATGCTGACGGGCAAGATGCTGAAGCTGAACGAGCGCGACGAAGACAACGCCGGCAACATCATGGACAAGGCGATCCAGCGGATCGGTGAGCCGATGGTGCGTACCGCGATGCGCCAGGCGATGCGCATCATGGGCTTCCAGTTCGTCATGGGTCGTACCATCAAGGAAGCGATGAAGCGTTCGACCTCGAAGGATCACAAGCTGTATCGCCATTCCTTCGACATGCTCGGCGAAGCGGCACTGACCTACGACGACGCCGAAAAATATTTCCGCGCGTATTCCGATGCCATCGATGCCATCGGCGAAAACATGGGTGAAGGGTTCAACGTCTTCTCCGCACCGTCGATTTCCGTGAAGCTCTCCGCCTTGCATCCGCGCTATGAAATTGCGCGTCGTGACCAGGTGCTCGAAGAGATGGTGCCGAAGCTGCGCGCGCTGGCCGAGCGTGCGAAGAAGCACGACATCGCGCTGACGGTCGATGCCGAAGAAGCTGACCGCCTGGATATTTCCCTGGACGTCATCGAAGCGGTCTACCGCTCCGAGTCGCTCGCCGGCTGGGAAGGCTTTGGCCTTGCCATCCAGTCCTACCAGAAACGTTGCCTGAAGCAGGTCGACTGGCTGGTGGCACTGAGCCGGGAAGTCGGTCGCCGCATTCCTGTACGCCTGGTGAAGGGCGCCTACTGGGACACCGAGATCAAGATGTTCCAGGTGAACGGTGAGCACGGTTACCCGGTATTCACGCGCAAGTGCAATACCGACGTTTCCTTCCTTGCCTGCGCGCGCCGGATGATCGAGGCGGGCGACGCGCTGTACCCGCAGTTCGCAACGCATAACGCACATACGGTGTCATCGATCCTGGAAATGATCGGCGATCGCAAGGATTTCGAATTCCAGCGCCTGCATGGCATGGGCGAAGAGCTGTATGGCGAAATCGTTCCGCAAGACAAGCTCGGTATCGCCTGCCGCGTGTATGCACCGGTCGGTGCGCACAAGGAACTGCTGCCGTACCTGGTGCGTCGCCTGCTGGAAAATGGTGCGAACACGTCCTTCGTGAACCGCATCGTGGACGAGAAGGTGCCGGTGGAAGACATCGCTTCCGACCCGGTGAAGGAAGTCGAGAAGCTGGAAAGCATTCCGCACACCAAGATTCCGTTGCCGCGCGATATCTACACTTTCGCCGGTTACGAGCGCCTGAATTCGAAGGGCATCAACATGGCGGATATTGCCGAGTTGACCCAGCTGAAGAAGGACATGGAAGCCGCAATGGGCAAGCAGCGCATCGCCGCTCCCATCATCGGCGGCAAGAAGCTTTCCGGCGAGACGCAGCCGTCGCTTGACCCGATCGACAACCGTCGTGTTGTCGGTGAGGTGATCCACGCCGGTGAAAAGGAGATCAAGGAAGCAATTGACGTCGCCGTGAAGGCGCAGCCGAAGTGGGACCGCAAGCCGGCAACCGAACGCGCCGCGATCCTGCGCAAGGCAGCGGACCTCTACGAAGAACACATGGCCGAGTTCATGGCGCTGTGCACGCGCGAGGCGGGCAAGTCCATTGCCGACGGTGTTGCCGAAGTGCGTGAGGCTGTCGACTTCCTGCGTTACTACGCCATGCGTTGCGAGCGCGATTTCGGCACGGTGATGGAAATGCCGGGACCGACGGGTGAATCGAACACGCTTCGCCTGCAGGGCAAGGGCGTCTTCATCTGCATCAGCCCGTGGAATTTCCCGCTGGCGATCTTCACCGGCCAGATCACGGCCGCGCTCGCTGCGGGCAATGCCGTGATTTCCAAGCCGGCAGACCAGGTCTGCCTGATCGGTTCACTCGCGGTCGAGCTGCTGCACAAGGCCGGCGTACCGGGTGAAGTGCTGAACTTCCTGCCTTGCCGTGGTTCCGTGCTCGGCAAGCACGGCGTTGCGGACGAGCGTGTCGCGGGTGTGGCCTTCACTGGTTCCACCGGCACCGGCAAGGTGATCAACCAGACGCTGGCGAACCGTGACGGCATCATCCCGACGCTGATCGCCGAGACCGGTGGCCAGAACGCGATGATCGTGGATTCCTCTGCACTGCCGGAACAGGTGGTGCCGGATGTCGTGCAGTCGGCTTTCCTTTCCGCAGGCCAGCGCTGCTCTGCGCTGCGCTGCCTGTACGTGCAGGAAGAAATCGCCGATCGCGTCATCGATGTGCTCGCCGGTTACATGAAGACCATGAAGGTCGGTGACCCGGGCCTGCTCGAAACCGACGTCGGTCCCGTCATCGACAAGGCCGCGCAGGAGTCGTTGCAGAAGCATGCCGATGACATGGCGTCGAAGTTCAAGGTTGTCGGCAAGTGCGAGTTGCCGGAGTGGACGCAGCACGGCACCTTTGTGGCGCCGATCGCCGTCGAAATCCCGAGCCTCGATGAAGTCGCGGACGAGAACTTCGGCCCGATCCTGCACATCGTGCGTTACAAGGCGAAGGATCTCGACAAGGTCATTGAGGAAGTGAACCGTACCGGTTTCGGCCTCACGCTGGGTATCCATTCGCGCATCGACAGCGAAGCCGACTACATCCAGCGCAAGGTGCAGGTGGGTAATGCCTACGTGAACCGCAACCAGGTCGGCGCCGTGGTTGGTGTCCAGCCCTTCGGTGGCATGGGCCTGTCGGGTACCGGTCCGAAGGCGGGCGGTCCGCACTACATGCTGCGCTTCGCCAACGAGCGTACACTGACCATCAACACGGCCGCCGTTGGCGGCAACGCGAGCCTGCTGTCGCTGGCGGAATGATCAGTCGCAACTGGCTGCGAATTCATGACAGGCCGGAGCCATGCTCCGGTCTTGTCGTCTTCGGAGAGGCGTGAATGATTGTCCGTGACATTCGGGAAGACGAGGCCGTTGAGCTCGGCCGGCTGATGGTCGACGTTTACTCGGCACTCGAAGGTTTTCCGAATCCGTCCGAGCAGCCGCAGTACTATGAGTTGCTTGAAAACGTCGCAACCATGGCCGAGCGTCCTGATACACGCGTGCTGGTGGCGGTAACAGACGACGGCCTGCTGGCAGGCGGAGTGGTGTATTTCGCCGACATGTCGCAGTACGGATCTGGAGGCTCTGCGACATCTGTCACGAATGCATCGGGCCTCAGGTTGCTGGCGGTCTCCCCGGCATTTCGTGGTCAGGGTGTCGGGCGACGCCTTACCGAAGCCTGCATCGCGTTGGGTCGTGAACAGCGGCACGCCGAAGTCATCCTGCACACGACGGCATCGATGGAGCCGGCATGGAAGATGTACGAGAGGATGGGATTTCGTCGTTCCGAGGACCTGGATTTCCATCAGGGCGAACTGCCGGTATTCGGCTTTCGCCTGGCGCTCTGACCAGGCAGTAGTCGGGAAACAGCTATTACGACAGGAGTGGATGCATGTCGATCAGCGTATTTGAAATGTTCAAGATCGGCGTCGGGCCATCGAGCTCGCATACCGTTGGCCCGATGCGTGCGGGTCGCGATTTCGTGCTCGAACTCGAGCAGCAGGACTTGCTGGAAAAGACGCGCAGCGTGGTCACGCAGCTGTATGGCTCGCTGGCACTGACGGGTGTCGGTCACGGCACCGACAAGGCAGTGATGCTTGGCCTGGAAGGCGCTGCACCCGACACCGTTGATCCCGACACGATCGAGCCGACGCTTGAGCGCATCGCGAAGGAAAATGCATTGCTGCTGAATGGCGAGCATCGCATCGATTTTGATCGCGACATGCACCTGCTGTTCCTGAAGAACGAATTCCTTGATCGCCATTCGAACGGCATGCGCATCACTGCGCTCGACGAGAATGAAGATGAACTTTACTCGATGGAATATTTCTCCATCGG
>JAWWBT010000025.1:0-19519 GCA_033720815.1 Gammaproteobacteria bacterium | reverse complement strand
TCAGGACCGTCCCGACGGCGGTCCACATGATGATCTTGTCGGCCGAGCTGATCTGCAGCAGCGCGCCGATGATGATGATCGACGAGATCGCGTTGGTCACACTCATCAGCGGCGTGTGCAGCGCGGGGGTCACGTTCCAGATCACCATGTAACCGACGAAGCACGCCAGCACGAACACCGTGAAGTGGGCCATGAACGACGGCGGCGCGACCGCGCCGAGACCCAGCAGCGCCAGGCCGCCGACCGCCATCGCGGCGATCGGCCCGACGACCGAGGGTTGCTTGGGCGCGGGCGCCGGTGCGGCAGCCGCTTCCGCCTGCGGCGGCGCAGCCGACAGTTTCGGCGGCGGTGGCGGCCACGTGGTCTCGCCGTCCTTGCAGATCGTCGCGCCGCGGATGACCTCGTCCTCCATGTCGACGACGATGTGCCCGTCCTTGCCGGGCGTCATGTCGGTCAGCAGGTGGCGCAGGTTGGTGGCATAGAGCTGGCTCGATTGCGCCGCGAGCCGGCTGGGCAGGTCGGTGTAGCCGATGATCGTGACGCCGTTTCTCTGCACGACCTCGTCCGCCACGGTCAGCTCGCAGTTGCCGCCCTGCTCGGCGGCGAGGTCGACGATCACGCTGCCGTCCTTCATCGACCCGACCATCGCCGCAGTGATCAGCCGCGGTGCCGGCTTGCCCGGGATCAGCGCGGTCGTGATGATGATGTCGACATCCTTCGCCTGCTCGGCGAACAGTGCCATCTCGGCCTTGATGAACTCGTCACTCATCACCTTGGCGTAGCCGCCCTCGCCGGAGCCGTCCTCGTCTTCGAAATCGAGCATCAGGAACTCGGCGTCCATGCTCTCGACCTGCTCCTTGACCTCCGGACGGGTATCGAACGAGCGCACGATCGCGCCCATGCTTCTCGCCGCACCGATCGCGGCCAGGCCCGCGACACCGGCACCGATGACGAGCACCTTGGCCGGGCGAATGGTGCCCGCGGCCGTGGTCAGCATCGGCAGGAATCGGTGCAGTGAATCGGCCGCGATCAGTGCGCAGCGATAGCCTGCACAGGCGGCCTGCGAGGACAGCGCGTCCATCGATTGCGCGCGCGAAATGCGCGGAATGCGTTCGACCGAAAACGCGGTAACCCCCGCGTCGGCGATCTTCTGCAGGCGCTCGCCTTCCTGCGGCGACAGGAATCCAACCAGCACAGTGCCTTTCTTCAGCTGCCCGATGAAGTCGTCATCCGGGGGGCGCACGCAGAACACGATGTCTGCATCGCCCGTGGCAGCAGCGCGGTCGGCGGCGATATTCACTTCGGAATAAGCCGAATCGGGAATGCCGGCGGCATCGCCCGCGCCCTTCTGCAGGTGAATGTCGAGGCCGAGCCCGGCCAGCTTCTTGGTGAGTGCGGGAACCAGCGCCACCCGCCGCTCGCCGGTGGCGGTTTCGCTGGCTATACCCAGTTTCTTCGTCATGCAAGCATCTCCGATGCGCGTGAAGTCCTATTCAGCATAACGGTTTCAGCAGATTTTTCTCGCGGTGTGTCATGCAATTGCCATTCCAGTGGCGTAGAAAGGCTCCAATTGGCGAGAAAAACCGCAAAGCTCGACTAAACTCTGTGTATACAGGCGCTTGCTGCCCTGCTGGGTTCGCGCCTGATCCGGTCTCTGCAAACGCCCCCTTTGGCAAGGGGCTCGGTCGCCAACCACTAGGGAGGAATCGCCGTGATCGACCTCAGCCAGCAAGTCCTTCGGACCGATGTGTCCGGCATGCCCCTGGAGTGGGTCAACTACCAGGATGCCGTCCGACTCTATTTTGCCGACCAGGTGGCCTACACCTGCGGTCGTGAGCTTTACGAAGTTCATGGTGGCATCTCCGCGATGACGGGCCGTCGCTCGGTGATTACCGTTCACTCGATCATTGCCACCTTCGGCGACAACGTCGCCTTGAAGAAGGCGCACGACAAGTACGTGCCGCCGCTCAACAACCACACGCTGTTCAAGCGCGATGCAAATCTCTGCCTTTATTGCGGCGAGCGATTCCTCTCCGGCGACCTGTCGCGTGACCATGTGCGTCCCGTATCGCAGGGCGGGCTGGATGTCTGGACGAATGTCGTGACGTCCTGCAAGCGCTGCAACAACCACAAGGCAGGGCGCACGCCTGAGCAGGCGAACATGGAATTGCTGGCGGTGCCGTTCACGCCGACACATGCGGAATACGTCTACCTGAAAGGCAAGCGCATCCTTGCTGACCAGATGGATTTCCTGCTGGCACATTTCCCGCGCACCAGTCCGTTGCACGCACGACTCTCGCGCAAGCCCGAAGCCGTTCACCAGAGTGTTATCGCGCACTGAGTGATGCAACGGCGTGAGCGCGGTGATGTCACATCGCGCTGGCTTGTTACACTTGATTTCTGATCCTTACTCCCAGCCAGGGCCGGGGGCGGCATGGAATGGATAATCCTGTTCTTCCACGTGGTGGTCGCGCCACTGGCGATCGTGCATGCACTGCTCTACAAGCGTGATTCCCGTTCTGCCCTGGGCTGGATCGGCATATCGCTGGTGTTCCCGGTTGTCGGACCACTCCTGTATTACTTCTTCGGCGTGAACCGGCTGCGGGCGCGGGCAAGGCAACTGCAGGGCGAGGGCTACGGTTTCTTCGATATCGGTTACGAGCGTGGTGACCAGCGACTACCCGCAACGTCCTCCCCGCAACATGACGATCACCCGCTGGCCCATCCCGGCTGGAACACTACCGGGGAATCGCTCAGCCACGGCAACGATATCGACATGCTGCAGAACGGCGATGCCTGCTTCCCGAAACTCCTGGAAGACATCAACGCGGCAAATGAGTCGATATGGATCGCGAGCTACATCTTTGCGGGAAAGGGAATAGGCGCCGAGGTCTGCGATGCGCTCATCGCTGCCAGTGCGCGCGGTGTCAGTGTCCGCGTCCTGATCGACGGTATCGGAACGCTTTACACCTTCCGGGCGGCCGAACGGCGCCTTCGTGGCAGCGGCGTGAAGGTCGCGCACTTTCATCCGCCGCACCTGTTGCCTCCAACCGTGTCGCTCAACATGCGCAACCATCGGAAGATCGCCGTGCTGGATGGCAGCATTGCCTACTTTGGCGGCATGAATGTCGATGACCGGCACTTCGTGTCGGAACCACGGCTTCCTGATCCGCATGCCGACCTGCATTTTCGCGCGACGGGCCCGATCGTGGCGTCCCTGGCAGCCATCTTTGCGAAGGACTGGCATGTCAGTCGTCACGAAAGCCTGGTGCTGCCGGAGCGCCAGCAGGCGCAAGGATCTGCGCGCGCCCGCGCCATTGAGGACGGACCGGACGAGAGCCTCGACCGCCTGAACCTGACACTGATGGGAGTGTTCAGTGGCGCGAAGAAGCGCGTCCGGATCGTGACGCCCTATTTCATTCCATCGCGGGAGATTACTGGCGCCTTGCAGGCTGCCGACATACGTGGTGCCGAGGTCGAGGTCTACATTCCGCAGCGCTCAAACCTGCCGTACGTGGACTGGGCGTCCCGCCATCTCTTGTGGGAACTGCTGCAATGGGGCGTGGAAATCTTCGAGGTGCCGCCGCCATTCCTGCACAGCAAGCTGGTGACGGTGGATGATGATTACCTGATCGCGGGTTCCGCAAACATCGACCCGCGCAGCCTTCGCCTGAACTTCGAGGTTGCCGTGGAAATCATCGACCCGCACCTTGCCTCGAGTGCGAACGCCTATATCGATCGACTGCAGGAGCAGGCGCGCCCGATCACCCTGGACGAGATGGATCGCCGCTCGTTACCGCGCCGCCTGCGTGACGGTTTCTTCTGGCTGTTTTCTTCCTACCTGTAAAAAAGGCAGCGCATTGCGCTGCCTTTTTTTCGCGTTGGGCCTGGAGGCCTGTCAGCCGCCGAAACCTCCCATTCCGCCGCCCTTGCCTTCGAGCGGCACTTCGCGGTAACCATCGGGAAGGCTCATTTCACTGCCAGATATCGATGCGTCATCGTCGATATGCAGAACGCGGCCCTCGGGAGTTTCATCATCGCTGATGTAAACCGGAATACCGCCAATCAGGTTGAACGGGATATTCATTCCGAGTGACTCCGACATCATGTCGGAAATCTTCTTCATGTAGGCATTCATCGCGTCGAGCGTCGCGCGATCATTCCCGGGCATATCGAGCGCACTCATCTCGGCGACACACAACTCGCTGTTCATCATGTTGCCGACCTTCATCTTCACGAAATCGCAGGCCATGCCATTGAATTCGCCACTGCGTCCGGTACGCGTGATTTCGGGCTTCATCATTTCCTTGCCCATATCCATCATGCCGCCCATCATTTTCTTCATCTGTTCGCGTTGCGCTTCGGGCATGTTGGCCAGCTGCTCTTCCAGCTGCTTCATCGCGTCGTTCACCTGGCCGGAGAGACGCTTCATCGTTTCCTCGTCCAGCGTCGAGTATTCCCGCTTGCTGCTGTCGATGATGTACATACGATCACCCTGCTGCATGTAAAGCATGCTTTCGCTGCGGTTCTGGTCATTGACCAGGACGCGCTGGTTACTGACCTTCATCATCGTATGGATGCTGCCATCCTTCGCATTGCGGTATTCGAGAATGGTGTCCGCATTTGCAACGCTCGCGCCTAACAAGGCCGCCGCGCCAACCAGAATCAACTTCTTCATGTAATCCCCCTTTTACTGGTTCCTGAAAACCGGATGCACTAACCATGGCATAATCCGTGCATGTCGCACAGGGACAACGGCCACGGATTTCTCGATGCTCTACCTTGTTGATGCCAGTGTTTACATATTCCGCGCCTACTTTTCGCTCCCGGACACCTTTCGTGACGCAGATGGTAATCCGGCTCAAGCGGTGTATGGCTTTGCAGGCTTCCTTACGGAACTGCTGGAACGCGAGAATCCGCGGCATATTGCATGCGCTTTCGACGAGAGCCTGACGACATCATTCCGTAACGACACCTGGCCCGATTACAAGGCCAATCGCGAGTTGCCACCGGAAGAGCTCGAGCGGCAACTCGGCGCCTGTCGTGACGTGGCGGAAGCCCTGGGAATTGCCTGTTTCGCATCCGATCGATACGAGGCGGATGACATCATCGGCACGCTGGCGTCGATGCATCGCTCCACGGAATTCCCGATCACCATCGTCACCCGCGACAAGGATCTCGGCCAGCTCGTTGAGCCTGGCGATACCTGGTGGGATTACGCGGGAAACAAGCGGCTTGATGTTGCCGGCATTGTCGAGAAGATGGGAGTGAAGCCTTCGCAGGTCCCGGACCTGCTCGGCCTGATGGGTGACAGCGTGGACAACATTCCGGGTGTCAAGGGAGTTGGTGCAAAAACCGCTGCCGCCCTGCTGGCCCATTTTGATTCGCTTGATGACCTGTATGCCCGACTCGACGATGTCGCGGATGTGCCGGTTCGCGGGGCTGCATCGCTCGCAAGGAAACTCGAGGCCGATCGCGACATGGCATTCCTCTCGCGCGAGCTGGCAACCATTCACTGCAGCGTCCCGCTCGACGCCGCTGCGCTCGACGACCTCGCCTGGCGTTACCCCGACATCGATATCGTCACGCCGCTTTACGAACGCCTGAATTTCGGCAAGCGCCTGCATCGACAGGCCGAAAAGTTTGCCGCACGCCGCAATGCCTGAAGCACCGGATATCGAACGATTACTCGCCACGGCGGTTTCGGGTCGTGTCGAGCAGGATGGCGCAACCTGGTTCCTGAAGAAGGGTGATGCAGCCATGCTGCGCGCAGAGGCTCGTGGCCTGGAGATGCTTGCCGAGGCGGACGCCGTTCGGGTTCCTCGTTGCTTCGGCGTGCATGAAGCCGGAAGTGAAACGGTGCTGGTGGTTGAATGGTTGCCGCTGCAACCGCTTTCAGCAGTGGCCGGTGGGAAACTGGGCAGGCAACTGGCAAAACAGCATGAATTAAGGGCTGAGTCGCATGGGCTTGATGAAGACAATTTCATCGGCCTTGGTGTACAGCGAAACCGCCAGTCTGCGAACTGGTGCGAATTCTTTCGCGAGAACCGCCTGTTGCCTTTGCTTGAAGACCTTCGCAGTGCCGAGTGGCATGAAGAAGGTCTCGCCCTGGCACGTTCGCTGCATGAATTCCTTGGCGGTCATGCGCCAGCTGCTTCATTGCTGCACGGCGACCTATGGGCGGGAAATGCAGCGATGCTCCAGGGCGACGTCCCCGTCATCTTCGACCCCGCGGTGCACTTCGGCGATCGCGAATGCGACCTGGCAATGACGAAGCTGTTTGGCGGGTTTCCTTCGTCGTTCTACGAGGCCTACGAATCCGAATGGCCCTTGCCCGCGGGGTGGGAGCAGCGTGAACCGCTGTATCGCCTGTACCACGTGATGAATCATGCGCGGCTGTTTGGCGGTTCCTATCTCGCGGAATCGGGAAGGATCATTCACCAGCTGACGGGTTGATTTCGGCGACGGCGATATCGAGACCTTCGGGGCTCCGCAGCCAGGCAAGTTTCTGTTTCGTTTCCACGGCGCGCGGTTCGATGTCCTTTTTCTCCAGCTCCTGCAACACGGCATCGATATCGTCCGTATGAAACACCAGCGTTGCTCGCTTCACCTTGCGGTGCTCGGTGAGACCGATGTTCAGGCCAGTGCAGCACAGGTTGCTGGTGTCGTGTAGCTCGTCGGGCAATTCATTTTCGATCAGGCCGTAACGCTGCCATTGCGCTGCTGCAGCATCCTGGTCATCCACCGGCAGGCGAATTTCCGCGAAGTAACCGAGCAGGGAGTCGGAAGCGGGCACCGGGGTAAAGGTGCGCGCCTCGATGAGGCAGACCATCTGCTCATCCGGCGCGAAGAACCCCAGCTCATGGAATTGTGTATCGGCGAGTTTCAGGAATTCGAATTCCGCGCCGGCTGCCTCGAGCGGCTCGACGCGGTTGCGCAGGTCGGGCGCAACGAAGGTCAGCGAGGGCGACGGGAATTCATAGGCGTGCAGCCCGATGAAACAGCGACCATCCGTGACCACACCGTAGGGGTGGGTCCAGGTGTCACCGCTGCGAATCTCGGTGAAGCCGAGTTTCTGGTACCAGCGCAGCGATTCGAGCACATCGTCACTGTGTACCGATATCTCGAGGAAATCCCCCAGCATTGGCTCAGTGCCTTGCGCCCAGTTTCTTCGCGAGCGCGGTCGCGCGTTCAGCGTCTTCCAGCACCTTCTTCTTCTTCCAGCCGGTGCCGACCTCCGGCCAGTCGCCCGTCTTTTCCATGCACAGGTCGGCCAGGAACCGCACATGATCGTCCCGATCATTCAGGCAGGGGATGTAATTCAGTTCCTTGCCGCCATGTTCCTCGAAGGTTTCCGCATTCTGCATGGCAATTTCTTCCAGGGTCTCGAGGCAGTCGGCGCTGAAGCCGGGGCAGATGACATCCAGTGACTCGAGGCCCTCCTTCGCCAGTTGCTCCACGGTCTCGTCGGTATACGGACGCAGCCACTCTTCGCGGCCGACACGCGACTGGAAGCTCACGACGTAATCCTCTTCCTTCAGCCCGAGTTGTTCGACCACCAGTCGAGCCGTCTTGTGGCAATGGCAGTGATACGGGTCGCCGTTCAGCAGGTAGCGACGGGGTATGCCATGGAAGCTGAACATCAGCTTTTCACCGCGACCGTTTTCATCCCAGTACTCGCGGATACTGTTCGCGAGTGCGCGAATGTAACCATCGCGGTCGTGGTAGGCCGTGACAAAACGCAGTTCGGGCAGCCAGCGCGTTTCCTTGAGGTAGTCGGAAAGCGCGTCAAAGCTCGACGCGGTGGTCGAGGCGGAATATTGCGGATACAGCGGCAGCACCAGCAGGCGTTGCACGTTTTCCTTGCGTAGCGCATCCATCGCCGTAGCAATCGAGGGGTTGCCGTAACGCATGCCGAGTTCCACGGCGACAGGGCCTTCGCATCGCTTGCCAAGCGCGCTGCGCAGGGCGTCGCGTTGTTGCCGCGAAATCGTCAGCAAGGGCGAACCTTCATCCGTCCATACTTTTCGGTACGCTTCAGCGGAGCGCGATGGCCGGATGAGAAGAATGATACGGAGGATGAAGAACCAGATTAGCCGCGGTACTTCGATCACCCGCGGATCCGAAAGGAACTGCTTCAGGTAGCGGCGCAGCGCACCGGTTTCCGGTGCGTCGGGTGTACCAAGATTGACGAGCAGGACTCCCGTTCGCGGGATGCTGTCGTGGCGGTAGTCTGGGCTGCCTCTATACTTCATCATGGAATTCAGGATTGCCGGAAAGGAATCGGCATTGTAGCGGAAGCGCAGGGATGCTGCCGCAAGGAGGATGCATGCAGGAACAGCACCTTTTTCGACGCCCCGGCGCAAGATTCCTATGGTTGGCGGTCGCCTTGTTCGCCATATCCGCCTGCCAGCATGATGTCGAAGACCCCTTCGCGTACCTGGAGTCATGTACAGACGGACCTTCGTCCAGTATCGATATGGTTTCAGTCGGCTTTGCCGTGCAGGACAAGTTTCACGTGGATTCGACATCGTTCATCCAGGGCGAAACCATCCGGTTCGTCTGCACGGTCCGCAACAATGGCAGCACTCCAGTGACCCTGTATTACACGCGCCCGGCCTGCGAACTCCTCGTGCGCTCGCGCAGCAGCGGCGTGAGTGTCTGGGATCCTTATTACGGCCAGGCGTTTGCCCAGGTAGTGACCTCCATGGAGCTCGCTCCGGGTGAAAGCTCGGAGACAGGATTCGAGTGGGACATGGTGGCGACGCCGGAACTGGCGGCCGATGTGCCGCCGGGCGTTTACCGCGTAGAGCCTCTTCTCTTTGTGGGAAACGACAATGGCGAGGCACGCCTGGAACGCTGCGACGGAATCGATTTCGTCATCCAGTAGGGTTTGGTCTCGACGAGGTTGATGTTGCGCTGTGCCGGATATCGAAGCGCAGGCTCGATATCCGGTTTTCGTTTTTTTAGCAGTCAACGAGCGACCGGTGAGGTCGCTGGAAATTGCAGGTGTTACATGTCTGAGTGGATGCAACTGCTTTTCTTTACCACGCTGGCGGGTGCCGCAATTCCCGCTGGCGGCCTGCTTGGCATGGTCGAGCGCATCCGGCCCTACTGGTTGGAGCAGGAGTTTCGTCATTCGGTAATTGCCATCGGTGGCGGGGCGCTGCTCGCGGCAGTCGCGTTCGTGCTCGTGCCGGAAGGCATGCATCGCCTGCCTGTCTGGGCCGTGCTGGCCAGCGTGCTTGGTGGCGGTGTGGCAATGATGCTGCTGGAGCGCTGGCTCGCCAGGCACGGCGGCAGTGTCGCGCAGTTCATCGCGATGCTGCTGGATTTCCTGCCGGAGTCCATCGCGCTGGGCGCCTTGTACGCCGAAGGACTCGCCGCCGCACCGCTGCTTGCGTTGCTGATTGCAGTGCAGAACTTTCCCGAAGGGTTCAACGCACAACGCGAGTTGCGTGACGCCGGACTTGCCCGCTGGCAGACCCTGTTGCTGTTCCTGCTGCTGGTTCCGCTAGGCCCCGCAATGGCGACCGCGGGCAAGCTCTGGCTGGTCGATTTCCCTGCCGTGCTCGGCATTATCATGCTGGCTGCCGCAGGCGGTATTCTTTACCTTATCTTCCAGGACATCGCGCCACAGGCCAGGCTGCAGCGCCACTGGGGCCCACCACTGGGTGCGGTGATCGGTTTTCTCATCGGGCTTGGCGGGCATCTGATGATCGGCTGAGTCGTGCAGGAGCAATAATGCAGCATCGTTTCGAAGACAAGCGCGTACTTGTAACAGGCGCGTCACGCGGTATCGGTCGCGCCATTGCCGAGCGGCTGGCGAGCGAAGGTGCACGTGTCTGTGTGCATTATGGCCACGACGAGGAAGCTGCCCAGAAGGTCCTGGATGGCCTGGCAGGCCAGCAAGAAGACAGCACGCGTCATTGCCTCGGCCTTGCCGACCTCACCGATCCGATTGCCGTTCGCGAGCTTGCCAAGCGCGCGATACAGGAACTCGGTGGAGTCGATGTACTGGTGAACAACGCCGGTGTGTTCTTTGATCATCCGATCGACCAGCAGGATTACGAGGAATGGCAGGAATCCTGGGCCCGGACCTTCGGCGTGAACCTGTTCGGTCCTGCCAACCTGATTCACCAGATCGTGCCACACATGATCGAGGCCGGTGGAGGCCGCATCATCAATATCTCCTCGCGCGGCGCGTTCCGGGGTGAACCGGTTTCACCAGCCTATGGTGCATCGAAGGCCGGCCTCAATTCGCTGAGCCAGTCGCTGGCGGTCGCGTTGGCGCCACACCATATCCAGGTGATGGGCGTTGCGCCGGGATTCGTTGAAACCGAGATGACCGAGCACATGCTGGAGGGTGAATCCGGCGATGCGATCCGCGCGCAGAGCCCGATGAACCGCGTTGCAAAACCGGAAGAAGTTGCCGCTACGGTGGCGTGGCTGGCGTCAGCGGAAGCCGAATTCGTCAGCGGCACGATCATCGATGTGAACGGCGCTTCCTACCTGCGCAGTTAAGCCTGGATTATTACTCATGCCGGCCTGGTCCCATTCGGAAACAGGCCAGGTGACATGCGAATGAAGGATTTTCTCAAAAGCTGGAAATTTGATGCCAGCCTGCTGCTGCTTGCAGCGGTCGTCGGGTGGTTCTGGCTGATCGGTCCGTCGCACCCGGATTTCGAGGGGCGCATCGCCGATGACAACCATGTGGTGATGTATTCGCTGCTGCGATGCCCGAAATGCTGGGCGATGAAGGCGCAATTCGCGGCAGCGGGTATCGACTACGAGGAAGTGCGCATCGACAAGGACACGCCACAGACCGCGAAATTCTGGGAGATGTTGCGGCATAACGGCGTGAAGACAGATGTCATCGGCACACCCACGGTGCTCGTCAATGACGTGCTGCTGATAAACGGTCCGAGCTTCGAGGAAGTGGTGGCGCACTTGCGTCTCGAGAACGACAGAAGCGCCGGCAACACAACGGCCGCGCAATAAAAAACCGCGGCCGGGGCCGCGGTTTTTCACGTCACGCTTGCGAAGACTTATTCTTCTTCGCCGTGCTCCACGCCACCGGCGCCGTGCACGTGGCCGTGCTCCAGCTCTTCATCGGTCGCGTCGCGCACGTCGGACACTTCCACGTCGAAGTGCAGCGTTTCGCCGGCCAGCGGGTGGTTACCGTCGATGGTGACCTTGTCGTCGGCCACGGCCTTCACGGTAACCAGCACCGGACCCTGCGGGCCCTGCGCCTGGAACTGCATGCCTTCCTTGATTTCGTCCACACCCTGGAAAGCTTCGCGCGGCACTTCCTGCACCAGGCTTTCCTGGCGCTCGCCGTAGGCTTCGCCCGGCTCGACGGTCACTTCGACCTTGTCGCCGGCGCCCTTGCCTTCCAGTGCCTTTTCCAGGCCCGGAATGATGTTGTTCGCGCCGTGCAGGTAGGCCAGCGCGTCACGACCGGAAGAGGTGTCCAGCACGTCGCCCGCATCGTTCTTGAGGGTGTAGTGGATCGACGCCACCTTCTTCTCAGAAATCTGCATGTTCGGTAAACCCTTGTTCTCGAATGTGAACCGCGCAGGGTAACAGCCCGGTCGGGGCTGCGTCCAACCACTGCAACGGTTTTTGCATCGCAACGGGGTGGCAGTCCAGCCAGCCTTTACTAATGTAAGTAGTGACAGGCCGGTTTCGCAGCATTCACGGGGAGGCAGCATGCAGGCCATCGAGGTCACGGGTTACGGGGGCAGGGACCAGCTGCGGCTGGGCAAGCCGACGCGACCGCGCTGCAAGAAAGGGGAAGTGCAGGTTGAAGTGAAGGCCGCGGGCGTCAATGCGCTCGACTGGCGTATTCGTGAAGGTCACTTCCGCGACCTCTTCGATATCGAATTTCCCTGGGTGCCCGGCTGCGACATGGCCGGTGTTGTCACGCGCGTTGGCAAGGGTGTGTCGCGCTTCAGGAAGGGCGACAAGGTCTTCGGTTTCGTGAACCCGCCAATGGACTCTCAACCCGGCCGTGGTACCTATGCGGAATACGTTTCCGTCCCCGAGGAGTTCCTCGCCAAGAAACCCATCCAGCTTTCCTATGCCGCAGCGGCTTCAATCCCGCTGCCCGCGCTGACCGCCTGGCAACTCCTGCGCGAGCACGCCGGCGTCTCGCAGGGCGAGAAGGTCCTGATCCATGGCGGTGCCGGCGGCGTGGGAGGTTTTACCGTGCAGCTGGCCAGCTACATGGGTGCCTGGGTACTGGCTACGGCCAGCGAACCGAACCACGATTACGTCCTCGACCTTGGAGCGGACGAGGTCATCGATTACACCCGCACCGATTTCGTCGACGCCGTGCGCCGGCGCTATCCGCAAGGTGTCGACGTCATCATCGATACCATCGGTGGCGAAACGCTGCGTCGCTCGCTCGATGTCATTCGCCCAACCGGTCGCATTCTCTCGGTGGCTGATCCGGCGCTCGCTGCCGAGCTGGACGGGTCGTCAGTCATCCCGCATTTCGTCACGGCCCGGCCCGATGGCCAGACACTGGAAAAGCTCGCCGCGATGTTCGACGAGAACCTTCTCGATACCAGCATCACTGCAACCTTCCCGCTGGAAGAGGCTGCCCAGGCGCAAGACCTCAGCCAGCAGGGTCATGGCCGGGGTCGCATCGTCCTGACCCTTGAATGACCCGGCGCCGCGCGCGCTTTCCCGGCCGGAATTTGCGCGGCGGGGCTCGCACCGCTAGCATCTGCCGCTGGTTTCCCGGCGGAATTTTCCGATGCATGAATCAACCCGAGACGTATTGATCACCAACGACGCCGTCGTCATGGGCCTGCTGGCCGTGACGCTGGGCGCGATCTTCTGGAGCGTGCAGTCGAAGCACCCGTTCTGGCAGCGCTTCTACAGCGTGGTGCCGGCGCTGCTGCTCTGCTATTTCGTGCCGTCGCTGTACAACACCTTCGGCATCATCGATGGCAGTGCCAGCCAGCTCTACTACGTGGCCTCGCGCTACCTGCTGCCGGCGGCGCTGATCCTGCTGACGCTCTCGATCGATCTCGATGCCGTGCGACGCCTTGGCAGCAAGGCGATCATCATGTTCCTGACCGGTACCTTCGGCATCCTCATCGGCGGGCCGCTGGCGATCCTGCTGTTCTCGGTCATCGCGCCCGACGTCGTCGGTGGTGCGGGACCGGAAGCGGTCTGGCGCGGCATGACGACCATTGCGGGTTCCTGGATCGGCGGCGGTGCCAACCAGGCCGCGATGAAGGAAGTCTTCGAGGTCGGCGATGCGGTGTTCTCGCAGATGGTGGCGGTCGACGTGATCATTGCGAACATCTGGATGGCGATATTGCTGTTCATGGCGGCCCGCGCCGACAAGCTCGACGCGAAGATGGGCGCGGATACCTCCGCCATTACCGCCCTTCGCAAGAAGGTCGAGGAATTCCAGGCCAGGCATGCGCGCATCCCGACGCTGACCGACCTCATGTACATCACCGCCATCGGCTTCGGCCTCACCGGCCTGTCACATGCGATCGGCGGCTGGCTGGGTCCGTGGATCGGCGAGAATGCGCCGATGCTGAAGGACTTCAGCCTCGACTCCACCTTCTTCTGGCTGATCGTGCTGGCTACCAGCTTTGGGCTCGGGCTGTCTTTCACCAAGGTAAAGACGGTCGAAGGTGCAGGCGCCTCGAAGGTCGGGTCGGCCTTCGTGTACATCCTCGTCGCCACCATCGGCATGCACATGGACATCATGGCGATCTTCGAGAACCCGGGCCTGTTTGCCGTCGGTGCGGTGTGGATGTCAGTCCATGCCGGCCTGCTGCTGTTTGTCGGTCGCCTGATCAAGGCGCCGACCTTCTACCTTGCCGTCGGGTCGCAGGCGAACGTCGGTGGCGCGGCTTCCGCGCCGGTCGTGGCTTCCGCCTTCCATCCGTCGCTGGCACCGGTGGGCGTGCTGCTCGCGGTACTGGGTTACGCGCTCGGTACCTACGCCGCCTACATCTGCGGCCAGCTGATGCGTATCGCCTCTGGCGGTTGATGGCGATCACGGATTGCGGAATCGAGCGAAGGGCGCCCGTCAGGCGCCCTTTTCTTTTGCTAGTCTCAAGGCTTCCCCACTCAAATTTCCGGAGGCTGGCGATGAAATCCATCCTCGCTGTGTTCGCATCCCTTTCCCTTCTCCCGCTGCCGGCCCTTGCCGACAACCATGACCCCGGTGCCGGTGGCGTGACCTTCGATACCTGGCAGGTGCCCTGGGAGAAATCCCGCCCACGCGACCCGTACGTGTCGCCACTGAACGGCAATGTCTGGTTCGTCGGCCAGGCGGGCGATTACCTTGGCGTGTTCCAGGTCGACAAGGAAACCTTCCTTCGCTATGGCCTGCCCGATGGCACCGGCCCGCACAACGTCATCATTGATGATTCGAGTAACGCCTGGATCGCGGGCAACAAGCAGGGCTGGATCGGTCGCTTCGACATGGAGTCGCGCAAGCTCAAGCAGTTCGACATGCCGAAGGAAATCGAGGACCCGCACACGTTGATGTTCGATCACTCGAACAAAGACGGGCTGTGGTTCACCGCGCAGTGGAGCAATTACCTCGGCTACCTGAACCAGGAAACCGGCGCCGTCCAGAAGTGGGAGATGCCGGTGGAACGTTCGCGTCCCTACGGCCTGGTCGTGACCGAAGATGGCAATCCCTGGGCGGCCCTGCTTGGCACGAATCGCCTTGCCACCATCAAGGACAGCAGGATTCCGAACAACGCGAAGCTGGATACCGTGATGCTGCCGCGCGCTGAAACACGGCCACGGCGCATCGGCCTCACATCCGATGGTCGTGTCTGGTACGTGGATTACGCGGAAGGCTACCTCGGCGTGTACAACCCGAAGACGCAAAAGGCGAAGGAATGGCGTTCGCCATCCGCCGGAGAAGCGCGTCCGTACGGCATGGCGGTCGATGACAAGGATCGCGTGTGGTACGTGGAAACCGGGCCGCAACCGAATCGCTGGATCGGCTTCGATACGAAGACCGAAGAATTCATCAGCAATGTCGAGATCCCGGATTCGGGCGGTGCCGTGCGGCACATGGATTTTGATCCGAAAACGAATACCATCTGGTTCGGCATGGATACCAACTACCTCGGTCGCGCAAACCTGCCCGACTGAAACAACGAGAGGACAGCCCGGTGAATAACGGCGAGGACCGCTGGCAGACATTCCGCGATGTGCTGCTGTTCCAGGGAAAGCTGCTGGTGGACGGGCTGCGCGATTTGCTGCTCAGCCCGGTTTCCATCGGCGCGGCACTGATTGACCTCATCGTGCCGGGTGACGACAAGGGTCGCCGCTTCTATTCGGTGGTGCGCTTCGGTCGGCGCACCGAGCAATGGATCAACCTGTTCGGTGCGGCGGATCGACACGACCCGGAAAAGCAGATGACCGGCGTGGACGCGATTGCCGACGAGCTTGAAGCGATGATCCGTGACCCGCACAAGCGTTCCGAGGCGCAGGCCAAGGCGCGGGAAATCCTGTCACGCCTAAAGCGCCCCGACGACCCTGCCTGACAATTCACCTGGCAAGAAAAAACCCTCCGCGAAGGAGGGTTTTTTCGTTTCGACGTGTGCAAATGATCAGTCGACGTCGCGACCCGTCAGCACGTCCTTGAAGAAGGATGGCTTGTCCGGATTCTGCGGCATCTCGCCACGCTTCAGGCGGCCGATGTATTCCTTGTAGGCCTTCATCGCCTGGTGGCCGAAGAACAACATGATCGGCACGTTTACCCACAGCATCACGCCCACGCCGAGACTGGAAAAGTTGTCCAGGTCGGTTGGCGTGGTGATGAAGCCCAGCGTGGCGACAAAGACCAGTACACAGAACATGTACTTGTACGGCTTCACCGCGCCCTCGCCGAACATGTAGACGATGCCCTGTTCGCCGTAATAGCTCCACGAAATCATCGTGGAAATCGCGAACAGCCATGCCGCCAGGGTCACCAGCCACTTGCCGAGTCCCGGGAAGGCAGAGTCGAAGGCCTTTGCCGTCAGCGTAGCGCCCGGGTAGGTCGCATACAGGCCAAGATCGTTCACCGTCGGCTTCTCGGTCATCGCGATGGTGCCGAATTCGACCACCATGCGGTCACCGTCCACCACGACCTCGCCATCAAGGCGATGCAGGCGGTTATTGGTGTCCTTGTTGGTATCACCTTCGATGATGACGAAGACGTTCTCGCCTTCGCGCCACTCGCCCTCGGCGCGCGCGGGCGGTTCGGTGGTTTCAAGGCTCCAGTAACCCGGGCCTTCCACCGGAACGACCATCGGCGCGGTGTCGTACATGCCTTCGCCGCTACGCTCCCAGATACCGGAGGAGAGGATAACCAGCGCGGTAAAGGTGCAGACGACAATGGTGTCGATGAACGGTTCGAGACCGGCGACCACGCCTTCGCGCACCGGCTCGTCGGTCTTCGCTGCGGAGTGCGCAATCGGTGAGGAACCGGCGCCGGCTTCCGAGGAGAACAGCGCGCGCTTCATGCCGATCATGATGGCGTAACCCACGGTGCCGCCGATGAAGGCGCCCGAGGCTTCCTGCGGGCTGAACGCGGAGACCACGATCAGGCGCAGCATGTCCGGGATCACTTCGTAATTCGAAATCAGCACGGCGAGGCCGCCGAGCAGGTAGAGCACCACCATCAGCGGCACCAGCGAACCGGCAACGTGACCGATGCGCTTGATGCCACCGATGATGACCATCCACACGATCACGGCGAGCACGATGCCGACGATCCAGCTCGGCACGTGGAAGTATTCCTGCGTAATGTCGCCGACGTTCCAGGCCTGGAACATCGCGCCACCGGTGATGGTGTAGATCAGCAGGGTGATGCAGAAGAACCAGCCGACCAGCTTGCCCACGCCGGCGTATTTCGGGTTCATCGCGGCGAGGCCCTTCGAGACCACCCACATCGGGCCGCCGTGCGGATTGTTCGGGTCGTCGGTGTTGCGGTAGATCATCGAGAGCGTGACTTCGGTGATCTTGATCGACATGCCGAGGATGCCGACCATCCACATCCAGAACACGGCACCGGGGCCACCCAGCGCAACCGCCAGGGCGACACCACCGATGTTGCCGAGGCCGACCGTGGCCGACAGTGCCGCGGACAGTGCCTGGAAATGGTTGATCGCGCCGGGGTCGGCCTTGTCGTCGTAGAAACCGCGCAACACGGCGGTGCCGTGCGTCAGTGCGCGGTACTGCGCGAAGCCGGACCAGACGGTAAACAGGATGCCGGTGCCGAGAAGCACGAACAGGAACGTATCCTGGTAGAGGAAGTCGTTGATGCTGCCAATGAAGGCGCTGAAGGTGTCCATGAAGCCCATGATTGCTCCGATTCTTATGTAATACGGATGGTCCCGAGGCTCGTGATAATGAACGAGGGGGGTATCGCGGAGCAAGTTTGGCCGGGTCGGCCATGAAATCCGGACATGAAAAAAGGCGCCGCGGTCCAGGACCGGGCGCCTTTTTGCATTGCATTAACTACCTGCGATCAATCGCGTTCAACAATCGCGGTAACACCCATGCCGCCCGCGGTGCAGACGGAAATCAGTGCCTTGCCGGAGCCTTTTTCGGCAAGCAGCTTCGCGGCGGTGCCGAGAATACGCGCGCCGGTGGCGGCAAACGGGTGGCCGACAGCGACCGAGCTACCCTTCACGTTCAGCTTGTCACGATCGATCGAGCCGAGTGCACCATCGAGGCCGACGCGGTCCTTGCAGAATTCCTCGCTTTCCCAGGCCTTCAGCGTGCACAGCACCTGCGCGGCAAAGGCTTCGTGGATTTCGTAGAAATCGAAATCCTGCAGCTTCATGTTGGCGCGCTGGAGCATGCGCGGCACGGCGTAGGCCGGTGCCATCAGCAGGCCTTCCTTCTTCCAGACGAAATCCACCGCGGCGGTTTCGCCAAAGGTGAGGTAGGCCAGCGGCTCGTAACCGTTTTCCTTCGCCCAGTCTTCCGAAGCGAGGAAGACGGCAGCGGCGCCGTCGGTCAGCGGCGTGGAGTTTGCCGCGGTCAGCGTGCCGTTTTCCTTGTCGAAGGCCGGGCGCAGCGTGGAGAGCTTCTCGAGGTTCGAATCCGGACGCACGTTGTTGTCACGCTCCAGGCCATTGAACGGCGTGATCAGGTCATCGAAGAAACCCTCTTCGTAGGCCTTGGCCGCATTCTTGTGCGAGGCCAGCGCGAGCTCGTCCTGTTCGCGCTGCGTCAGTTTCCATTCCTTCGCCATCAGTTCGCAGTGCTGGCCCATCGACATGCCGGTACGCGGCTCGTTGACGTTCGGGAACTGCGGCTTGAAGTGCTTCGGGCGCAGGCCCAGCAACGGCTTGATCTTCTGCCAGGCTGACTTGCCCTTGTTGGATTTCAGCAGGATCTTGCGGAAGCTGTCGCGGAACACCACCGGCACATCGGAGGTGGAATCCACACCGGCAGCGATACCGTTGTCGATCTGGCCGGCAGCAATCTTGTAGGCCACGTCGATGGCGGTTTCGAGGCTGGTACCGCAGGCACGCTGCATGTCCAGGCCCGGGGTCTGCGGGTCGAGGCCGGAGCCCAGCACCGATTCGCGCGTCAGGTTGAAGTCGCGCGAGTGCTTGATCACGGCGCCTGCCGCGACTTCGCCGACCCGCTTGCCTTCGAGGTTGAAGCGGCCGACCAGGCCCTTCAGCGCGGCAGTCAGCAGGTCCTTGTTGCTCTGGTCCGAATATTTCGTGAACGCGCGGGCGAACGGAATGCGGTTCGAGCCGATGATGGCAACGCGGCGTGGCTTGTCATGAATCATGTGGAGCTCCCGTGCTCAGTCGGGCGCCGAGGGCGCCGGTAAGGGATAAGGGTTTACACTAGGCGCCCGGTTACGCTGCCGCAACCGGATGCCGTCGAAATCCGAGCCCCCTATGCTAACCCTGCTCGGGGCAGGGTTCAAACGCCCGTTTGAAAGGAATAGTGATGTCTCTCGCCTTGCGCGTCCGCCAGGAAGTTTTCGCGCTTTTCGCGCTCAGCCTGCCGATGATCGTCACCAATGTGTCGTATCTCGGCATGCGTTTCGTCGATACCGTCTTCGCCGGGCAGCTCGGTTCCGTGCACCTTGCCGGCATTTCGGTCGGTGGCGACCTGTGGGTGCCGGTCATGCTGCTGGCGATGGGCGTACTGATTGCGGTCTCGCCGACGGTCTCGCACCAGGTCGGTGCAGGTGACGATGCCGGAGTGGCGCATTCTGCAAGGCAAGGGCTGTGGCTGGCCGTGATGGTTGGTATTCCTGGCGCCCTGTTGCTGACCCAGGGTGCGCCGGTCATGCGTCTTATCGGCGTGGACCCGGAAATCATTCCACTTGCCGATGGCTACTTGAAGGCCATCGCCTGGGGTTTCCCGTCGATCGCGCTTTTTTACGCCTTGCGCTATGTCTGCGAGGCGGTGTCGTTTACCCGTCCGCTGCTGCTGGTGGCGTTGATATCGCTGGCGGTGAATGCCTTTGCCGACTGGGTACTGATGTACGGCAAGCTCGGCT
>JAWWBT010000024.1:0-19644 GCA_033720815.1 Gammaproteobacteria bacterium | reverse complement strand
TCGTGCAGCGAGGAGCCTTCTTCGACGGTGATGACGCCGTCGTGGCCGACCTTGTCCATGGCATCAGCAATCAGCTTGCCGATGGTGGCATCCGAGTTGGCGGAGATGGTGCCGACCTGGGCAATCACCTCAGACTTTTCAACCGGCTTGCTGAGGTTCTTCAGCTCGGCGACGGCCACTTCAACGGCCTTGTCGATACCGCGCTTGAGGTCCATCGGGTTCATGCCGGCGGCAACGGCCTTCAGGCCTTCGCGGATGATGGCCTGGGCCAGCACGGTGGCGGTGGTGGTGCCGTCACCGGCGATGTCGTTGGTCTGGGAAGCAACTTCCTTGACCATCTGCGCGCCCATGTTCTCGAACTTGTCCTTCAGCTCGATTTCCTTCGCGACGGAAACGCCGTCCTTGGTGACGACCGGCGCGCCGAAGCTCTTGTCGAGCACGACGTTGCGGCCCTTCGGGCCCAGGGTCACCTTCACGGCGTTGGCCAGGGTGTTCACACCCTTGAACATGCGCTGGCGAGCACTATCACCAAACTTCACTTCTTTAGCGGACATAATTCCTCTTCCTTATATTTCCGAATACTGGTTAATCGATTGCTGCGTAAGAAGCGTTGCCGTTATTCGACGACGGCCATCACGTCTTCTTCGCGCATGACGAGGTATTCCTCGCCGTCGACCTTCACTTCGGTGCCGGCGTACTTGCCGAACAGCACCTTGTCACCCTTCTTCAGGTCGAGCGCGCGGGTTTCGCCGTTTTCCAGGATCTTGCCGTTACCCACGGCGACGACCTCACCCTTGATCGGCTTTTCGGTGGCCGAATCCGGGATGACAATGCCGCCGGCGGTCTTGGTTTCGGCTTCCAGGCGCTTGATAATCACGCGGTCGTGAAGCGGACGAAGATTCATGCGGTTTCTCCTCATGAAGTAAATGTCTGATTTAGTTGGTGTTTTTCGACCGGAAGTCCTTTTCAGGCCCTCAGATCCGGTCTGCCCGGTCAATGCTTTATTAGCACTCACCGGGATCGGCTGCTAATGATAGGTCCGACAGATGAAATTTCAAGGGGGTAAGCGCGGTCAAATAGGTGTCGGGAGGCCATTCGACACCGTGCTGCTGCCAAACCGGGGTTTTAGTTCACTGCTCCGGGATGGCGGGCTTCAGGCCGAGCAATGCGCGATGCCGGGCGGTCTCCCGGCACGTTCATGCCTGGCGAGGGCCTGTGCGGCCCCGGTTTGATGAAATTCACAGGTTTGCTCGCGTTATACTGCCGCCCGATTCCTGGCCCGCCCACGAGGACGAACCGGGCCGGACCTGCACCGAAATGGCGCAACGGAGGCCGAGATGGAACACGAACATTGCGTGGTCTACGTCACCTGCCCGAACCACGACAGCGGCGAGGCCGTGGCCAGCGCGCTGGTCGACCAGAAGCTGGTGGCCTGCGTGAACGTGATCGATGGCGTGACATCGCTGTTTCACTGGGAAGGCCGCGTGGATCGCGACCCGGAAGTGCTGCTGGTGATAAAGACGCGAACGAACCTGCTCCAGGCTGTCGAAGAGTGCGTGGCCGAGGTGCACCCGTATGACGTGCCCGAGGTAATTGCCCTGCCGATCATTGGCGGGAGCCGGAAGTACCTGGACTGGATCGACGAGAGCGTCGAGAACCGAACCTGAAACAAACTCATTATAAAGAGAGTGCCATGAAGCATCCCCTGACTGCCCGATTGCTGACCTTCCTGCTTGCGCTGGTGGCATTGCCGGCGCTGGCCGTGCCGAACCTTTCGAAGGTACTTGGCCAGGATGACGAGGAATTCCTGCCGCCGGACGAGGCTTTCGTTTTCCGCGCGGATTTCTCGGATGACCACACTGTGCGCGCGCAGTGGGTCATCGCCGATGACTACTACCTTTACCAGCAGCAGTTCCGCGTAGAGATCGAAGGCGAAGCTGCCGAGCTCGGCGAGATCGCCTTCCCGGAAGGCAAGATCCACACCGATGAATATTTCGGCGAGCAGGAAGTCTATTACCAGGATGCGACGCTGCATGTGCCGGTCGCCGGCACGCCGGGCGAGACCTTCCAGCTTTCGGTGCGCTACCAGGGCTGCGCCGATGCCGGCCTCTGCTACCCGCCACAGTTCAAGACGGTCGAGCTGACCATTCCGGATGGCAACACGGGTGACATCGCCACCGCCACGCAGGAAGTGCAGCAGTTCATTTCCAGCGCGGGCACGTCGACTTCTTCCGCCGGCAATGTGCAGATGCCGGAGCAGGACCGCCTGGCCGACATGATTCGCAGCGGCAACATCGCCTGGGTGATGCTGGCCTTCGTCGGCTTCGGCCTGCTGCTGACCTTCACGCCCTGCGTGCTGCCGATGGTGCCGATCCTTTCCTCGATCATCGTCGGGCAGAAGGACATCACCACGCGCAAGGCCTTCGTGCTCTCGCTGGTGTACGTGCTGGCAATGGCCTTCACCTACACCATCGCCGGCGTGCTGGCGGGCCTGTTTGGTGCAAACCTGCAGGTGGCCTTCCAGGACCCGGTGGTGCTGAGCGTGTTCGCCGCGATTTTCGTGCTGCTGTCTTTGAGCATGTTCGGTTTCTACGAACTGCAGGTACCGGCGAGCTGGCAGGCGAAGCTCTCGCAGCTTTCCTCGAAGCAGGAAGGCGGCACCCTGCCCGGCGTCGCGGTGATGGGTTTCCTTTCCGCGCTGATCGTCGGCCCTTGCATTACTGCCCCGCTGACCGGCGCGCTGATCGTGATCGGCCAGTCCGGTGACCCGGTGCGCGGTGGCCTGGCGCTGTTCGCGCTGTCGATTGGCATGGGCATTCCGCTGCTGCTGATCGGTACCGGTTTCGGCAAGTTCGTGCCGAAGGCCGGCGGCTGGATGGATGCCGTGAAGGGCGTGTTCGGCGTAATGCTGATTGGTGTTGCCATCTACCTGCTTGAGCGCATCGTGCCGGGCTGGGTGAATGTCGCGATGTGGGCAGCACTCGCCATCGTTTCCGCGGTGTACATGGGTGCCTTCGCGCAGCCGCCATCGTCATCAGGAGGGGGCTGGCAGAAACTCTGGAAGGGCCTCGGCCTGATCGTGTTCATCTGGGGCCTGGCCATGCTGGTCGGCCTCGCGATGGGTCGCGCCTCGATCTTCACGCCGCTGAAGGGTCTTTCCGGTGGTGGCAGTGCGGCGGTCGAGGAAGAGCACCTGCCGTTCAAGATGATCAAGTCGGTGGACGACCTGGAGCGCGAGCTCGCCGCGGCGAGTGAAATGAACAAGCCGGTGATGCTGGATTTCTACGCGGACTGGTGCATTTCCTGCAAGGAGATGGAGAAGTACACGTTTACCGACCCGGCCGTGCGCCAGGCGCTGTCGAATTACGTGCTGCTGCAGGCAGACGTGACCGCGAACGATGAAAAGGACCAGGCACTGCTGGATCGCTTTGGCCTGTACGGCCCGCCGGGTATCATCTTCTTTTCGCGTGACGCCGAAGAACAGCGCAACCTGCGCGTGGTCGGCTACATGCCGCCCGAAGAATTCGCTGCGATTGCGCAGCAGAACCAGTAAACACATTCATTACCGAATTACGGAGCCTTCATGAACGCTCGCCAGATTTTCATTCTTGTCGTCGCCGGTGGCGCCTTTGCGGTCGCGGGTTATTTCGTCGGGCAGTGGCTCGGCAGCCAGCAGAAATCGGCTCCCGAAGAAGCGCAATCAGCGCCGACCATGCCCGAGACCCTTCCCGCCTTCACGCTGTACAACCTCGACGGCGAGGCAGTGACCACGGAAGACCTGAAGGGCAAGACGCTGTTCATCAATTTCTGGGCGACCTGGTGCAAGCCGTGCCGCAAGGAAATTCCGCTGCTGGTGGAAATGCAGGAAAAGTATTCCGGTGACGGCCTCGAAATTGTCGGCATCGCGATCGACAACAAGGAAGCCGTGACGAAATTCCTCGAGTCGCTGGGCGGCGTGAACTACCCGGTGCTGCTCGGCAAGAAGGAACTCGATGCGATCGACACCGCGAACGAAATGGGCGTCGACCTGATTGGCCTGCCGATCTCCGTAACGGTGGCAGCGGATGGTCGCATGCTCGATATCCACACCGGTGAAGTGCATCGCGAAGATGCAGAGAAGCTGATCCAGGATGCACTGGCTGCCGGCAAGGCCGAGGCTGTCGCTTCGAACTGATCGAGTCGCAATTGACTGCATTAAAAAGCCCGGCGATTGCCGGGCTTTTTTTTTCATTTGAAGCTCACTTGTGTAAAGAGGAACTCGTGGTGATCACGCTTCCGACTTCCTCACCGCCTTGCGAATCAGCTGGTCAGACGCCAGGCACAATGGAACGTAAACGAGAACCAGCAGGTAGCCGAAGGCATCACTGACATCGGCGTCGATCGACTTGAAGACCAGCGCCGAAGCAATCATCAACGCGGCCCAGATGAATGAATTTGCAAGTCGCATCTTTCTCTCCTTCTTCGTCACGCCACACTCACTCATGGCGATATTTCGCGACAGCCGACCGAGCCAGCCGCGGTTCTTGCTGAATTCGCGTTCGAGATCACGAACGCTACCCATCGACGCGGTCGCCCGCGCAAATGCGCTTTCTGCATCCATGCCCTGTTGCTCCTGCAAGCGTTCGATCTCGCTGAGCAGGTGATCCTTCAACTCTTCCATGCGGTCTTCATTGCGATACCAGCAACGGTCAACGAAGAGTTGCTCACACCAGTCATTCACTTTGGTTTCGATATCGGTCATTGCCCTTCCCTCCCTCGTTCAATTCGATCGAGCATTCTTTCCAGCTTGCGCCAGTTCTCACGCAGCACGGCCAGGTGCTCGCGACCCGCATCACACAGCCGGTAATACTTGCGCCGACGGCCTGTCTCCGCCTTTCCCCAGTACGATTCGATCAGCTCGCGCTTTTCGAGCCGATGCAGGATCGGATAGAGCATTCCGTCCGCCCATTCCATCTCCCCGTCGGAGAGTTCGCGCACCGTATTGATGATCGCGTAGCCGTAGCTGTCGCCCTGCGCGAGGATCGACAGGATCAGCGGTTCGGCCGAGGCCGCGACAAAGTCCTTGGATAAGCCCACCAGCGATCTCCACATACCTAGAAGTTCTAGGGTTAACTATACCTAGAACTTCTAGGGTTGCAAGCGGGCAAGCACCGCAAACGCTTCTTTTGCGGAATAGGCGGTAAATTTCGGCTATCTCCCGGAATATTGACCGGATTCTCAATTTCTACAGAAATCCGCGTGGACAAGGCGGGAAATGTGAGCCAGAATTAGCGGAATACAGGAAACTGGCATTTAAACGACCGTTTGACGACGTTCGGCGCCAGATCCGGCAAATTTCGTAGCCGAGCTCGGCGAACACCGACGCTCGCAGGCCAGTGAAGGCCCTGGGGACTGCATGGCGAAGATCCTTCTAATGAATGGACCGAACCTGAACCTGCTCGGCGAGCGGGAACCGTCGGTCTACGGCCATACCACGCTGGAAGATATTGTGGGTATGTGCCGCGAAATGGCGGAAAAAGCAGGCCATTCGCTGGAAGACTTCCAGTCCAACGCCGAGCACGAGCTGGTCGAGCGCGTGCAGGCCGCGATGAAGGACGGCACCGACGCCATCCTCATCAACCCGGCGGCCTTCACGCATACGTCCGTGGCGCTGCGCGATGCGCTGGCCGCCGTGGGCCTGCCCTTCTACGAAATCCATATTTCGAATCCACACCGGCGGGAGCCTTTCCGCCGGCACTCGTATTTCTCCGACCTGGCAGAAGCCGTGATCTGCGGATTCGGCGTGAAGGGCTACGCCTTCGCGCTGGATGAAGCGATCGACCGCCTGGAAGCCGCGTCGGGCAACTCTAAAACCGCGTGATTACACGCAGGCAACCAACACCATAAACACCGGGGTTTTTCACGATGGATATCAGAAAGGTCAAGAAACTGATCGAGCTGCTGGAAGAATCCGGCATTGCCGAGATCGAGATCACCGAGGGTGAAGAATCGGTCCGCATCAGCCGTAACTCTCCTCAAGCCGCAGCCGCGCCGCAGTATTTCCAGGCGCCCCCGCAGCCGCAGGCAGCGCCCGCGCCGGCACCGTCTGGTGGTGATGCGTCGGCCAGCGAACCGGAAGGCGACAGCATTCCGTCGGGTCACGTCGTGACCTCGCCGATGGTCGGCACCTTCTACCGCGCGCCGAACCCGGGTGCGAAGGCATTCGCAGAGGTCGGTGATTCGGTCAACGTCGGCGACACGCTGTGCATCATCGAAGCGATGAAGATGATGAACCAGATCGAGTCGGACAAGGGCGGCAAGGTGAAGGCGATTCTGGTCGAGAATGGCGAGCCCGTTGAGTTCGGCCAGCCGCTGTTTGTTATCGAATAATCGGGGGAGCGCATCTCTTGCCCGTCAGCTTTGTTGCGCTTCGCGCCGCGCTGACGAACAAGACCTGCAACTCCACGCAGTCCTGACAAGGCCTTCATACGCGCTGTCGAGTGACTGAAAACGGATACTGCACGGCTTTCCGCGCAGAACATCAAGAGAATGAATTGCCATGCTCGATAAAGTAGTCATAGCAAACCGAGGCGAGATCGCGCTGCGCATCCTGCGCGCGTGCAAGGAGCTCGGTATCAAGACGGTCGCGGTGTATTCCGAAGCCGATCGTGACCTGAAGCACGTGAAGCTTGCCGACGAGGCAGTGTGCATCGGTCCGGCATCGTCCACCGATTCCTACCTGAACATGCCGGCCATCATTTCGGCAGCGGAAGTCACCGACGCCGTTGGCATCCACCCGGGCTACGGCTTCCTTTCCGAGAACGCGGATTTCGCGGAACGCTGCGAAAAGAGCGGTTTCGTGTTCATCGGCCCGCGCGCCGAGACGATTCGCATCATGGGCGACAAGGTCGCCGCCAAGGACGCCATGAAGGAAGCGAAGGTACCGACGGTGCCGGGCTCCGAGGGTGCCCTGGGTGACAATGAACAGGAGAACCTGCGCCTCGCGAAGGAAGTCGGCTACCCGGTGATCATCAAGGCCGCCGGCGGCGGCGGTGGTCGCGGCATGAAGGTGGTGCATTCGGAAGCCACGCTCCTGAACGCGATCTCGCTGACCAAGCACGAAGCCGCCACTGCCTTCGGCAACGACCAGGTCTACATGGAAAAATTCCTGGAGAAGCCGCGCCACGTGGAATTCCAGGTGCTCGCCGACGAGCACGGCAATGCCGTTCATCTCGGTGCGCGCGACTGCTCGATGCAGCGTCGCCACCAGAAGGTGATCGAGGAAGCACCCGCGCCGAACATTCCCTGGGAACTGCAGATGGAAATGGGCGAGCGCTGCGCCGAGGCCTGCCGCAAGATCGGCTACCGTGGCGCAGGCACCTTCGAATTCCTCTATGAAAACGAGGAGTTCTTCTTCATCGAGATGAACACGCGCGTGCAGGTCGAGCATCCGGTGACGGAAATGATCACCGGTGTCGACATCGTGAAGGAACAGCTGCGCATTGCCTCCGGCGAACCGCTGGCCTGGAAGCAGGACGAAATCACCTTCTTCGGCCACGCCTTCGAGTGCCGCATCAACGCCGAGGATGCACGCACCTTCCGTCCGTCACCGGGCCTGATCAAGGCCTGGCATGCGCCGGGAGGCCCGGGCATTCGCGTCGATTCGCACATCTATTCCGGCTACACGGTGCCGCCCTACTACGACTCGCTGATCGGCAAGCTGATTGCACACGGCCCGACGCGTGCATCCGCGCTGGCCCGCATGAAGTCTGCGCTGACGGAAACGATTGTCGAGGGCATCGATACCAACATCCCGCTGCACCAGGACCTGTTCGCCGACGAGAATTTTGCCGCCGGCGGCACGGATATTCATTACCTGGAGAAGAAGCTCTCGCTGTGAGCAAGCCGTGGCAGGAAGTCAGCTTCGTGCTGACAGGACTGGACGCCGACCGCGCCGAGTCTGCCTTCGAGGCGGCCGGCGCGGTTTCCGTTACGTATTCCGATGATGCGGACCAGCCCGTGCTCGAACCGAAGCCAGGCGAGCAGCCGCTGTGGAATCACACGCGCATCACCGGCCTGTTTCCCGCCGAGGTGGATATTGACGGTGCGATTGCCACGCTGCTGGCGACGCTCGATATTCCCCGCCTGCCGGAATCCCGCCTCGCGACGCTCGATGATCGCGACTGGACACGCGAGTGGCTCAAGGATTTCAAGCCGCTGAAATTCGGCAAGCGCCTGTGGGTCGTGCCAACCGCGTTCGAGGCACCCGAGCCCGGCGCGGTGAACATGGTGCTGGATCCGGGCCTGGCCTTCGGCACCGGCACGCACCCGACGACCGCGCTCTGCCTCGAATGGCTGGACGGCCTGGATCTCAAGGGAAAGACCGTCGTGGATTACGGCTGCGGCTCCGGCATCCTCGCCGTCGCGGCAGCACTGCTGGGCGCAGAACACGTCCATGCCACCGACATCGACCCGCAGGCGCTTACCGCCACGCGTGACAATGCGCAACGCAATAGCGTGGTGAACCGCATTTCGCTTTGCCTGCCCGACGCCATGCCTGCGGTGAAAGCCGATGTGGTCGTCGCAAATATCCTCGCCGGCCCGCTTGCCGAGCTCGCGCCTGCGTTGATGGACCACATGGCTGGCAAGGGCAAGCTCGCGCTCGCCGGGCTTCTCGTCGACCAGGCAACCTCTGTCCAGCAAGCCTATTCACCTCGCCTGTCGCTGGATGTTGCAAAGGAAAGGGAAGGCTGGGCCCTGCTCACAGGTGCGCTCGATACCTGAGTGCCCGTAGAATAGGCAGCCATGTACGCCCAATGCCCAGAATGCCTCACCTTCTTCCGCGTCAAGCCTGAGCAGCTCAAGGCCGCTCACGGCAAGGTGCGCTGTTCGCAGTGCAAGCATGTCTTCAATGCGCTTGAAACACTGCGCGGCGACCTCAGCGCCGAGGAACTCCGTGCCGTGCGTGAAGCGCGGAGTGACAACGCGCATGACAGTGGCAAGGAGAGGCAGGCAGCGAAGGCGGATGAAAACGGTGACCTGTTTGCACAGCTGGACTACACCGCGAACGAAGAACTGCCGCTGGATGACGATGAGGCAGCACCGCAGCTCGACGACAACCTTGCTGCGGACGAGCTCGCCGAAGAAGTTGCAGGCGACGAACCCGGCATTGACCAGCGGGCGGCCGAACTTGCGGATTTCGATGAAGAGAACCGCGAGCAGCTCGAATCGCGAACCGGCCTCACGGAGCGCATGGGCGACGAGTTTGCCAACCTGCCACGCACGGATTTCTCGGCGCCACGACGTCACCCCTTCAAGACTGCCCTGCTGCTACTGGCCAACCTGCTGCTGCTTACGGCCCTGGCGGCGCAATTCATGCACCATGAACGCCGCGAACTGCTGGCCCACCCGGAAATCGGTCCGTACCTCAGCGAGGCCTATGACCGGATCGGTTTCGAAGTGGCGCCGCCGCGCGATATCACTGCGATTCGCGTATCCCGTACCAATGTCGCAAGCCATCCGGAATTTTCTTCGACACTGCTGCTCACGGCGGTACTGGAAAACCGTGCCGGATTCGAACAGCCGTGGCCCCTCTTGCGCATCGACCTGCAGGACCGCTGGGGTGATACCGTTGGTGCCCGCTATTTCGAACCCCGCGAGTACCTGAAGAACCCTGCCGAGGCAGCTGGCCTCATGCCACAAGGCGAGCCGCAGGCCGCGGCACTCGCAATCGCCGACCCTGGCCCTGATGCCGTTGGTTTCCAGGTCGAACCCTGCATGAAGAAAGGCAATCGCAAGCTCTGCACCAGCGACCTGCGCTGAATCCCTGCCGTTTCACAACCATTCGCTACCAGCAACGAAATTTTCGTTACAAGTAAAATTTTTTTCCCGATTTCTTCGCCGCACATCTTGAAAAAATTTTTTTTTGGGCTTGGTGAAAATTTCACCTTTGAACGCGACGGCCGACGCAGTATTATCGTCGGTCCGCGTGAACCCGCTGTTCGGTAAGCAAGATGAAAATTGGCCAGTTTGAGCTCGAGAACAACCTGGTACTTGCGCCGATGGCAGGTGTAACGGATCGGCCTTTCCGACAGCTATGCCGTCGCCTGGGCGCCGGCATGGTGGTATCGGAGATGGTCACTTCGGATGTTCGTCTCTGGAACAGCCGCAAGACCCGTCACCGCCTGGATCACGCGGGCGAGGCAGAACCACGCATCGTGCAGATTGCGGGTGGGGACCCGGAAATGATGGCTGAAGCGGCCCGGCTCAATGTCGAGTTCGGCGCCCAGATCATCGATATCAACATGGGTTGTCCCGCGAAAAAGGTCTGCAACAAGGCGGCCGGCTCTGCCCTGCTGAGAGACGAGGCGCTGGTGGAGTCCATCCTCCATGCGGTCGTCGACGCGGTAGACGTCCCGGTCACGCTGAAGATCCGCACCGGCTGGGACAGGGACAACCGCAACGGCCTGAACGTGGCGCAGATTGCGCAGGCGGCAGGCATCCAGGCACTCGCGGTCCATGGCCGCACACGTGCCGACAAGTACGCAGGGGAAGCCGAATACGACACCATCCGCGACATCGTTCGCGCCGTCGATATTCCGGTGATGGCGAATGGCGATATCACCTCGCCCGAAGCCGCGAAGCACGTACTTGATTACACCGGTGCCGAAGCCGTGATGATCGGCCGCGCCGCGCAGGGACGCCCCTGGATATTCAGGGAAATCCGGCATTTTCTCGAGACCGGGGAAAAGCTGCCGGAACCCGGCACGGAAGAAATCCGGGACCTGCTGGTGGAGCATCTGCGCAATGTCCACCAGTTCTACGGGGAGCAGTCGGGCCTGCGCATCGCCCGCAAGCACATCAGCTGGTACCTGCAGGGTCGTGCTGATGCCGGCACCCCGGAGGCCAAGGCATTTCGCCGGATGGTCATGCGCACGGAATCAGGACAGGAACAATTGCACCTGGTCGAACGCTTCTTCTCGACCGGTAGCCAGGAGGATCAAGCTGCATGAAAGACACGGGGACAGCCACCCGCCTGGGTGGAACAAGCGACAGCTCGGTGGTGGATTTTTCGGCCGCAAAAGACGCCCATAACCGACCACTGCGCGAATCGGCCGAGATTGCACTACGCCGCTACTTTTCGGACCTTGACGGCACGCCACCGACCGACCTTTACGCCATGGTGATTGCAGAAGTTGAAAAGCCGCTGCTGCGCGCCGTACTGGAATACACTCGCGGTAACCAGTCGCGCGCTTCCGAGATTCTCGGCATCAATCGAAGCACGCTGCGCAAGAAACTGCGTGCTCACGGCCTGCATCACTGACACACGCAAACACAAAGACTAGGCTTTACAGGGCCGCCTTTCGATCACGGATCACGGCGGCCCTTTTCGTTTCCGGAGCAACGACGACATGAATTCCATCAAGCGCGCCCTGCTGAGCGTATCCGACAAGACCGGTATCGTGGATTTTGCCACTGAACTGCACAGGCGCGGTGTTGAAATCCTCTCCACCGGTGGTACCGCAAAGCTTCTCGCCGAAGCGAATATCCCGGTCACCGAAGTGGCCGACCACACCGGTTTTCCGGAGATCATGGCTGGCCGCGTGAAGACGCTGCATCCGAAGATCCATGGTGGATTGCTGGGTCGTCGCGGCACTGATGACGATGTGATGGAAGAACATGACATCGCACCGATCGACCTGCTCTGCGTGAACCTCTACCCGTTCGAAAAGACCGTCGCGAAACCGGACAGCTCGCTGGAAGATGCCATCGAGAACATCGACATCGGCGGCCCGGCCATGCTTCGTGCGGCGGCAAAGAACCATGCTGCGGTGACGCTGGTGGTCGAGCCGGAAGATTACGAACGCGTGCTGGCCAGCATGGATGCGAATGACAATGCCACTACCCTGGCACTGCGATTCGAACTGGCCGCAAAGGGTTACGCGCACACCGCGCGCTACGACGGTGCGATCGCAAGCTACCTGTCGAGCCGCAACAGCGATAACGAAACCACCCCGCACCCGCAGACGATGAGCCTGCAGTTCGAAAAGATCGATGAACTGCGCTACGGCGAAAACCCGCACCAGTCGGCCGCCTACTATCGTGAGCGGAACGTGCCAAAAGGAACGATCGCCGGTGCGAAGCAGTTGCAGGGCAAGGCGCTTTCCTACAACAACATTGCCGATGCGGATGCGGCGCTGCAGTGTGTCCAGCAGTTCGACAGCCCGGCCTGTGTAATCGTGAAGCACGCCAATCCTTGCGGCGTTGCAGTTCGCGAATCGATTCTCGAAGCCTACAACCAGGCTTTCAAGACGGACCAGACATCGGCCTTTGGCGGCATCATTGCCTTCAACCAGATGCTGGATGTAGAAACGGCGCGCGCCATCATCGATCGCCAGTTCGTCGAAGTGCTGGTTGCACCCGGCGTGACGAAGGACGCACTCGGTGTATTGAAGAGCAAGCCGAACGTTCGCGTGCTCGATTGCGGCAAGCGCGAAGAGCCGCTCGAGCAGCAGCATTACACGCGTATTGCCGGCGGCCTGCTGGTGCAGGATTCCGATGTCATCAGCCACGACGAGCACAAGCTGCGCGTGGTATCGAACCGCCAACCGACGGACGACGAAATGCGTGACCTGCTGTTCTCGTGGAAGGTCGCCAAGTTCGTGAAATCGAATGCCATCGTCTACGCGAAGGATGGCATGACGATTGGTGTCGGCGCGGGCCAGATGTCACGTGTCTATTCGGCGCGCATTGCGGCGATCAAGGCCACCGATGCCGGACTGGAAGTGAAAGGCTCCGCGATGGCATCCGATGCCTTCTTCCCGTTCCGCGACGGTATCGACAGCGCCGCCGATGTCGGCGTACGGGCAGTGATCCAGCCGGGTGGTTCGATCCGTGACGACGAAGTGATCGCTGCGGCGAACGAGCATGACATGGCGATGGTCTTCACCGGTATTCGCCACTTCAGGCACTAGGTCGGCTGGATCTTTTGGCGCTGGGCGTTGTTGCGCGCCGTTTCGCAATGCTCATGTACTACTTTGTACAATCCGCTTGCTCACCGACGCGCGCCTAGCCCAGCACCAGAATCTCTCAGCCTCACGCACTAAGAGTCAGCTGGACGAAAATGTTTGTAGTTACCTATCGCTGGAAGATTGCCGCAGGCGGTGACGAGGAATTTCGCGCCGCCTGGGAAGAGCTCTCGCAGCTGTACATCCAGTTGCGCGGGCAGCTCGATGCGAGACTCACGCAACGTGACGACGGCGTCTGGGTGGCAAAGGCAACCTGGCCAGACCGCGACACCTACTTCCTTGCCATGGAGCGCGGCGTGCCTGACCCGGCCATCGCCAACCGC
Source organism: Gammaproteobacteria bacterium (assembly GCA_033720815.1). Taxonomy (GTDB): domain Bacteria; phylum Pseudomonadota; class Gammaproteobacteria; order Natronospirales; family JAJUFS01; genus JAWWBS01. The sequence continues at coordinate 6,314 of JAWWBT010000024.1, read as the reverse complement.
ATGAATTCGCTGGTAAAGGAACCGCTGGAACCGGAATTTCGCGAGATCGACTGAGTCCGACTGCCGCTTGCAGGGCTAGCCTGTATAATCCCCTCCCTCGAATTCGCACGAATCCTGAATACCTGACCGGAAGAAGCACATGAAGGTACTGATCGTTGGCGGCGGTGGCCGCGAGCACGCCCTGGCCTGGAAGGCCGCCCGCTCGGCGCGGGTGACGAAGGTCTTTGTTGCGCCCGGCAACGCCGGCACCGCTGCAGAAGAAAAGATCGAGAACGTCGCCATTGCCGCGGATGATATCGACGCGCTGCTCGACTTCGCGAAGGACAACGACATCGAGCAGACGATTGTCGGTCCCGAAGCGCCACTGGTCGCCGGCATTGTCGACCGTTTCCGCAAGGAAAAGCTGCGCTGCTTCGGTCCGAGTGCCGATGCGGCCCAACTCGAAGGCAGCAAGGCCTTCGCCAAGGATTTCCTGGCGCGTCACCACATTCCGACGGCAGCCTACGGCAGCTTCACGGAAATCCAGCCGGCGCTGGACTACCTCGACAAGAAAGGCGCACCGATCGTGGTGAAGGCCGACGGCCTCGCCGCCGGCAAGGGCGTGATCGTGGCGCAGACACTGGACGAGGCGAAGGATGCGGTGCGCGACATGCTCTCGGACAACAAGTTCGGTGACGCGGGCAGCCGCGTTGTCATCGAGGAATTCCTTGTTGGCGAGGAAGCGAGCTTCATCTGCATGGTCGATGGCGAGAACGTGCTGCCCCTGGCTACCAGCCAGGATCACAAGGCGCGCGACAATGGCGACACGGGACCGAATACCGGTGGCATGGGCGCCTATTCGCCGGCGCCGGTGGTCACTCCGGAGATCGAAAAGCGGATCATGGATGAAGTCATCGTGCCGACGGTCAAGGGCATGGCGGCCGACGGTCATCGCTACACCGGTTTTCTCTATGCCGGCCTGATGATCGGCAAGGATGGCACGCCGAAGGTGTTGGAGTTCAATTGCCGCTTCGGTGACCCGGAAACCCAGCCGATCATGATGCGCCTGAGCTCGGACCTCACCGAGCTGGTAGACGCCGCCATTGACGGCAAGCTGGCACACACCCGCTGCGAATGGGACCCGCGTGCCGCGCTGGGTGTCGTGATGGCAGCCGGTGGCTACCCCGCCTCAGCCCGCAAGGGTGATGTGATCGAAGGGCTGGCCGCGGTACCGCCGAGTGCGAAAGTGTTCCATGCCGGCACGAAGCGTGAGGGCGGCCAGGTGGTCACCAGTGGCGGGCGCGTTCTCTGCGTGGTCGCACTCGGCGAGACGGTTGGAAAGGCGCAGCAAGCCGCCTACGCAGCCGTGGACCGGATTTCGTGGCCTGAGGAATACCATCGCACCGATATCGGCCATCGCGCGGTCGCGCGCGAAGGCTGAAGCCACTGGAAGCCTGCATTGAAAAGCCCCGCAAAGCGGGGCTTTTTCGTAGCGAAGCAGGAAACGCTCAGTCTGCCTTCGGTCGATAGATGCCGTGGAAGCCGGTTTTCCAGGTTTCCCCGCCATCGGTCGACTGGTCCCAGACCTGGTGCACGGAGCCATCATCCTGCGGCGTCCAGGTAATCCGGTTATGCAGTGTCTTGCCGTCCGGCAGTGGCTGCGTACCCGACAGGACCATGCTCTCGCCTTCCATGCCGCCCTCCAGCAACAGCAGGTTGCCGCTGGCCGCTACCCAGGTCTGGTGCCACACGTCGCGGCGCGCATCGTAGATATTGAAGCTCTCGCCGGTACCGCCTTTCGCGCCCTGCCAGTGCTCATGCAGCACGCACTGCCCCTGCTCGAGCGTGATGCGGTTCTCACCGACCTTCTCGCCATCCGGGTTGTAGACGTCCCAGCTGCCGAGCCAGAAATCGAACTGCCGGTGCTCGGCCCTGCTGCAGGGTGCTTCCTGCCGTTGCTGCGCATGGACCGTCTGCGTTACGGCAATCGGAGCCAGTCCGGCCAGCAATATTGCGGTCAATGTCGCGGTCCGCATTCCATCCCCCTTGCGATCTTTTTCGTGGAAGCTACTTGATAGCGTGATTGGTCGGAATACGCAAAGAAAAAGCCCCGCAGAACGGGGCTTTTTACCGGAACTTCTTTCGTGCTCGCCGAGCGCAGTAGCCGCCCGACTTACCGTTTCATGGAGTCGAAGAACTCTGCGTTGGTCTTCGTATCCTTCAGCTTGTCCAGCACGAACTCGATCGCCTGGATTTCGTCCATCGGGTGCAGCACCTTGCGCAGGATCCAGATCTTCTGCAGTTCGTCGGCCTTCACCATCAGTTCTTCACGGCGTGTGCCGGAACGGTTGATGTTGATGGCCGGGAAGACGCGCTTCTCGGCAATACGGCGATCCAGGTGGATTTCCATGTTGCCGGTGCCCTTGAACTCTTCATAGATCACGTCGTCCATGCGCGAACCGGTTTCAACCAGGGCCGTCGCGATGATCGTAAGGGAACCACCCTCCTCGATGTTTCGCGCGGCACCGAAGAAACGCTTCGGACGCTGCAGCGCATTGGCATCCACACCACCCGTGAGCACCTTGCCGGATGACGGCACGACGGTGTTGTAGGCACGGCCCAGGCGCGTGATGGAATCGAGCAGGATGACGACATCCTTCTTGTGTTCGACAAGGCGCTTGGCCTTCTCGATCACCATTTCGGCGACCTGCACGTGACGCGATGCGGGTTCGTCGAAGGTCGAAGACACCACTTCGCCGCGCACGGAGCGCGACATTTCGGTGACTTCTTCCGGACGCTCGTCGATCAGCAGCACGATCAGGTGGCATTCCGGGTGATTGTGTTCGATGGAGTGCGCAATGTTCTGCAGCATCAGGGTCTTGCCCGCCTTCGGCGGTGAGACCAGCAGGCCGCGCTGGCCCTTGCCGATCGGCGCGGCGAGGTCAATGACGCGCGCGGTAATGTCTTCGGTGGAACCGTTGCCGAGTTCCATGCCGAGTCGCTCGACCGGGAACAGCGGCGTGAGGTTCTCGAACAGGACCTTGTTCTTGGCCTTGTCCGGTGCCTCGAAATTGATCTCGTTGACCTTCAGCAGCGCAAAGTAACGCTCGCTTTCCTTCGGCGGGCGAATCTTGCCGGAAATCGTGTCGCCGGTGCGCAGGCTGAAGCGGCGGATCTGGCTCGGGCTGACATAGATGTCATCCGGCCCGGCCAGGTAGGAACTGTCGGCAGACCGCAGGAAGCCAAAGCCGTCCTGGAGGATTTCCAGCACGCCGTCACCGTAGATGTCTTCGCCGTTCTTCGCGTGCGCCTTCAGGATGGAAAAGATGATGTCCTGCTTGCGCGAGCGGGCGGTGCCCTCAAGCCCCATTGAATCGGCCAGTTCCACCAGTTCGGCGGCGGATTTCTGCTTAAGTTCTGTCAGGTTCATGTTTCGTTCCAATAATTCTTGTATGGGCGGCGAGCGCCACCACTGGTAGGAGATTCCCCAAGGGAAGGATTTGCCCCGGTGTTGTGCGAAGGCCCGGACATTTGCCCGGGCCTCGCGTGATTCTTACAGGTTGGTCTCGATGAAAGCGGCCAGCTGCGACTTCGACACCGCGCCCACCTTGGTGGCTTCCGGCGCGCCGTTCTTGAACATCATCAGCGTCGGGATGCCACGGATGCCGAACTTCGGCGGCGTCTGCGGGTTCTCGTCGATGTTCAGCTTGACGATCTTCAGCTTGCCTTCGTATTCATCGGCAATCTCGTCGAGCACCGGCGCGATCATCTTGCACGGACCACACCACTCGGCCCAGTAGTCGACGAGCACGGGCACATCGGCCTGCAGCACGTCGTTTTCGAAACCGTCATCGGTCGTATGTACGATCTTTTCGCTCACTGTGTTTGCCTCCGGCAGACATTCATGAATGGATCCAATGGCACGAACTCGGCAGACACATCAGGGAACGGAATCTAGGGATGTGACGTGTGGCGCCCAAATGGGGCACAATACGCGGGCCGGCTCGCGGCAAAATCGGGCTATATATTCAAGAGGTAGTCGACCCGGCGGATGCGGGCCTCTTCGATTGACTGCTATTTCAGCCCAAACGAACACCAATTTCAAGCCCCGAAACCAACGGGTTTTTTCAGCAATCTTGCAGGATCTACATGACGGCTCACCTGACCGATACGAAATACTCCGATTTTCCGCTCCACGAGAACCTGGCCAAGGGCATTGAAGATGCGGGTTTCGAGTTCTGCACGCCCATCCAGGAGATGACTTTACCGGTCGCCCTGAGGGGCCAGGACGTGACGGGACAGGCCCAGACCGGCACCGGCAAGACGGCCGCATTCCTCATCGCGATGTACCAAACGCTGCTGACCAAGCCGGCGTCCGAAGACCGCCAGAAAAACCAGCCGCGGGCGCTGATCGTCGCGCCGACGCGCGAACTGGCGGTACAGATCGCGAAGGACGCCGAGCCGCTGGGCAAGCACACCGGGCTGGAAATCGGCCTGGTCTACGGCGGCGAGGATTACGAAAAGCAGCGCCAGCGCCTCGTGGACGGCGTGGATGTACTGATCGGCACGCCAGGTCGCCTGATCGATTACCTGAAGCAGGGGGTCTACGACCTCTCGCAGGCCCAGGTCGCGATTCTCGACGAAGCCGACCGCATGTTCGACATGGGCTTCATCAAGGACATCCGCTACCTGCTGCGCAAGCTGCCGCCACCGACAGAGCGCCAGACCATGCTCTTTTCCGCAACGCTGTCGCATCGCGTGCTGGAGCTGGCCTTCGAGCACATGAACGACCCGGAAAAGCTGAAGGTCGAATCCGAGGATGTGGTCGTCGAGCGCATTCGCCAACTGATCTTCTTCCCCTCGAACAACGAGAAGATCCCGCTACTGATCGGCCTGCTGCGCCGGATCGACATCACGCGCACCATCATCTTCGTCAATACGAAGCGAGCCTGCGAGCAGATCAACGACACGCTGAATGCCAATGGCTTCCGCGCCGACATGCTTTCGGGTGACGTGCGCCAGAGCAAGCGCCTGCGCCTGCTGCACGAATTCCAGGAAGGCAAGCTGCCGATTCTCGTCACCACCGACGTGGCGGCTCGCGGCCTGCACGTGCCGGCGGTGTCGCATGTCTTCAATTACGACCTGCCGCAGGAAGCCGAGGATTACGTGCACCGCATCGGCCGTACCGCACGTGCTGGCGCCGAGGGCGATGCGATTTCCTTTGCCTGCGAGGACTACGCCTTTACCCTGCCGGATATCGAGAAGTACATAGGCCACGAAGTGCCGCGTGAACGCGAGCACGGTGACCTGCTCGCCACCGACATCACCATTCCGAAACGCCGCCCGCGCAAGCCTTCACCGGGCGGACGCCGTGGTGGTGGCGGAGGTCGCGGCGGCAATCGCAGCGGCGGCAACCGCAGGGGCTGATGCAATGAGTTACGAAGGTCCGCATATCCGCGGCCGCTTCCCGCCCATCAAGGTGGAAGTCGACACGCGCGGTCTGACGGAAGAAACGAAGTGCGATGCCTGCACGAAATCGCTGTGCTGCCACTACATCACGCAGCAGATTGAAACGCCGCGCTCGCGTTACGATTTCGATTTCCTGCTCTGGCAGATGACCCACAAGAACGTGCAGGCCTTCAAGGACGAGGACGGCTGGTTCCTGCTGTTCATTACTACCTGCCGCTTCCTGCAGCACGATGGACGCTGCGGTATCTACGAGAAGCGTCCGCAGGTCTGCCGCGACCACAAGAATGACTGGTGCGAACTCGACGAGCCACTCTCGAAGCACTGGGACCTGTACTTCCCGGATTACGAAGCGCTCGACGAATACTGCCGCAAGCGCTTCAAGACCTGGGATCGCAGGCACGATGACTGGGCGAAGGATCCGGATTCGATCTGACCTTTCGGGCCAGCAAGGCTGGCCCTCTCTGATATCTCCAACCTTTTCTCTCAGTGATGGCCAGCTTCGCTGGCCTTCTGCTGGTTTCGCACTGCCGTAAGGCGTTCCGAAGGCAACACCTTTCACCCGCCGCTGCGCGGTAGGCGAGCTACTTTCCTTTCGGGGAAAGTAGCCAAAGCCATTGCGCTCCACCTCCGCCGCCCTCGCTGCGCTCGGGTTCCCTGCGATGCTTGCCGGCTTCCAGTCGCGCGGAAAAGCGGCGCACCCACTATCGGAGCCGATGCGGCAAGCAGTATTTGGCTGAAGAATTCGGAGCGACTTTTTTCGCTACTGCGTGAGCGAAATACTGTTTACGACAACTGAATCCCCGTTGGAGGCCGCCGAGGAACGCAGTCGCGGGAGGAGGCAAGCGCGGGAGTGTTTGAGCGAGCTT
>JAWWBT010000023.1:0-20851 GCA_033720815.1 Gammaproteobacteria bacterium | reverse complement strand
GGATGGCATATTCGCGCGCCACGTCGTCAACGATCCGGTTCAGGAGATTGTCGAAGCCAATGGACCCTATCAGCCAGCCGAGAAAGTCGTCACCGTCGTAAAGCGGGAGCACGGCAATCTGGCCTGCCTGGTCCGGAAACAGGTCTAGCGGCGGGCTCAACAGGGGTTCATTGCTTTCCCTTGTTTCTCGCAGGATCCTTGCTCGCTCCGGGTCACTGCCATAGGAGCGACCGACACCGAAATCCGGATTGCTGCGGGTTATTCCCCAGCGGATCACCTTGTCCGGTGTCACCACACCGAGCGCAACCAGTTCATGGTAGGCAGCCAGGTAACGTCGCGCATCCGACTGCCATTGCTCCCGAGTGATGGTTCCACCGGAGCTTTCGTAACGGCGTGCCATTCGCATCAGCGCCATCAGGCGATCAGATTGGCGTTCCAGCAATACGGCCTCTACCCGGGATGCATGATCGAGCGTCTGGTCGTAGACAATTGCCTGCTCCTTCTCCACGAGAAACATCCAGAGGTTGAAACTCGACGCGAGCACCAGCAGGAATGCGAAATGCGGCAGGAACATGCCTCGTCGACGAAAATCCGCGTCGTCAGCTGAAAGCACCTTCAATGCGAGCCCGACGTTGAAGAGCAACATCACGAGCACTTCGATTTCGCTCGCACCATGTTGCAGGCTGCCGACATCGAGGCTCTGGAAGCCGATATTCCCCAGCCACTCTGCAAGCAGGGCAAGCGAACTGACACCGGTTACCGCCAACGCCATGTCGAGGAAGGACTGCCGATCGCGATACCGTGCAAGCCCGGCGATCACCAGGCCCAGGAACGCCAGGGGGCCCACGATATTCAGGGAAATCGAAACGCGCTCCAGGACAAACATGCCCAAACGTGTCACCGGAGTGGCAAAGCCGCCGTAGGCCAGCAACAGGGAAAGCAGTCCGAGTGAACCCAGGATGCAGACGAGCACACCGATCGGGAAGGCCAACCGCGGATGGCCGCGCAGGTGGGCGAGAAGCCCGATGGCAGCCAGCGCAAGACCGACTATCGAAGGCAGGTGTCCCGCATGCGCCTCTGCAGCCCCGAAGAATCCCCGCAGGACATGCACGACAACGGTAACCAGGATCGCCAGGAGGAAGAGGTATGCCGCGCCCCTCAGGCGGTGTCGCCAGGTTTCGCTGCGGATAACCATAGTGCCCCTGTTAACCCGAATGCATGATTGGAAACTATAACCGTGCCCCGGAATACAGAAAGTCACAAATTGTTACGGGAGTATCAACTAGCCTGCTTCGCCAGAAAAAAACGCCGCGGCATCCTGCCGCGGCGCATGTTCCCGTCCCTGGGTTCGTGAGTGCGTATCTGGAAGAGTGATTATTCCGCGCTCACGACTCCATCCGTTGCCACCGGCTGTTCCTGGCGACGACCCTTCGGACCGATGAAGAGGCGGAACACGAACCAGGCAATCGCCAGCACACCCACGCTGAACAGGATGTCGCCCGGTACGCGCATCCACACGAAGGCGTGCATCAGCGGCTGCTGCATGAACTCGGCCGAACGTGCGAACCAGAAGCCTTCGGTCACGCTCGCCCACACCTGGTAGAGACCCATCGGCAGCAGGCTGAACAGTGCCATTGCAGCGAGGCCACCGTTCAGGCTCCAGAATGCCGTCTTCAGCAGGCCTTCGTTCCATTCCTGGCGATACGTCAGGCCACGCAGGCAGAAGAGCATCAGGCCGATACCCAGCATGCCGTACACACCGAACAGTGCCGTGTGGCCATGCAGTGCCGTCGTGTTCAGGCCCTGCATGTAGTACAGCGCCAGCGGCGGGTTGATGAGGAAGCCGAACAGGCCTGCACCCACCAGGTTCCAGAACGCGACCGCGATGAAGAACAGGATCGGCCACTTGTAGCGTTCGACCCAGGGAGCGGCCTTCGACAGCTTGTAGTTTTCCCATGCCTCGAAGCCGATCAGTACCAGCGGTACCACTTCCAGCGCCGAGAAGGTTGCACCCAGCGCGATCACGCCGGTCGGCGTGCCCGTGAAGTACAGGTGATGGAAGGTGCCGAGGATGCCACCGGTGAGGAAGATGATCGTGGCGAACAGGATCGCCGTCACCGCATGGCTCGTCTTCACCAGGCCCAGGCGCGTGAACAGGAAGGCAATGACTGCGGTAGCGAACACTTCGAAGAAGCCTTCAACCCACAGGTGCACCACCCACCAGCGCCAGTACTCGACAATGGCGAGATGCGTGTGCTGACCCCACATCAGGCCGGCACCATAGAACAGGCCGATGGCGATGACCGACAGGAACAGGATGATCACCAGCGGACGCCCTTCGTCCTTGTTCTTGAGCGCAGGCCAGAGTGCACGGCCCATCAGCACCAGCCAGAGCATCAGGCCGATGAACAGGAAGATCTGCCAGAAGCGGCCAAGATCGACATACTCGTAACCCTGGTGACCGAACCAGAAGTTGATGTCCAGGCCCATCTTCTGCATCACGGCGAACCACTGTCCCGCCATCGAGCCCACCACGATGATCAGCAGACAGACGAACAGGAAGTTCACGCCGAAGCGCTGGAATTTCGGTTCATGCCCGGAAATCGCCGGCGCAATGTAAAGGCCGGTCGCCAACCAGGCGGTTGCAATCCAGAACACCGCAAGCTGCGTGTGCCAGGTGCGCGTGACGGCATACGGCAACACATCGGCCAGGTTGAAACCGTAGAAGGCGTGACCTTCGACCGCGTAGTGCGCGGTGATCGCACCGAGCAATACCTGCACACCGAACAATGCCGCGACGACAAAGAAGTACTTGATCGTCGCCTTCATCGACGGTGTCGGCTTCAGGTTGTGGAGCGGATCGATCTGCGGCGGTGTTGGATGCTCGATCTTCTCCGACGTTTTCGCATGCCACCACACCAGTGCGCCAATGCCGGCCAGGAGCAGCAGGATGGAAATCATCGTCCACATGAACGCCGCACCCGTCGGTGTATTGCCGACCAGCGGTTCCGACGGCCAGTTGGCCGTGTAGGTAATCGTATCGTTCGGACGGTTGGTCGTTGCGGCCCAGGCACTCCAGAAGAAGAACGCGCCCAGTGCTTCACGGCGCTGCGGATCTTCGACCGGGTTGTTGCGGATGGCGTAATCTTCACGCAGTCCTTCAAGTGCTGGATCATCGCTGAAGAGGCGTGCGTAGTGCGCCGCCGTCTGCATGATTGCCATGGCACGATCGTTCGAGATGCTCACCGTATCCGACTTCTCGTCGTAGGTGTTGCTGCGCATTTCCGATTTCAGGCGCGCTTCGAGACCCGCCTGTTCTTCGATATCCAGCGCTTCGAACTTCACGCCGTAGTCCTGCTCCGCCCAGATATCGAGCAGCGCGACCGCTTCACGATGCAGCCAGTCCGCAGTCCAGTCCGGCGCGACATAGGCGCCGTGTCCCCAGATGGAACCCTGCTGGTGACCACCAGTGGATTGCCAGACCTGGCGACCCTTCTGGATATCATCCTTCGTGTAGATGGTCATGCCGCCATCGGCGACATACGCTTGCGGCACCGGCGGCATGGTGCGGTAGATCTCACCGCCCATCCAGCCGAGGATGCCAAAGGACACTGCCATTATGGCTGCCAGCGTCCACCACAGCCGTTTCGTCTCAGTCATGACACTTACCTCTTCCAGTAGAAATCACCGGTTGCCCGGCGCTTGGGCGCAATTTTCGGTGTCTTGCAGGGAGTCGGCCTTGATATCGGTCAAGCCGGGACGATTTACGTCGTCTCCCAGGGGACCGCGAACCGCTTCAAAGAGTTGTGAATAGAGGGAATCAAGCAGTGATTCCGGCACACCGAGTGAACTGCCAAGATCCTTGCAGTGCCTGAGCACGTCTTCTTCTCGCCGTGCATCGACCAGTGGCACTCCCATCAACTTCTTCCAGTCGCGAATCTCGCGCATGATTTCGAAGCGCCTGGCGAGCAGGACAATCAGCTGTGTGTCGATCTGCCTGAGTCGTGCTCGCTGCTCCAGCAGGGTCCAGTGCGTCGTCATGCCCTTGCCCTCCATTACGGGAAATGAATGCAGGCTAGGCGCAGGAGAAGCGACCTGCCTTGACGACCATCAAGGCAGGTCGCGAATCAAGGACTGAAGATGTAACCATCTGGAAAGGAGGATGTGATGCAGCAGGATGATTCCGCGAAAGACTGTCCGCGCCTGCCCGACAGCATCGGCGAGGTGGTTAGCAGGCTCCCTGGTGCCCCCTTGCGAGTCATCAGTGAACGCGTTGTGCGCCATGTGCTCGCGGAGGCCATCGCAGGCGGCGACCTGGTTGAACTCGAGAACCGTGAAGTTGCCATCTGCGTGGATGACCTTGGCATCCGCCTCGGGTTCACCCTGCAGCAGGGGCAGCTCAAGGCCACACCCGGACTTGCAGCAGACGTCATGATTCGCGGCCCGTTCGCCGCATTTGCCTGGCTAGCCGCGAAGAAGAGTGATGCCGACAGCCTGTTCTTCAATCGCCAGCTCTCAATGGAAGGTGATACGGAACTGGGGCTTACGATCAAGAACCTGCTGGATGCGACGGATATCGACGCACTGCCTGCACCGCTGCGTCACGCACTGGACTTTGTAGTGGCCCGCATTCCCGCTCAACCACCCGGGGCAGGGTTCATGCCCGGCTCGTCGAACCAGTAACCGGCAACGAGATCTTCGCGACCCAGGCTTGCCGGCTCGTCGGCAAGCCAGCGGGAATAGGTCGCGATGGCTGCGAAGAAGCTGTCGTCATCCGTCGGCGAAAGCCGGACACCTGTTGCACCGGCAGCGCGGAGCGAGGCGATATCCTGCACCGCATGAATGGCATCTGACTGCACCTGGATACCGTTCATGCGCAGGAAGGGTTCATCATCGCGCGTGCGGGTACGCAATCCTTCGGGATGTTCCAGGCAAACAAAACCGCAGGCATCCTTGGGGCGATCATGGTGACGCGCGGTGAAGCAGCGCGCCGAGTGTGCCAGCGGCAAGCGCCCGTACGTGAAGATCTCGGTTTCAATGCGATGCCTGGCGTCGTGACCACGAAGCGCGGAAAATTCATCGAGGATTGACCTGATGGCATCACCCGACAATTCCACCGGCGGCACCCAGCGATGCAGGCCCCGTGAAGCGAGTAGCGACAGCGTGCGCCCGTTGTAGATGTTCACGGTCGGCCCGGTCACGAATTCCATACGGTTTTCGCACGCCGCATCTATGCCGGCCAGGTCATTCGCCTCGATCATGAACTGACCGTTGCCCGCAAGTGATTTCAGGGTCGACAGTTCGGAACCGGCTTCGATCAACACCAGCGTGGAAAGCACGGCTTCCTTGCCAGCCGCCTCAAGGTCGCGCGCCAGGGCGAGCCAGTCGGACGCCACCAGCTGGCGACGTTTCGAGCAGACGGTTTCACCGAGGTAGACCGTATCGACCGGCATGTCAGCAAGGCGCTTGTAAAAATCCATCACGTCCTGCTTTGACCAGAAATACGGAATCGGGCCAATGGCGAGCTTCATGTCGTCCAACATCCTTTCGTTCGTTTTCTGATTCGGCGTGGGGTTCATTGCCAGCTCCTGCAAATTCTCTGTTTCCCGCCCCGGCGAGGGGTTCATTGCCAGCTCCGGCTGTACGCACCCAGCGTCGTCTGCGCACCTTCGGAAACGGCATCCAGCGCCTGCTCCCATTCGAGCCTCGGTACGAAACTGTCGGGGTCGCGCGCGACGGCATCCAGGGCAGCTCGCCATACCGAAACCACCTGCGCGATATAGGCCGGACTTCGCTGGCGGCCTTCGAGCTTGATCGCCACCACGCCGCTCTCCTGCAGTCGCGGCAGCAGGCTCATCGTGTTCAGGCTGACCGGTTCCTCCATCGCATGCTCGAGCTTTCCCTCCACCTCGTAACGCCCCTTGCAGATGGTGGGGTACCCGGCCTTCAGGCCCGGTTCGAACCGGTCAATCAACTTGCCATTCAGGCGGCTCTCCAGGCCGGCGGGTGTTTCCTTCCAGCGCACGTATTTTGCCGGGGAACAGACCCCGCAGGTGTTGGGTGACTCGCCGGTGACATAGGAAGACAGCTGGCAGCGACCTTCCACCATGATGCAGAGACTGCCAAAGCCGAAGACTTCCAGCGGTACCGGACTGTCATCAACCAGGCGTTCAACCTGGGTGGCAGAGAGTACGCGTGGCAGCACGGCGCGCTTGATGCCAAAGAAATCGTGCATCAGGCGCAGTGATCGCCAGCTGGTTGCAGAGCCTTGTACAGAAAGATGCAGGTTCAGGTCGGGATGGCGCGTGGCCGCGTATTCGAGAACGCCCATATCGGCTGCGATCAGCGCATCGACTCCGGTGTCGGCTGCAAGATCCACCGCACGTTGCCATTCCTGCCACCGACCTGCCTGCGCATAGGTATTCACGGCAAGGAAGAGCTTGCGCTCCTTTCGGGCCGTGTCGTCACGCGCCCTGGCCAACTGCTGCGGCGAGAAATTCAGGCCGGGAAAGCTGCGCGCATTGGTCGTGTCACGCAAGCCGACGTAGATCGCATCAGCCCCATTGTCCATAGCAGTCTGCAAGGCGGCCGGGCTTCCGGCAGGACAAACCAGTTCCATCATGAACCCCTCCCTTCTTGAGGTCCATGCAGGCTAAGCGGCAATGCAGTATTTCACCTTGACCTCCATCAAGGCCGGCCACTTCAAGGAGCCGTAACCTGCCGGCACGATGGAGGAATATTCGATGCAAAAGGAAATCACTCTCGATGCGCGTGACTTGCCACCCCCGGAACCCCTGTTCCAGGCACTGGACCGCCTGAACGCAATGGCACCCGGCGAATACCTGCGACTGTTGATCCATCGCGAACCCATGATGCTTTACCCGCAACTCGATGAGATGAAGATTCCCTGGAAGGTGCTGGAGCACGGTCATCCGGACTGGGTGATCCTTATCGGCCCGCTTCCCGAACGGAGGTGACGGGCATGCGCGAACCGTTGCATTTCAACCAGTCATCACCCTTGCGGCTCCCGCTCCCGATGATGCTGGCTGCTCCAGTATTCGGTTCGGCTGCGTTATTCCTCGCGCTGTTTTCCACTGCCTCCTTGATCGCGAACCGCTGGGACCCCCTGTTGATCGCTGCTGTTCACCTGTTCACGCTCGGTTTTCTTGGCTCCACCATGCTGGCTGCCATCCTCCAGCTTCTGCCTGTACTCAGCGGTCATCTGCCCTTGCGCAACCGTCCCGTGATCCTGGTAATACAGTCGGGTTTCCTGGCGGGAGTACTCCTGTTTGCCATTGGCATGGCAAGCGGCACAAGCAGCGTGTTGCGCATCGCGACCGTCATGCTTGGCGTCGCATTGGCTGCTTTCTTCACAAGCGTCCTGCCGCAGTTCGGCATCCTTTCACGTATCCGCCGTCCTGCTTCCCGGCGCCCGGCTGTTATCGGCATGGCATTTGCAGTTGCCGGGTTCGTCGTCGCGGCAACACTCGGCCTGTGGCTGCTCTGCGGATGGGGCTTTTCGAATATCCAGCTGCCGCGCCAGTTCACCGACCTGCACGCTTCCTGGGCAATGGTGGGTTGGGTAGCGCCGCTGGTCTTCGCGGTATCGCTTGAAGTCGTCCCGATGTTCCAGTTCACGCGTCCCCTGCCACGCTTCGCCCACGCGATACCGGTCCTGCTGCCGGCAGGAATGTTGCTGGCGAGCATGTCCGCGACTCGCATGCTGGGCATCGGTTTGCTGGTCGCCCTGCTGGTAGCAGGCAGCATCACGATTCTTGTCCGGCAATGGCGCCGTCCCCACGGACATGCTGATGCAACATTGAAGCTTTTCCGGATTGCCATGCTTGCCCTGCTCGCCAGCATTTTCATCTTCCTGCTTCCCGACGGCCCGTTTGCCAGCATGCAGGCGCGAGAAGTCGCTGCTACCTTGCTCTTCCTGGTTGGTTTCGCGGGAAGCTGCATCATCGGCATGTCGCTGAAAATCGTGCCGTTCCTGCTTCGCCTTCACCTGCAGAAAGAACTCTGGGAACTCAGCCTTCCAGCGCGATCGCTGCCCGGCTTTACGCGCATGCTGCCACCACATGTCGATCGCTGGCTGTGGCTTCCGCATGCAAGCGGGCTAGCACTCTCGACTACAGGCCTGGTCACAGGCAGCGGTCCATTGCTCCAGTTCGGCCTGGCGCTGCTGTGCCTGGCAATGATTTACGCGGGTGTAACGCTCTGGTGGGTTGCCTGGCAGGCGTTTCGACTGCAGCAGAACCTTTCAACTGGGAAAATACAGGGGGAACCCGCCTGACATGACACATCGACGCAGCCGTCCACTCGTTTACAGTTGCTCGGGATGCTCCAGCGCCGCGCAAATGACCAATGCAGTTGCAATACGACTGGACCGTGAAGGTGATGCAGAAATGTCATGTATCGCCGGAGTTGGCGGCGGCGTGAAATCGTTAACACGTAAAGCGCAATCAGGCCGTCGCATCCTGGCCATCGATGGTTGCAGGCTGCAATGCGTGAAGGCCTGCCTGTCGCAGGCAGGCGTAACCGCTGACGAGCATATCGTTCTTGGCGAACTGGGCGTGAAAAAGCGCTACCAGGCCGACTTCGATCCCACCGAGGCCGACAAGGTATTCAACGAGGCAAGAAACGCCGCCCGGCGGCTGCAGGGCGGCGATTGAATGACATCCTTACTCTGCAAGCTCGCCAATACGGCGGAGAAGCTCTTCGGTCCTGGCTTCCATCAGCGACCTGTCACCACGAGCCTCGACATTGAGTCGGACCAGTGGTTCGGTGTTCGACTTGCGGATGTTGAAACGCCAGTCCGCGTGATCGATGGAAAGACCGTCGGTGTAATCGACAAGGTTGGCGCCACCGGAATATTCATCTTCAAGAATCGCAAGCAGCTTGTCCGGGTCCATTACCGTGCGATTGATCTCGCCCGAGCAGGGATACCGTTCGATCATTTCATCAACCAGCGATGAAAGGGTCTCACCCTTCTCGCTCATCAATGAAGCCACGAGCAGCCACGGAATAACGCCGCTGTCGCAGAAGGAAAAGCTCCTGAAATAGTGGTGCGATGACATCTCGCCACCGTACAGCGCATCTTCCTTGCGCATGCGTTCCTTGATGAAGGCGTGGCCCGACTTGCACATCACCGCCTTGCCGCCCGAACGGGAAACAATGTCTACCGTATTCCAGTACAGGCGCGGGTCGTGCACGATCTTCGCGCCAGGGTTGTCGCGGAGAAGGCGCTCCGCAATGAGGCCGATGATGTAATAACCCTCGATGAAGCGGCCATTCTCATCCCAGAAGAAGCAGCGATCGAAATCGCCGTCCCAGGCAATGGCGAAATCTGCCCCCGCTTCCTTCAGGGTATTTGCCGTCAACTCGCGGTTTTCGGGCAGCAACGGGTTTGGTACACCGTTAGGGAAACTGCCATCCGGTTCCGGGTCAATCTTCACCAGCTCGAACGGCAGGGCATCTTCAAGCCTTTCCAGCACCGGGCCGATGGCACCATTGCCGGCATTTGCCACCACCTTGTAGGGCTTCAGCGCATCGACATCGACAAATTCCAGGATGTCACGGACGTATTCCGCCTTGTAATCGACCACGTCGGCCCTGCCGGGCTCGCGCTGCGGGGCTTCGCCCTGCTTCACGAAATCCAGCAATTCCTTCAGGCCGGTGTCGGCGCTGATCGGGCGCGAGCCTTCGCGCACCAGTTTCATGCCGTTGTAATCCGCCGGATTGTGGGAAGCAGTCACTGCAATTCCGCCGGTCAAGTCCATTGCGGCGACGGCGTGGTAGATCTCTTCCGTCCCGCCCATGCCGATGTCAATCACATGGTTGCCGCCATCGACCAGCCC
Organism: Gammaproteobacteria bacterium; assembly: GCA_033720815.1. GTDB lineage: Bacteria > Pseudomonadota > Gammaproteobacteria > Natronospirales > JAJUFS01 > JAWWBS01. The sequence goes on along the minus strand of JAWWBT010000023.1, from coordinate 10,991 downwards.
CTGCGTCAGCGCCTTGACGATATCGGGTCCGGAAAGGCGCACGTCACGGCACACCGCGACCTTGCCGCGCCCGAACAGCTCGCCGAAACCGAGACCGATACGGTATGCCGCCGCCTCGTTCAGCTCATCCGGCAGGCGTCCCCGGATATCGTAGGCCTTGAACGCAGCATCCAGCCCTGCTGGCAGGTCGGCGGTGGAATACATGGATCGCTCCCTTGAATCGGCATGATGAAAGGCGTGGATTGTAATGCGTCACAGCCGATGAATTCGACCCTCATTCCCAACAGGCCGGACGCCGACCGGCCCAGGACAGACGGCGAATTGGCCGCAAAATCATGGCCCCGCAATTGACCACCCTGCCGGATTCCCATAGAATTCGCGGTCTCGCGATTGCCAGATGGGCTTCGAGAGCAGCTTACCGGGTGGTTAGCTCAGCGGTAGAGCACTGCCTTCACACGGCAGGGGTCACTAGTTCGATCCTAGTACCACCCACCAACGCGAAAAGGCGGCCCTTGGGCCGCCTTTTTTCTTGCCTGCAAAAAATTTATTTGTGTCCGTATTAATAAGTGTCGTCGAAAATGCCGCAATACAGCGGAACTGCCACGCCTTCCGTCGGTCGAAACCCCGCTGCTATAATCCGGCGCCTTACATATTCCACGCATTCCGGCCAACCACGGAGTCTCCAACGTGAAACACGCCATCAGCCTGACAGCGGCCCTGCTCGCCTTGTGGCTGCTGATGTCGGGCCACTACGATGCATTGCTGATTTCGCTGGGTGTCGTCTCGACGCTGTTCACCGTCTTCCTTGCACTACGCATGGAGGTGGTCGATCACGAGAGCTACCCGCTTCACCTTACCGCCAAGCTGGTGCGATTCTGGGCCTGGCTGGGCAAGGAAGTCATTCTCGCGAATATTGATGTGGCCGGTCGTATCCTCAAGGGCCGCAAGAGCATCAGCCCGCGCACCTTCAACCTGAAGATGCCGCAGCGCACCGACCTGGGCCGCGTCATCTACGCGAACTCCATTACGCTGACGCCGGGCACGGTGTCGATGCGCATGGAAAACGACGAAATCATCGTGCATGCGCTGGCCGAGGAAACAGCGAAGGACCTCGAGGCGCAGCACATGGCGCGCCGTGTGCCGGAAGACGTTTCCGGGGGTGAGGCATGATGTTTGCAGCCGCTGCACTTGCCATTCTCGCCACCATGGGCCTCGCGCTGGCGCGCGCCCTGAAGGGCCCGACGGTGTTTGACCGGATCCTGGCCGTGAACATGTTCGGCACCAAGACCGTACTGCTGATTGCCGTGCTTGCCTTCCTTTCCGGCCGCACCGACGTGCTCGATATCTCGCTGGTGTACGCGCTGATCAACTTCATTGGCGTGGTCGCCGTCCTGAAGCTGGTCGAACAGGGCAATTTCCACGCTGCCAGCGACGATGTCGAGCAGGCCGGCAAGCACCAGGAGGCCGAGTGATGGAACAGTTCATCGATATCCTCAGCTGGATCTTCCTGGTCGCCGGTGGCCTGCTCGGCATCATCGGCGGCATCGGCATGCATCGCATGCCGGATTTCTTCAGCCGCATGCATGCCGCCGGCCTGGCCGACACCATGGTCGCCGCACTGATCCTGCTGGGGCTCGCCTTGCAGGCGGGCTGGACGCTGGTGACCTTCAAGCTTTTCCTTATTTTCGCTTTCCTGTTCTTCACCAGCCCGACCGCTTCGCACGCGCTTGCCAACGCCGCTCTGCATAGCGGCCTGCGCGCAGTGGAGATGGAACCGGGCCAGAACGTTGGAAAGAACGGCAAGCAAGGAGGCCGCTCGTGACCGACATCATTATCGATATCACGCTGCTGGCTTTCCTCGCAGTGATCGCGATCGCCGTGATCCGTATTCGTCACCTCTTCGCAGTGATCATGCTGTTCGGCATCTTCAGCCTGCTTTCTGCAGGACTGTTTGTAGTGATGGATGCCGCCGACGTGGCGTTCACCGAAGCCGCGGTAGGCGCCGGCATATCCACCGTGCTGATGCTGGCCACACTGGCATTGACGAAGGGCTTCGAGGAAAAGAAGAGCAGCCATCGTCCGTGGCTGCCGCTGCTGCTGGTCACGCTTACCGGCGCCATCCTCGTTTACGGCACCATGGACCTGCCCTCGTTCGGTGACCCGGACGCGCCGGCACACACTGAAGTGGCAAAACGCTATATCGAGCAGGGCATGGCAGAAACCGGCGTACCCAATCTCGTGACAGCCGTTCTCGCCAGCTATCGTGGCTTCGATACGCTGGGCGAAGTTGCGGTGATCTTCACCGCCGGTGTCGGCGTGCTGCTACTGATCGGCCTGCGCCGCCGCGAGGACGACCAGGAAGAAACGGAACAAGCGGAGGAAACGGAATGAACCATCACCTTATCCTCCGCGTCATCGCGAAGTTCGCGATCCCGCTGATCATCCTGTTTGCGCTGTACGTGCAGTTCCACGGTGATTACAGCCCGGGTGGCGGCTTCCAGGCCGGCGTGATCTTCGGCGCGGCATTCATCCTCTATGGCCTGATCTACGGCCTGGAAACAGTGGAACGCGTGATCCCGCCCGCCGTGATCCGCGTGCTCGCCGGTCTTGGCCTGCTCATCTACGGCATCACCGGCGTGGTTGCGCTGTTGAAGGGTGGAAATTACCTCGATTACAGCGCGCTGCTTGAGAACGACCTCGCCGGCCAGCATGTCGGCATCATCGTGATCGAGCTGGGCGTCGGCATCACCGTGGCGTCGGTAATGCTGATCATCTTTTTCGCCTTTGCCGGGAGGGCTCGCTGATGACCGATCTCCTCGTCGGACACTACAACTACTGGATCGTCATATTCCTGATGATGCTGGGCCTGTTCACCGTGTTGAGCCGCAACAACCTGGTGAAGAAGATCGTCGGCCTGAATATCTTCCAGACATCTGTGTTCCTGCTGTACATCAGCCTCGGCAATGTCTCGGGCGGCACGGTGCCTATCGTTGCCGAAGGTTATGACACCTACTCGAACCCGCTGCCGCACGTGCTGATCCTCACCGCGATCGTGGTGGGCGTTGCGGTCACCGCGGTAGGCCTTGCGCTGGTGGTACGCATCAAGGAGGCCTACGGGACCATCGAGGAAGACGAGATTCACGCAAAGGACAAGTCGCTGTGATTCACCAACATGTAAGCATCCTGCTCGTCGTCATTCCCCTGCTGGCGGCGCCGCTGGCCGCAATGACGACCGGCCGTCGCATACCGTGGATCGTGGCGCTGCTGGCCACGGCCACTGCGCTGGGTCTCGCCGCATGGCAGGCCTGGCTGGTGATGGAGTCCGGCCCGATCAGCTACGCGCTGGGCGGATGGACACCGCCATGGGGCATCGAATACCGCATTGACGCGCTGAACGCGTTTGTCGCGCTGCTGGTAGCCGGTATCGGTTTCCTGTCGGTGCTATACGCCTACACCAGCATTTCCAGCGAGATCGAAACGCGCAAGACGCCGCTGTTCTACACCGCCTTCCTGCTGTGCATGACCGGCCTGCTCGGCATCACGCAGACGGGCGACGTGTTCAACGTCTTCGTGTTCCTCGAGATTTCCTCGCTGTCGGCCTACGCGCTGATCAGCCTGGGTCGCGACCGCCGCTCACTGACCGCAGCGTTCACGTACCTCATCATGGGCACCATCGGCGCGACGTTCCTGCTGATCGGCATCGGCCTGGTTTACGCAATGACCGGCACGCTGAACATGGCGGACATCCTGCTGCGCATCCCGGAAGTCGCGGAGTCGCGCACGATACATACGGCCTTCGCCTTCATCGTGATTGGCATCTGCCTCAAGCTTGCACTGTTCCCACTGCACCTCTGGCTGCCGAATGCCTACACCTATGCGCCGTCGGTGGTGACGGTATTCCTCGCTTCCACTGCGACCAAGGTAGCGGTGTACACGCTGGTGCGCTTCATGCACAGCGTGTTCGGTTACCAGTTCTCCTTCGAGAATATCCCGACATCCTGGCTGCTGGTGCCGCTGGCCACCATCGGCCTGCTCAGCACATCGATGGTGGCGATCGGCCAGCGCGACGTGAAACGCATGCTGGCGTATTCCTCGGTCGCGCAGATCGGTTACATGGTGCTCGGCATCGGCATGGCAACGGGCACGGGCCTGGTCGCCGCGATCCTGCACGTGTTCAACCACGGCCTGATGAAGGGCGCACTGTTCATGGCGCTCGGCGCAGTTGCCTATCGCATGGGCAGCACCAGCATCGAGTCCATGCGCGGCCTGGGTCGCCAGATGCCGCTGACCATGGCGGCCTTCGTGGTCGGTGGCCTGAGCCTCATTGGCGTGCCGCTCACCGTCGGTTTCATCAGCAAGTGGTACCTGATCCTTGCCGCTGTCGACCTTGGCTGGTGGCCGGTCGTTGCGGCTATCGTGATCGGTTCGCTGCTCGCGGTGATCTACATCTGGCGCGTGGTCGAAGCGGCGTATTTCCAGGATGCCAACGGCGAGCCGGTGCGCGAAGCACCGCTGTCGCTGCTCGCGCCGACCTGGATCCTCATCATCACGAATATCTGGTTCGGTATTGATACTCGATTGACGGTCGGCATGGCGGAACGCGCCGTGCAACTTCTGACGGGAGCCAATTAATGACCACTGGCATGACGCTTGGCATGACCGCCGAAACCGCAATGCCGCTGGCACTGCTGGTGCCGCTGATCGGTGCGCTGCTGATCGGCCTGACCGGTCGCTGGCCCAACCTGCGTGAAACCGTGACGCTGGTGACGGCAATCAGCCTGTTCGGCATCGTCATCACCGTGCTCGCCAACCTGCTCGAAGGCGGCACGCAGGAAGTGACACTGGCCACGCTGCTGCCCGGCCTGGACATCACCCTGCATGTCGAACCACTCGGTGTGCTGTTCGCGATGATCGCGAGCGGCCTGTGGATCGTCACCTCGGTGTATTCCATCGGTTACATGCGCGGCAACAAGGAACAGCACCAGACACGTTTCTATGCCTGCTTCGCGATCGCGCTGGCCGGTGCGATGGGCGTGGCCTTTGCCGCCAACCTCCTGACGCTGTTCGTGTTCTACGAAGTGCTGACGCTGAGCACCTACCCGCTGGTGACGCACAAGGGCAACGATGATGCGAAGGCCGGCGGCCGTGTCTACCTCGGCATCCTGCTGGCGACTTCCATCGGCCTGTTCCTGCCGGCGATGATCTGGATCTATGCCGCAACCGGCACGCTGGATTTCACGCCGGGCGGTATCCTCGAAGGCAATGTGACGCAGATGACCGCGGCACTGATGCTGATGATGATCGTGCTCGGTGTCGGCAAGGCTGCCGTCATGCCGGTGCACCGCTGGCTGCCTGCCGCGATGGTCGCACCGACACCGGTATCCGCGCTGCTGCACGCCGTCGCCGTCGTGAAGGCCGGTGTGTTCAGCATCACCAAGATCGTGATCTACATCTTCGGCCTGGACATGCTGGCGGGCGTGCCTGCCGAGCAGCTGCTTGTCTATCTCGCTGGCTTCACGGTAGTCACCGCCTCGGTGATCGCGCTGCGCCAGACCAATATCAAGCGCATGCTGGCCTATTCCACGATTTCGCAGCTTTCCTACATCGTGCTGGCCGCACTGGTGCTGACACCGCTGGCGGAAATCGGTGCGGCGGTACACATCGTTGCGCACGCCTTCGGCAAGATCACGCTGTTCTTCGCCGCCGGCGCAATCTACGTGGCCGCAAAGAAGACCGACATCACGCAACTCGATGGCATCGCGAAGCGCATGCCGTGGACCATGACCGCATTTGCCATCGGCGCGCTGAGCATGATCGGTGTGCCACCGACCGGCGGTTTCGTCTCGAAGTGGTACATCATCGCGGGCGCCTTCCAGATCGATAACTACTTCGTACTCGGCGTACTGATTCTCTCGACCGGCCTGAACGCCGCCTACTTCCTGCCGGTGGTGTATCGCGCCTTCTTCCGCGAGGAAACGCAGCCGCCGGCGAAGGACCATGGCGAGGCGCCGTGGCCGATGGTCGCCGCACTGACGACGACGGCGACGCTGGTTCTCCTCTTTTTCGTGTTCAACGGCCCGGTCGTGGCACTTGAGCAAGGCATCATCGGAGCTGGCAGATGAGCGAAGAAAGAACGAATTCCGAAAAGCACTGGCTGGTACGGCCGGAAAACATCCGCAAGCTGTGGTGGATTTTTGCCGTGGTACTGGCAATTACCGTGCTCGCGCAGGCGCTGGTGCATGTGCACTCGTATTTCGGCGTGGATGGCTGGTTCGGCTTCAATGCCGTCTACGGCTTCCTGACCTGCGTGGCGATGGTGGTATTCGCCAAGCTGCTGGGTTTCTGGCTCAAGCGCCCCGACAACTACTACGACGAAGACAGCCATGTTTGAACTGATCTTTCCGCCAGCCTTCATCCTCATTGCCGGCGCGCTGCTGTATGCCATCGCGCACGACCGTATTCGCCCGCTGATCGCACTTGCAGCGCCGCTGCTCACGCTCTACGCGATCTGGCAGGTACCGGATGGCGTGCAGATGACTGCGCCCTTCATGGGCTACGAAGTGCAACTCGTCGAAGGCAGTGACCTGCGTCGCCTGTTCGCAACCATCTTTACCATCATGACCTTCGTCGGCGTGCTGTTCGGCTTCCGCCAGGCAAAGTGGTGGGAAACTGCTGCGGGCATGCTGTATGCAGCGGGTGCCGTCGGCGTCAGCTTCGCCGGCGACCTGCTGGTGATGTTCCTGTTCTGGGAGTTCATGGCGCTGTTCTCGACCGTCGTCGTGTGGTGTGGTGGTACCGAGGCGGCGCGTCGCGCGGGCATCCGCTACGCCATCATGCACCTCATCGGCGGCATCATTCTCAAGATCGGTATCGAAGGCGTGATGCTGCATACCGGATCGATCGAGATGCGCGCACTGCCGCTGGTGAATTTCGATGCCTGGATGGTATTCATTGGCGTGATGATCAACGCCGCTGCACCGGTGGTCAGCGCATGGCTACCTGATTCCTATCCGGAAGCGAGCCCGACCGGCGCGGTGTGGCTGTCCGCCTTCACCACGAAGACGGCCGTGTTCACCATGATCCTGCTGTTCCCGGGTGAGCAGATCCTGATCTGGCTGGGCCTGTGGATGGTGTTCTACGGCATCATCTACGCGCTGCTGGAAAACGACATGCGTCGCATCCTGTCGTATTCCATCGTCAACCAGGTCGGTTTCATGGTTGTCGGTATCGGCATCGGCACCGAGCTCGCACTGAACGGCGCCGCCGCACATGCCTTCACGCACATCATCTACAAGGCGCTGCTCTTCATGAGCGCCGGCGCGGTGCTGTACCAGACGGGTCGCAGCAAGTGCTCGGAGCTGGGTGGCCTGTTCCAGTCCATGCCGTTGACAACCATCTGCGGCACCATCGGCGCACTGGCCATCTCGTCCTTCCCGTACACCTCCGGCTTCATCTCCAAGTCGATGATCACCTCGGGTTCGGCGGGCGAACACATGGCCTTCGTGTACTTCATGCTGGTGGCGGCGTCGGCTGGTGTATTCCTGCACGCGGGCATCAAGTTCCCGTGGTTCGTGTTCTTCCAGAAAGATTCCGGCCTGCGTCCGCCGGATCCACCGTGGAACATGCGTGCAGCGATGATCCTCTTTGCCTTCGCATGTATCGCTCTCGGCGTGTACCCGCAGATGCTTTACGACATCCTGCCCTACGAGGTGGATTACGAGCCGTACACCGCGGACCATGTTGTCACACAGTTGCAGTTACTGCTGTTCGCAGGCCTGGCCTTCTTCGTGATGCTGCCGTGGATGAAGCGTACCGAGACAATCAGCCTCGACTTCGACTGGTTCTGGCGCGTCGGCTTCCCGGCGCTGTGGCGCTGGCTGGGGCGCGGCTTCAACTGGACCGTCGCGATACTGGAACGCCACATTGGCAATCACGCACAGCGCGGCATGAAGTGGCTGTTGCGCCAGCACGAGGCCGAAGGCCTGCTCGCGCGCACCTGGCCGACCGGTTCGATGGCCCTGTGGATTATCGTACTGTTCGCCGGCTTCCTGGTGCTGAGCAATATCGCAACCTGATTGCTCGAGCACTGCGCATGAAAAAGCCGCCGGTTTCCCGGCGGCTTTTTTGTTGCATCGAGTTTATGGTGCGATCACTTCGTGTCGAAATTGTCCCAGAGGCAATGACCGCCGTCGCCGCGCATGGACTCCAGAAGCTCGGCGTGTGTGCTGGCTTCTTCGTCACTCGGCTGCGAGACCACCAGCTCAAGGCCTTCACGTTCAATGCGGGCCGGGCCGGACTGCGCCTCGCCCTCACCATTGCCTTCCTGCGAATCGAGCACGAGCGTCGTCTGCCCGCCCGTCATCATCAGGTAGACCTCGGCTAGGATCTGCGCGTCGAGTAATGCGCCGTGGTATTCGCGCGAGGAATTATCGACTTCGTAGCGCTTGCACAGTGCATCGAGGCTGTTGCGCTGGCCGGGGTGCATCTTGCGCGCCAGCGCGAGCGTATCGAGGATGGTGGAGACCGTTTCCACCGCCTTGACCTCGCCCGCCTGCCACAGCTTCAGCTCGTGGTTGAGGAAGCCGACATCAAATGGCGCGTTGTGAATGACCAGCTCGGCACCGTCGATATAGCGCAGGAAATCCTCCGCAATGTCAGCGAAACGTGGCTTGTCCGCCAGCATCTCGTTGGTGATGCCGTGCACGTCGATCGCTCCCTGCTCGACTTCACGATCCGGGTTCAGGTACTGGTGGAAATCGTTACCCGTCAGTCGACGACTCACCAGCTCCACGCAACCGATCTCGATGATGCGATGGCCTTCGCTGGGTTCAAGGCCCGTGGTTTCGGTATCAAGAACAATCTGTCGCATGCCTGCTACCTCACGCGTTCATTTCGTCAATGGCTTCGTTCGCCAGTTCGTCGGCGCGCTCGTTACCGGGATCACCGGAATGACCCTTCACCCAGTGCCAGGTGATATCGTGCCTCGCGACCGCCTCGTCCAGCGCCTGCCACAGGTCGACGTTCTTCACCGGCTTCTTCGCCGCTGTCTTCCAGCCACGCTTCTTCCAGTTATCCATCCACTCGGTAATGCCCTTGCGGAGGTATTCGGAATCCGTGTAGAGGTCGATGTCGCAGCTGCGCTTGAGGATATTCAGCGCCTCGATGGCCGCCGTCAGCTCCATGCGGTTATTCGTCGTTTCGGCCTCGCCGCCCTTCAGGTCGCGAACCTTGCCGCTGTACGACAGGGTTGCGCCCCAGCCGCCCGGCCCGGGATTGCCGCGGCAGGCGCCATCCGTGTAGATCGTTACTCGACTCACTTGTCTCCCCTTGAATTCATCATGGCGGGCCGTACCAGGCCGCCCATTCCTTCCTTGCGCCGCGAGCGCAGGCGCATCGGTGTCAGCGCATACACATGCTTGCGCGCGAGCAGTGCGTAGCCACAACCCGGTAACGGCAGGTATCGCCACTGCTCCATGCGTTCAAGTCGGCGCAGGACGCCTTCGTGATCCACTGGCGGCCGACGGAAGAATCCCTCGACCGCGAGTATTTCGAATCCCAGCAACTGCAACCAGTCACACAGGCGCGATACGGCAAGCGGCCTGGCACGACGCAGGTCGCCTCGCTGGAATGGTCGCCGCGCCGACCAGGCGCTCCACGGGTTGAAGCCCGTCACCAGCAGGTGACCTTCGCCGACCAGGACCCGTTCGACTTCGCGCAGGACGGCCTGCGGTGAATCGGCGAATTCCAGCGTGTGCGGCAGGATTGCCACATCTACCGTGCCACTGCCGATGCCCAGGGCGTCCAGGTCCATCTGTGCATCGCTGTCCGGATCGCCGGCAGATACCCTGAGACGGCGGCGTACCGGACACGCTGCGAGCAGGTCCAGCGGCATCCATCCGGCGTCGAATTCCACGCCGACGTATCCGAAAGCGCGCTCCAGCAGGGCCGCGCCGGCGGCATTTTCCGCCTCGCGCCAGGCACGCCAGAGAGGCCTGTCAAATCCGTTGGATGTCATCTGCATTCCCCTGCTTCGGGCTGTACTTTATCACGGCATCCGGCTTGGGCCGGCCCGACCGACGCGTTAGGATGAAGCCATGCTGAAAGTAACGCCCGTAGAAGCACTGAGTGACAATTACGTGTGGCTGATCCACTCGCCACGCGCGGAAAACCGTGTCCTGATCGTGGACCCTGGCGAAGTAGGACCCGTCGTCGAACGCATCGAGGCGGACAAGCTCGAACCTGCGGCGATTCTCATCACCCATCACCACCCGGACCACACCGGCGGTGCCCGTGAACTGGCCGACAGGTACGGCATCACCGTGTATGGCCCTTCCCGCGAAGCCGATGCCGTCGTCGATGTACGGCTCGACGACGGCGAACGCCTGGAACTCGATGCGGAGGGCCTCGCCTTCGACGTGATGACGATCCCGGGCCATACGCTGGGCCATACCGCGTATTACGGCCACGGTGCACTGTTTCCCGGCGACACCCTGTTCAGCGCCGGTTGCGGCAAGATCTTCGAGGGCACGCCAGAGCAGATGCTGTATTCCCTGGAGCGCCTTGCTGCGCTGCCAGATGATACCCGCGTATACAGCGGACACGAATACACTGTTAAGAACCTGGAGTTCGCGGCACAGGTCGAGCCGGACAACGCTGAAGCCGGCGCCTACGCCGAAGTGGCACGCAGCCAGCGGGCCGAAGGCAAGCCGACGCTGCCGAGCGAAATCGGGCGCGAGAAAAGCGTGAACCCGTTCCTGAGAACGCAACTCGACAATGTGCGCCAAGCCGCTGAACAGTGGTCGAAAACCGGGCTGAATGATAAGGTTGAAGTATTCGCGACCCTGCGTCGCTGGAAAGACCAGTTCTGAACCCGGAATCCCCAGAATCATGAAAATTCATCGCCCCCACGCTGCCCTCCTGGCCTTTTTGCTGACGCCGTTCGTTGCGGCCTGCAGCAGCATGCAACCCCGTATCGATACCGGTGAAGTTGT
>JAWWBT010000022.1:0-21098 GCA_033720815.1 Gammaproteobacteria bacterium | reverse complement strand
TGAGGCGCGTGCCGTCCTGCTCGACCAGGCCCCAACCCGTCAGCAGCGAACCGGGATCTATGCCGAGAATTCGCGTCATGCTCGTTTACGCCCTGCCTCAGGAGGCCTGCGCTTCCTCCGAATCATCCCCTGGGAAATCCGCATTGGTGTAGACCGACTGCACATCGTCGAGGTCTTCCAGCATGTCGAGCATCTTCAGCACGGTTTCCGCATGGTCCGGTTCAACCTCGGCCAGCGTCGACGGGCGATGTGTCACCTCGGCGTATTCCGGTTCCAGCCCGGCTTCGACGAGCTTTTCCTTTACCTCGATGTAATCTGAGGGCGAAGTAATCACCTCGAAGCTGCCGTCCTCGTTACTGACGATGTCCTCGGCGCCGGCTTCCAGCGCGACTTCCATCAGTCTTTCTTCGCTGGTACCCGCCGGGTAGCTCAACACCCCCTGGTGTGCGAACAGGTAGGCGACCGAACCGTCGGCGCCCAGGTTGCCACCATGCTTCGTGAAGGCATGACGCACCTCTGCGGCCGTGCGGTTACGGTTGTCGGTCATGCAGTCGACCATCACTGCGACACCGCCGAGGCCATACCCCTCGTAACGCACTTCCTCGAAGTTATCGCCTTCGGTATTGCCGGCACCGCGCTGGATCGCGCGCTCGACCGTATCCTTCGGCATGTTCGCGCCGAAAGCCTTGTCGACGGCGAGGCGCAATCGCGGATTTGCCGCCGGGTCGGGATCACCCTGTCTTGCCGCCGTCGTGATTTCACGAATCAGCTTGGTGAAGATCTTGCCGCGCTTGGCGTCTTCCTTCGCCTTCTTGTGCTTGATGTTGGACCATTTGCTATGACCCGCCATGGAAACTCTCTCTCTTGCAGTAAGTTAATGAATGTCCGGAAACGGAACCCGGGATCAGAAACGGAAATGCATGCCGAAGTGCGCGCCGCTGTCCAGCGTCACATCACGCGGCAGGCCTTCGAATTCTGCTTCGACCTTGCGGTAACCCAGGTAGATGCTGGCATTGCGCAGGACTTCATATTCGATGCGCGCATCGAATTCCCAGTAGCCTTCCACATCGCTGAATGTCGTCACTTCCGGCGCATAGTGAATGCTGCCGGCAACCGCGACACGGTTCGCCTCGCTCAGGTTGAAGCGACCAAAAGCACCGATCGCGATGCCACCGCCAGACGGGACATCGGTATCGAGGAAGAACAGCTTGCCACCCAGGCCCGCCGTCACCGGCTGCTGCTCGGTGCCTGCGTTATCGACAAGGTGCAGTCCGAGATCGGCAATGACGATGTCATCTTCCTGTCGCAGGAAGCCGATGCTGCCCTGCGCACCGCCCTCGGTCGGGGTTGCCATGTAGTCGATGGCCAGCGCCTCGTCACTGACGTTGAAGTCCAGCTCGCTGGCAGCGGCGCCCGTGCTGAAGAAAAGGCCCATCGAGAACAAAATGATGCGGGATCTGAACATTCCTGTCTCCTTGAATGTGGGTCTCCGGGGTAGCGCTCGCGCCAACCCGGACGTCGCGCGTATCATAACCGCTTTGGCCTTGCCGAAGCATCCGCCCGGCTCCCGCAAGAACGAGAAAATCACGACGGCATGAGCGATATTCCCGAGCAAAATTCGAACACTGGTGTGCCTTCCTCCCCCGGCAAGGGTGCGGAATCCGCCATCATCCGGCTGCTCGCCGACCTCCCCGAGGCCAGCCGCCGGGAGGGCGAATCGCTGCGCGCGCTGCTTGCCGAATTTCAGTTGCAGCGCGACATCCAGCTGGCCGGAGCGCTGTTGCCCGCCATCCAGCTCGGCCATCTCGATGCCGAGGACATTGACCAGTCGCATCCCGAACTGGCCGGACTGCGAAACCTGGTCGTCGGGGCCACCGGCCTGCCACGACCCGGCGAAACGATGCCGCTCGATGGCGCCCACCCGGATGAGGCGGCCCAGGTCGAGAATATCCGCAAGATGCTGCTGGCGATGGTCGAGGATATCCGCACCATCATCATCCGCCTTGCCCAGGAGCTCCTGTACCTGCGCAGCATCAAGGATGCCGACGAGGAAACCCGCCGCGAGGCTGCCCGGACCGACTTTGCGGTGTATGCCCCGCTCGCCAACCGGCTCGGCATCTGGCAGATCAAGTGGGAACTGGAAGACCTGGCCTTCCGCTATGCCGAGCCCGATACCTATCGCCGCATCGCCAGGGCATTGGCCGAAAAACGAACCGAGCGTGAGGAATTCATTGCGGCAGTGCTGGGCAAGCTGCATTCGCTACTGGAAGAAAACGGCATCCGCGGCCAGGTAAAGGGCCGGCCCAAGCATATCTACAGCATCTGGAAGAAGATGCAGAAGAAGCAGGTCGAACTGGATGAACTCTACGACCTGCGCGCAGTGCGCGTGCTGGTCGATTCGGTGAAGGACTGCTACACCGTGCTCGGCATCGTGCACGGCGAATGGCGTCATATCCCGAAGGAATTCGACGACTACATCGCCACGCCGAAGGGCAACAACTACCAGTCACTGCACACTGCCGTGATCGGCCCTGCAGACAAGGCCGTGGAAATCCAGATCCGCACCTGGGACATGCACAATCACGCCGAACTCGGTGTGGCCGCGCACTGGCGGTACAAGGAAGGCGGCAGCCGCGACATCGGGCTGGAAGAAAAGATCGCCTGGCTCCGCCAATTGCTGGAAGCCGAGGGTGATGATGATTTCATCGACCGCTTCCAGGACGAGGTATTCCAGGATCGCATTTACGCGCTGACACCGCGTGGCGGTGTCATCGACCTGCCCGGCGGTTCGACGCCGGTGGACTTTGCCTACCACGTGCATACCGAGGTTGGTCACCGTTGCCGTGGCGCCAAGGTGAATGGTCGCATCGTACCCCTGACCCATGAATTGCAGACCGGCGATCGTGTCGAGATCCTGACCAGCAAGACCGGCGAACCCAGTCGTGACTGGCTGAGCCCGCACGCCGGTTACGTGAAAAGTTCGCGGGCGCGTGACAAGATCCGCTACTTCTTCCGGCAGCAATCCCACGAGGAAAACCTCGCGCGTGGCCGGGAAATCATTGAGCGCGAACTCGAACGCTACGACGCCGCCGAGCTCGACGCGGCGGATATTGCGCGGCACCTGAAGCTGCCGGATGCCGACGCGGTCTACCTGGCTGTCGGCGCGGGGGACCTTTCCTCGCACCAGGTCGGCAATGCCATCCAGCGACTGACCGGGCCGGTTGACGAGTTCCCGGAGAATTTCGATCGCACGCGTTCGAAGAAGGCCGCAGGGGTCAGCATCAGCGGGGTCGATGACCTCCTGTCGCACCCGGCGCGCTGCTGCCAGCCGCTGCCACCGGACCCGATCCGCGGCTTCATCACGCGCGGTCGCGGCGTGTCGATCCATCGACAGGACTGCCCTCACCTGTTGAAACTCGAAGAAGAGGAACCCCAGCGCATCATTGCCGTCGAATGGGGAGATACCGCAGGCGAACGGCACAACGTGGACATTCGCGTAGATGCCTATGACCGCCAGGGCCTGCTGCGCGACATTACCAGCCTCATGTCCGAGGAGAAGACTCACATCATGGCCGTGAACACGCAACGCGATGACGCCAACGGCAGCGTGCGGATTGATCTCACTGTCGAGATCGCCGACATCGACCAGCTCGGTCGACTGCTGAACCGTATTGCGGCGCTCCCTAACGTGTTCAAGGCACACCGCAGGATGCACGCATGAATCGTTATCTCTACCACGCCATCGCCACTGCCCTGCTTGTCGGGATAGCACTGCTTGCATGGTGGCTGTTCGCCGAGCGCGACGAAGCAGGCGAAATTGCGATCGTCGGAGAAGCGCCTGAACTGCGCGGGATGGAACCCGATTCTGCCGAGGAGCTCCTGCGTCGATTCGAGGAGCTCGATTACGAATGGCCCCCCGGCGGCCCGGTTCCGGCGCTGGCGATCCGGTCATTGCCCGACGACATGAACGAATTGCGGGTGCAGGACAAGAAATCGGCTTTCTTTCGCAGCCTCGCACCCATGATTGCCGCGGAGAATGCCGTGTTGCGCCGGGAGCGCGAATTCCTGCAACAGGTATTTGCCGATCCGGGCCGGCTGGAGGATATCGAGACGCGCGCCAAGGTCGAAGCACTCGCCGTGCGCTACAAGGTTGCCGGTGAACCCACCGACAGTCGCTTCCAGCGCAAGCTGCTCACGCATGTGGATGTCGTGCCACCCGGCCTGATACTCGCACAGGCCGCAAACGAATCCGCCTGGGGAACGTCGCGCTTCGCCCGGCAGGCCAACAACCTGTTCGGTATCTGGACCTGGAACAAGGACAAGGGACTGGAGCCACTGCGCCGTGACCCGGATGCCACGCATTTCGTGCGGATCTATTCCGACCTGCAGGCGGCGATACGCAACTATCTCTACACCATCAACATTGGTGGTGCGTATGAACAGTTGCGCCAGCTTCGTGCCGACATGCGCGAGGCGAACAAGCCACTCGACCCGATCGTGCTGGCAGGCGGCCTGGAAAAATACTCCGAGCGTGGTGAAGCCTACGTCGAGGAAATCCGCAGCATGATCACCTACAACAAGCTGGATGACCTGCGAAGATTCGAACTGCGTGATGGAACTGGCGCCGCGTCTCCGTGATTTACCTTATCCAGAGATGGGAATACCAGTAATACCTTCCACTCTCCTTGTGCCTCGCCGTGCAGTTGTAACGACTGCGCCCCTGTGAAAGCGCACCTTCACCCTGCACTGAAAACTCCGTGAACATGGAACTCCAGTCCGGATCCAGTTGCTGCGCTCCGAAATAGCAGGCCAGCGAACCGGGCTGGAGTTGCGACTCGCCAAGCTTGATGGTCATGCGTGGCGGCGTTGCCGATTCGACGACCGGGTTCCAAGGATCGACCGACACGACGGGCATGGCAAGCGTTCTTGCCTTCAGGCGAAAGTCATCTAGCGACGAATAATTCTCGTTGATCGGGAATCGCGGCAATGCACGTCGGTCGCTGTCGGCATCAAATGCACCCGACTGCTGACCAAACGCGACATAGCCCATCTCCTTTACGCGATTCGCCAGTGCAGTGGTGTACTCGCCATACGGCCAGGCGAACAGGCGCGGCGTGGCATTCACCTCATCGCCGAGCTCTGCCTGGAGCCGCTGTTGCGCCTTGCCGATATCCGTGGACACACGCTGCAACCATTCCGCTTCGCTTTCACCCTCCTTGCGGCGCACCAGGTAATCATGGCTCGCAGTATGGTTGGCCAGCTCACCACCTCGTCGCATGATGTCGCGCAGCTGGTCCCAGTTCATGTAATCGGCCAGCCCGTCGTCGACACCATTCGTACTCACGAACACCGTGAACGGGATTCCGTACTTCTCGAGGAGCGGCACACCGCTCCTGTAGAAAGAGAGATAGGCATCGTCAACGGTAATCGCTACAACATCATCCGGCACGGGCTCACCAGCCTGCATCGCGCTTACAATGCGTGACAGCGGCCAGACCGGAATGCTGCGCTCGGCGAGAAAATCCAGGTGCTGCTCGAACTGGGCAATTTCGACATTGGTCGAGGGGAAATCCCCATCACCGACCCGGTGATACATGAATACCACCGCAGCCTTCGCGGGTAACGCGACAACGAGAAGCAGGAGACTCAACAGGATGCGCATTTGTCGCTCCTTGGAAATTCCGGGGATGTCATGGCCTGAAGCCTAGTACAGAAATCGCAGCCGCTGCGTGAATTGCGTCGCGCAACGAAAAACGGAGCCCGAATGCTCCGTTTTCATCACGCCGAAGAATCAAGTGCTTACTTCTTCTTGTTCATCGCGTGGATCGCCATACCGTCTACTGCCAACGCGGCTTCATGCATGCCCTCGGCCAGCGCCGGGTGCGCATGGATGGTGCGCTGGATGTCTTCCGCACTGGCGCGGAATTCCATCGCGACCACCGCCTCGGCGATCAGCTCGGAGGCCATCGGGCCGACGATGTGCACACCGAGAATCTCGTCCGACTTTTCGTGCGCAACGATCTTGATCAGGCCGGATGCCGCTTCCATCGCCTTGGCACGACCGTTGGCGGCCATGTTGAAGGTACCGACCTTGTACGGCGTACCTTCTTCCTTGACCTGCTCTTCCGTCTTGCCGACCCAGGCCATTTCCGGATGGGTGTAGATCACCGACGGAATGACGTCGTAGTTCATTTCACCGACTTTGCCGGCCACCAGGTCGCCGACCATGATGCCTTCCTCGGTCGCCTTGTGCGCCAGCATCGGGCCGCGCACGCAGTCGCCAATAGCGTAGATGTTCGGCTTGGCGGTACGGCACTCGTCATCAACCTTGATGAAACCGCGATCGTCGAGCTCGACGCCACAGCCATCTTCCAGCAGGTTCTCCGTATACGGGCGACGACCAACGGCAACGATGAGCTTGTCGAACTTCTGCTCGTGCTCGCCGTCCTTGTCTTCGTAGGTCACGGTGACCTGCTTCTTCGTGGTCTTGGCGCCGGTGACCTTCGCGCCGAGCTTGATGTCCAGGCCCAGCTTCTTGAAATCGCGCGCGGCGACCTTGGCGACCTGCTGGTCTGCTGCCGGCATGAACGTGTCCATCGCTTCAAGGATGGTCACTTCCGAACCGAGGCGCTTCCAGACGCTGCCCATTTCAACACCGATGACGCCGGCGCCGATGACGCCCAGCTTCTTCGGTACGTTGTCCCATTCCAGGGCGCGCCACGAGTCGACAACGACTTCATCGTCGAACGGCACGATGGACTTCAGTTCCACCGGCTGCGAACCGGCAGCGAGAATGATGTTCTTGCCTTCGAGGGTTTCCTTCTTGGAATCGTCCTCGAAATCCGTCACTTCGACCTTGCCGTCCTTCAGCAGGCGGCCATGACCCTTGATGGCGTCCACGCCGTTACCCTTCAGCAGCTGGCCGATACCACCGGTGAGCTGCTTCACGATGTTCGCGCGACGCTCCTGCATGGTCTTCAGGTCGAGCTTCACATCGCCGACCTTCACGCCGTGCTTGGACAGTTCGTGGTTCGCCTTGTGGAACATCTCGGAGGATTCGAGCATCGCCTTGGACGGGATGCAGCCTGCGTTGAGGCAGGTGCCGCCGAAGGAATGCGATCCGTCGAAGTTCTTCCACGAATCGATGCAAGCGACCTTCAGGCCGTTCTGCGCGGCGCGGATCGCTGCCGGGTAACCGGCCGGGCCACCACCGATCACGATAACGTCGTAGGACTTGGCCATTACAACTCCCTAGATTTTCTTAATCGTTCAAATTCTGATCGCAGCGAGCTGAGCTGCGGATTTTTTCTGAGACAAGGCGCGACGCTTTCCGAGAAGCGATGTTTACCGGCGGTAAATGAGCGCCGAGGAAAGCGTCGCAACGCAGTATTCAGGAAAAAAGACGCGCTCAGATTCCCATCAGCAACCGAGCTGGATCCTCGAGCATGTCCTTGATCGTCACCAGCGTCAGCACGGCCTCGCGACCGTCAATGATGCGGTGATCGTAGGTCAGTGCGATGTACATCATCGGGCGCGCTTCCACCTTGCCGTCAACAACCACGGCGCGTTCCTTGATGGCATGCATGCCGAGGATCGCGCTCTGCGGACGGTTCAGGATCGGCGTGGAGAACAGCGAACCAAACACGCCACCATTGGTGATGGTGAAGGTGCCGCCGGTCATGTCGTCCAGCGCCAGCTTGCCTTCGCGCGCCTTCTTCGCGTATTCCGCGATGCCGTTCTCGATATCGGCCAGGCTCATCTGGTCGGTATCACGAAGCACCGGCACCACAAGGCCCTTGTCGGTCGACACGGCAATGCCGACATCGAAGTAATCGTGGTACAGGATATCGTTGCCCTCGACGGAGGCATTCACAACCGGGAACTTCTTCAGCGCTTCGGTTGCTGCCTTCACGAAGAACGACATGAAGCCGAGTTTCACGCCGTGCTCGTCGGCAAACTTGTCCTTGTACTTCTTCCGCAGGTTCATGACCTCGGTGAGGTCGACCTCGTTGAAGGAGGTCAGCATCGCCGTGTCGTTGTTCGCTTCCATCATGCGCTCGGCAACGCGGGCACGCAGGCGCGACATCGGCACGCGACGCTCTTCACGGCTGCCGGACGGCGCGCTGGAACCCGAGGTCGACGGACGCTGCTGCGGCGAGGATTCCTTAGAAACCTTGCTCTGCTTCTTGCCACCGCTTTCGATGAACTCGAGCACATCGGCCTTGGTCAGGCGACCATCCTTGCCGGTGCCTTCAATGTCTTCCGGATCGAGGTCGTGCTCCTCGACCAGGCGACGCACGGACGGGCTGAGCGGCTTGGAGGAAGATTTCGACTTCGAGGACTTCTCCTTCTTGTCTTCCTTGTCGGTCTTTTCTTCCTTCTTCTCTTCCTTGTCGCCGGAATCATCGGAGCCGGAATCATCCGAGGAGGTGTCGCCACCGCCCTCGCCTTCCTCGAGGATGGCGATCACGTCTTCACTGCCGACAGTGGTGCCGTCCTCAACCTTGATTTCCTTGAGGACGCCGGAGGCCGGTGCCGGAACTTCCAGCACGACCTTGTCGGTCTCGATGTCGACGAGGTTCTCGTCACGCTCGACGCGATCACCTGCCTTCTTGTGCCAGTTGACCAGCGTCGCGTCAGCGACGGATTCCGGAAGCTGCGGAACCTTGACTTCGATGCTCATGCCTTCTCCGTACCTGTTTTCTTGCGATTACTGGAATACTGCTTGCTGTTGCCCAGCGCGTCCTCGATGAGGGCGGTCTGCTCGGCAACGTGCATCTTGAAATAACCTGCCGCGGTGGACGCCGCGTGTTCGCGACCTGCGTAGCGGAGGCTGTTCGGATCCTTCAGCGGTGCCTGCAGGCGATGGCGGATCTGGTACCACGCACCCTGGTTCATCGGTTCTTCCTGGCACCACACGATGTCCTTGGCGTTCGAGTATTTCTTCAGCTGTTCCTCGTATTCCTTTTCCGGGAACGGGTACAACTGCTCGACACGCACGATGGCAACATCGTCGATCTCATCCTTGCGGCGCTGCTCAAGGAGATCATAGTAGACCTTGCCCGAGCAGAAGATGACGCTGGTCGCCTTCTTCGGGTCAATGTCGTCGATTTCCGGGATGATGCGATGGAAATGCCCATCGGTCAGGTCGGAAAGCGGCGACACGGACAGCTTGTGGCGCAGCAGGCTCTTCGGCGTCATCACG
The DNA here is from genome assembly GCA_033720815.1 of Gammaproteobacteria bacterium. Lineage (GTDB taxonomy): Bacteria > Pseudomonadota > Gammaproteobacteria > Natronospirales > JAJUFS01 > JAWWBS01. The sequence goes on along the minus strand of JAWWBT010000022.1, from coordinate 11,893 downwards.
ATCAGCGGCTTGCGCAGCGGACGCACCATCTGGCGACGAATCATGTGGAACATCTGCGCCGGCGTCGTCGGCACGCAGACCTGCATGTTGTGCTGGGCGCACAGCTGCAGGAAACGTTCCAGGCGAGCGGAAGAATGCTCCGGACCCTGGCCTTCGTAGCCGTGCGGCAGGAACATGGTCAGGCCGCAGAGACGGCCCCACTTCGCTTCACCGGAACTGATGAACTGGTCGATCACAACCTGCGCGCCGTTGGTGAAGTCACCGAACTGCGCTTCCCAGATCACCATGACCTGCGGGTCCGCGGTGCTGTAACCGTATTCGAAACCGAGCACGGCCTCTTCGGACAGCAGCGAATCGATCACCGTGAAGCGGCTGCGCTCTTTTTCCAGCGTCGTCAGCGGGATATAGGTGGAGGCATCTTCCTGGTTATGCAGGACAGCATGACGGTGGAAGAAGGTACCGCGACCGGAATCCTGTCCGACAAGGCGCACCGAGAAATCTTCCTGCAGCAACGAGGCGTATGCCATCGTCTCCGCGAAACCCCAGTCCATCGGCATCTCGTCAGCCAGCATCTTCTTGCGGCTGTCGATGATCTTCTGCACACGGTTGTGCAACTTCACATCATCCGGGATTTCCGTAATGGCCTTGCCGAATTTCTCGACATCCTTCTTCTTCAGCGAGGTATCGACAGAGTCCTCGATCGACGCCTTGGTGTACTTCGACCAGTCGACGGTGTACTCGTTGCCGATCATGCCAAGGTGATCCTTGTGCCGCGTTTCGCCCTCGTCGAGGCCCTTGCGGTATTCATCCTGGATCTTCTGGGCATGTTCCTTGTCGATGATGCCTTCTTCAAGCAGCTGCTCGGCGTACAGCGCACGCGTCGTCTTGTGCTGCTTGATCTTCTTGTACATCACCGGCTGGGTTGCCGAAGGCTCGTCCGCCTCGTTGTGACCGTGGCGGCGATAGCAGACGAGGTCGATGACCACGTCCTTGTTGAACTTCTTTCGATATTCCAGCGCGATGCGGGCGCAATGGATCACGGCATCGGCGTCATCACCGTTGCAGTGAAGGATCGGCGCCTCCAGCATCTTGGCGATATCGGTGCAGTACGGCGTCGAGCGTGCATCTTCCGGCCTCGAGGTCGTGAAACCGACCTGGTTGTTGCACACCACGTGAACCGTGCCACCGGTGTAGAAACCGCGTGCCTGCGACATCTGCAGGGTCTCCATCACCACGCCCTGGCCGGCAAATGCGGCATCACCGTGGATCAGGATCGGCATCACCTTTTCACCCTTAGCATCACCGCGACGGTCTTCACGGGCTCTGACCGAACCTTCGACGACCGGGTTGACGATTTCGAGGTGCGACGGGTTGAACGCCAGTGCCAGGTGGACATTGCCGCCCGGCGTCTTGATGTCGGAGGAAAAACCGAGGTGGTATTTCACGTCGCCGGAGTGATCCAGGCGGACGTCGTAATTGCCTTCGAATTCCGAGAACAGGTCAGCGGGCTTCTTGCCAAGCACATTGATCAGCACGTTGAGGCGGCCGCGATGCGCCATGCCGATGACCATTTCCTCGATACCGGCAGCACCACCCTGGTACACGAGGTCGTTCAGCAGCGGGATCATGCTCTCGCCACCTTCCAGCGAGAAACGCTTCTGGCCGACGTAACGCGAGTGGAGGTATTTCTCCATGCCCTCGGCAGCAGTCAGCTGATCGAGAATGAAGCGCTTGTCATCCTTCGTCAGGCTCGAGCTGCCCTGCGTGGACTCGATCTTTTCCTTGAGCCACTGGCGCTCGTCACCGTTGGTGACATGCATGTATTCGAAGCCGATCTTGCGCGTGTAGGTGCGCTTCAGCATCGCGATGATGTCGCGGAGCTTCATGAAGTCCGGGCCCATCAGCGTCATGGTGCTGAACTCGGTATCCATGTCGGCGTCGCCGAGTCCCCAGTATCCCGGGGAGAGCTCGTCGAGCTCGGGGGGTTCGTTCAACTCGAGAGGATCGAGGTGCGCCGCCATGTGGCCACGGCCACGGTAGGCCTCGATGAGGCGCATCACCGCCGCCTGCTTTTCGATCAGGCTGGGGTCGATGCCACCCTGCCCACCGGACGCGCGCTTGTCGCGGCTGCGGCGGGCGAATTCCTCGATGATCGGACCGTGTGCCACATCGGCACCCGACTCCTGCGAGGACTGGAAACCCTGGAAAAAGCCACGCCATTCGTCAGGGAGGCTGTCCGGGTCTTCCAGGTATTGTTCGTAGAGATCTTCCAGGTAGGCAGCGTTGCCTCCCGAGAAGGGTGAGGACTGGATTTGCTGTTCGTAGGAGTCGCTCATTGTCCCAACAGTCGTTGTCGGCACGGGGCAGGCCGAAGGATTTGCCCTGATTTTTCAGACACTTACCGAAAGGCTCACGTCCGAAACCCGCCTGGATGGAGCAAGAAGCGCGGCTGGCATCGGCCTAAGGGCGAACCCCCGGTAACGCAGGCGCAAAAGTTTAGCCCATCTGGCTTCAATAAGAAACGGCAATTCCCGGAAAATCCCTGTACTGGCGCGGGTTTGTGACGGAATACAGGGTTCTGGCAAGGAAAAGCTGGTGCCCCGGGCAGGAGTCGAACCTGCGACCTGTCGCTTAGGAGGCGACTGCTCTATCCAGCTGAGCTACCGGGGCGGCATCGCGTGCAGGCCGCGCATTGTACCGGATTCCGCGGCCTCGGCGATAACCCGAACGCTTCTCCGGCCAATATATAAGGTGTCACCAGTCGAGCAGGCGCGGGATGGCTCTCAGCAGCAGGTAGCCGAACAGCAACGGCACCAGCACTGCCTGCATCAGGAACAGCACGGTAAGGTCGATGACGGTACTGATGAACGCCTCCGCCTGCGCCTGCAAGCGCACCAGCAGGCGCTTCGGGTTCAGCGCCTGCCCCATCCTGCTGAAAAAGCCCGGCCCGTCATCGGCTTGCGGTGAATCCGGATCGGCGCCACGTTGCCACCAGAAAGGCGGCGGTTGCGATGGATCGGGCTCTATCGGTTCAACGGTTTCTGGCGGTACCGCCTGATCGGCTGCCGGGCGCGCCACATTCGCGAACTCGCCGGTCAGCGACTCCATGACGGCGGCCTGGTGATCCAGTTCCGCTGCCGCCTGCTGCTGGCGCTCCGCCAGGAACAGCTCATGGGCCGCGAAATTCATGCCGACGATCAATACGAAGGAAAAACGGATAACGGTTGCAGCGACGAACCAGCGGAACGGTGCCCATTGCTTCAGTGGCGTATTCGACTCGCGCATGAGCACCTGCAAGGCAAACCAGGCAGCAATTGCAACATACGCCCAGGAAACGATGTCGGAACCGAGGATGTACGTGGCGAGTTTCATCACTGCCAGCGAGGTAATTGCGAGCAGCAATACATTGGAAAAGCGATCAAGGAAATCGTTGATCGGTTTCACCACCTTGAAGGGGCTGATGGTGGTGCCGACGAAGACGGAGACGTTGAATTCCACATCTTCGATGAAGGATAGGCCCGCCATCACTGCACGGGTTGTGCCATAGACCAGCGTAGCCTTGCCGAGCAGCTCCCCGGTGACCTCGCTGGAGGCACGATCGAGGAAGCCGGACAGCGACGCGCCACCCAGCATGGCCGCAAACAGCACCAGCAGTATCTTCCTGCGCATGACATGCCCTCTCCGACAATCCCGGTCCATCATGCGCGAAGCCGGGTTGGTCAACAAGTCACCGGATCACGGTCGGTCCCTTGCACGTAGTGCATGCAACTGTGCTTCTCCCCTGGTCGAGAGAAAATAGCGTCGCCCTTTCGTCCGCCCCATGGGCTCTATCAGGCCCTCGTCGATCATTTCGCGCAGTACGCGGTACACATTGGGGTAGATCGTATTTACCCGCGCGGCGACAGCCATCAGCAGGCCCTTCGGATGATCGCCGACCATTTCGAGCAGCGACTCTCTGATCCTGCGAGCCAATACCGCACGTTCCTCATGCAGGAAGGGATCCATGACACTTTCCCTCGTATCACTTCAAACGGTACATGCGAGCCTGTAGCAATGCGGAACCCCGTAAATTCAGGCAAGACCTGAACTGACAACCCAAAGGCTACAAGTCCTGTCGAATCATTCTGCAACCATCTATTTTTCAACAACCTGCAGAGTTTTCCGACTTGTGCGAATATTGGACAACCCCGAGGCGATCATGACTGGAGACCCGCGAGGATGAGAACGCGCCTGCTGAATTTCCTGGGCCTGGGCCTGGCCCTGGTTTCCGGCCCTGCCATTTCCCTTGCGGCGTTTGCGCAGGAGGCCGCACCGGTATCGGTCACCGAAACCGCTCGCGAACCGATCATTCGCGAACTGCGGGTGACCGGCAGCGTAACCTCACCGCGCGCGGCCCTGTTATCCCCTGCAGTCGCCGGCCTTATCGCGGAAATGCGGGTCGATGCGGGCGATGCGGTCAACGCGGGCGACCTGCTGGTGGTTCTAGACCCCGAACTCGAAGCACTTGCCGTGCAGCGAAGCGAAGCAGCAGCGCGCGAAGCACGCGCTGCACTGGACGATGCGCGGCGCCGCCTTGCCGAGGCCGAGCGCCTGGGCAGCGAGAAGGGAATCTCGGCCAGCGAAATCCGCTCACGCGCAGCGGAAGTGCAGGAAGACGAAGCTGCCCTCGCTGCAGCAACCGCAGCGCTGGAACAGCAACGGGCGCGCCTCGAACGCCACCGCATTCGTGCACCGTTCAAGGGTGTAATCAGCGAGAGACTGGCGGAAGTCGGTGAATGGACCAGCCCGGGTGACGGCCTGCTGTCGCTGGTTGCAACCGAAGGCCTGCGCTTCGATTTCCAGGTCCCGCAGGAATTCTTTCCGCAACTGGACTTAGACACCAGGGTCAGCCTGAAGCTCGACGCAGTACCCGATATCGATATTCCCGGAACCGTACACGCCATCGTGCCGGTGAGCGAAACCAGTGGACGCAGCTTCCTGTTACGCGCGCACCCTGAAGCCGGAGAACTGCCACCCATCATTCCAGGCATGTCCGCGCGGGCAACGCTGTTCATCGATACGGGCCGCAGGAACGTGGTCATTCCCCGCGATGCCCTGCTCCGCTATCCCGACGGCCGCACCACCGTATGGGTGGTCAACCAGGGCAACGAAGGCTCGACGGTTTCGGAGCAGCGTGTCGACACCGGTCTCGAGTTCGGCGGGCGAATCGAGATTCGCAGCGGTCTCGATGCAGGACAGATGATCGTGACCCGTGGCAATGAATCCCTTGCCGATGGCCAGTCGGTACGCGTCACCAGCCGCTGATACCACCCAGCACTCCCCGGAGCCTTTCAATGTTCGAGAAGATCATCCGCAATGGCATCCTGATGACGGTCGCGGTCCTGATCCTTGCCGTGCTCGGAATCCTTGCCGCCCTGCGGATCCCCGTGCAGATGATCCCGGACCTCGAAGTGCGCACGGTATCGGTGCGCACCTCGTGGCCGGACGCCACACCCCAGGACGTGGAAAAGGAAATCCTCATCGAGCAGGAAGAATACCTGCGCAACATCCCGAACCTGCAACGGCTTGAAGCGACTGCCTCCAGCGGCAGTGCCTCGATCGAACTGGAATTCCCGTTCGGCATCGACATGACCGAAACCCTGATCCGCGTGAACAACGCGCTGAACCAGGTGCCCTCCTACCCGGTGAATGTCGACGAGCCTCGGGTGTACGCGACATCGTTCTCTTCGAACTCCTTCATGTACTTCCGGATCTCGCCGTTACCGGGGAATCCGCGCAACCTCGACATGGACATGATGCGAGATTTCGTTGAAGACAACGTTCGCCCACGCATGTCGTCCGTTCCCGGTGTCTCGCAGATCGGTGTCGGTGGCGGCGCCGAACGACAGATCCGCATCCTTCTCAACCCGTCGGCAATGGCAGACCGTCAGCTCACCATCGCCGATGTGCGTGATGCGATACGCGCACGCAACCGGGATGTATCGGGTGGCGAGATCGAAAGCGGCAAGCGCCGTTACCTGTTGCGGACCATTGGACGCTTCGATGATGTGGATGAACTTCGCAAGCTGATCATCCAGCGCCGCGGCGATACCGTCATCCGGCTCGAGGACCTCGCAACGGTCGAGTTCGACCACTTTGAAATCCGTGACCTTTCCTATGTCGATGGTGACCCGGTGATCTCTGTCTCGGTACGTCGCGAGACCGGTTCGAACGTGATCGACATCAAGTACGCAATGCTTGATGCCGTCGAGCAGGTCAACACCGACCTGCTGAATCCCAATGGCATGGAGATCGAGCTGACCGCCGAAGACGTCGCCTATGTCGAGGCGTCAGTGCGCAATGTCTGGATCAACCTGGCGCTTGGCGCGATCTTTGCCACGCTGGTGATGTTCCTGTTCCTTCGCTCCGTGCGAGCCACTGCCGTCGGTGTGATCGGCATTCCGATCTGTACCATCGCGGCATTCATCGGCCTGCTGCTCACCGGCCGCACCATCAACGTCATTTCTCTCGCGGGCGTGGCGTTTGCCATCGGCATGACACTCGACAATTCCATCGTCGTCATCGAGAGCATCGAGCTGGAGCGACGCCGCGGCCTCGACCGGTTCCGGGCTGCCGCTGAAGGCGTCCGTAAGGTGTGGCCGGCAGTACTCGCCTCGACAATGACCACCATCCTGGTCTTCACACCGGTCGTCTTCATCGAGGAAGAAGCGGGCCAGCTGTATTCGGATATCGCGATTGCGATTTCGGCATCGATCCTTGCATCCATGCTTATTGCGACAACCGTGATTCCTACCGCAAGCGCTCGCCTCGAATTCGGCGACAGTTCGCACGGCGTTTCTGACCGGGCACGGCGCCTCCGGATGCGTGTTCTCGATTCGGTGAATCTCCTTATCGGTTCGCCGCGACGCCGGGGCACCACGATCCTCGCCACGGTTGCGGCCAGCCTGTTCGTGATCTTCGTGCTGACGCCACCTGCCGAATACCTGCCCGAAGGCGAGGAAGCCAAGACCTTCGCGCGAATGAATGCCCCACCCGGCTACAACCTGGAAACCATGCGCGAGATCGGCATGGAAGTTCAGGAGTATTTCCTGCCCTATGTTGGCGACGATCCGGACAAGTGGGAACGAGGGGAATCCGAGGTACCTGCAATGCAGTACCTCAACCTCGGCATCGACCCTGGTGGCATGCGCATCATTTCGCAGACGGTGGACCCGGATCACATCGATGCATTGATGAATGTGATCACCGCGAAATACGAAAGCTACCCGGGAATGCGCGCCTTCGCCTCGCGCGGTTCCATCATTACCAGCAATGATGGCGGCACCCGCTCGATCAACCTTGATATTTCCGGCCCGGAACTCGGGGTGATCTACGCGGCCGCCAATGCAGCTTACCGGCGCGCTGAAGAGGTGTTCGGCAATCCCCGCATACAGACCAGCCCCTCTTCCCTCGCGCTGTCGCAACCATTGATCGAAGTACGACCTGACTGGGATCGTGCAGCAGAGCTCGGCATGGATGCCGGGGAATATGGCTACACGGTTGCCGCACTGACGGATGGTGCGTTCGTGGATGAATTCTTCCAGGCTGATGACAAGATCGATATCTATCTCTACGGCCAGGGTGGTGTTAACGCGAGCCTCGATACACTGAACGAGCTACCCGTCTATACACCGACAGGCACTACCCTGCCGCTGGGCTCCATCGCCTCCATACGCGAGACCGTCGACACCAGCACCGTGCGTCGAATCAATGGGCAACGGACGGTGACTCTCAATATCATTCCACCGGAGAGCATTGCGCTGGAAACCGGCGTGGGCATCGTGCGTGAAGATGTCGTGGGATACCTGCGCGAAACCGGCGGAATCCCGCAGGGTGTCAGCGTTGATATTTCCGGGGCCAGCGACCAGCTGGCCGCCACGCAGGATGCGCTCGCCGACAATTACGTCGTGGCACTGGTGATCATTTACCTGCTGATGGTCGCGATCTTTTCGCACTGGGGTTATCCCCTGCTGATCATGACCACCATCCCGCTTGGCATTGCGGGCGGCATCGTCGGCCTGGTGCTACTGAATCTCGTTGGCCAATTGCTGCCAATGTTCGGCCTGAACGAAATCCGCCAGCCCTTCGACATGATTTCGATGCTGGGCTTCCTGATCCTGATGGGTACGGTCGTCAACAACCCGATCCTGATCGTGGATCGCGCCATGCGCAACGTACGTGACGAGGGCATGCACGCCATCGACGCGGTGCGCGAAGCGGTGGATGTGCGATTGCGACCGATCGCGATGTCGACCCTGACCACCATCTGCGGCCTTTCACCGCTCGTCTTCATGCCGGGTGAAGGTACGGAACTCTACCGTGGTGTTGGTGCCATTGTGCTGTTCGGCATCCTGGGCGCAGCCATTGTGGCATTGACCATGTTGCCGGCATTGACGGTGGCGGTACTAAAATGGCAGGAAGATAAAAACACAACCGGAAATTCAACGGTATGAGCGATGGCCCCTTATCCATACCGCAACTATCATGAAGACAAGCATTCTCTTCGTTTCGCAAGTCCATGACCCCAGGGAGGTGCCATGAGGGGACGCCAGCTACTGAGCTTGAGCACAATCGCCCTCGTTGCACTTGGCGTACAGGCGCTGACAAACGCCACCGAAGGAGACCCTGAGCCCCCTTCCCGGTTCATCGTTTTCGGCGGCTCTGCAAACTATGCCCCTTTCGAATGGCTTGAGGACGAAACTCCCAGGGGATTCAACATCGAGCTTGAGGCGGCAATTGCAGAACAAGGCCGTGCCGAAGCCCGCCACCGCTTGCTGGAATGGCAGGACGCGATGCGTCAGCTGGAGCAAGGAAAGATTGATGTATTACCCATGTTCGCATCCGACTCGCGCGCTGAGCGTTTCCTGTTCACCGAGCCTTTCTATTACCTAACTCACGGTATTTTCATACACCGCGGTAAGCGTATCTTCGCAAAACCGGAAGACCTGGCCGGCGAAAAGATTGCGGTCGTTGATGCGGGATACGCTGAAGACCAGTTCCGCAGAAGCGGGATCGTCGCCGACATCCTCGAAGTGGAGACCATTGAGTCTGCACTGGAGCACGTTGCGAATGGCGAAGTCACCGCTGCAATCCTTGCTCGACATCCGGCACGACGAATTGCCACAGACCGTGAGCTGCCAGTAGTCCAGGTCAGTCGGCCGTTTTGGCCGCGACGCTATGTTTTTGCGGTCCGGAAGGATAACGAGCCAATGCACGCCTGGTTGCAACACAATCTGGGGATGGTCCAGGCGCAGGGCCGCTATCACGATATTTACGAAGCATGGGAAAGCCAACTGGAATGGAGCCGCCCCACACTGGGTGAAACGCTGCGACGATATGCATGGCTGATAGCGGCACTGGGAACCAGTTTCATACTGGTCCTAGCCTGGTCCTGGGCTTTGCGCCGGCAGGTGCAGCAACGCACCGGTGAACTGAGAAAGGAGCTCGAACGGCGTCGGGATGCGGAAGAAGAGATACGCTACCGCGCCTATCATGACCCGCTCACAGATCTCCCGAACCGCTCGCAGTTCGTGCTCGACCTCGGCATTCTTGCCGACCGCTACCAGGACCAGACACTCTCCGTTATCGTGATTTCGCTGCAGGGTGTCGAAGACGTTGTTGTCAGCTTCGGCTATTCCGTCGGTGAAGAGATGGTGAAATCGTTTGCCGCGCGCCTCGAGGAATTCGGCTTTGACGCCTGCAGCCACCTCGGGAGCGGTGTATTTGCCGCCGCTCGACGTGGCGACCTTGAGTCGGATTCCACGATTGCGGCAATTACCGATCCGTTGCAACTGCAGGACATGGAGATCGACCCGAGGCTGCGCATCGGTATGGCAACGGCTCCTGCCCTCTCGTTGAAGCCCGGCGAATTCCTGCGCCGCGCCCGAACTGCGCTCTCGACCGCACTCGAATACGGCCGTCCCTGGCAGGAATACAACGACAAGATCGAGCCTGACCCGCACACGATTACCTTGCTTCGCGATTACTGGAAATACGGAATACGGGATTTCGAGGCATGGTTCCAGCCACAATTCATCCTGGAAGGTGAACAGCTTTTCGGTGCTGAAGCGCTCGTCCGGTGGAACCATCCGGAGCTCGGCATGCTGTCCCCGGGAATCTTCATTCCACTTCTCGAGAAATCCGGACTGATTTTCCGCATGACCGAATGGATGATCGACACCGCACTCGAGGCATCGGCTGAGTGGAGGAAGGCTTGCTTGCCCGCCGGCGTGAGTGTCAATGTAGCCGCCAACGACCTCTTGGAGCACGACCTCTATGCCGTTGTGAGCGAGGCACTGGAAAGACATGACGTCGATCCGGCCATGCTTACCCTGGAGATGACCGAATCCGGCCTGGTGACAGAACCAGCCCGGGTAAGCAGCGTCATGCGCCAGATCGGGGATCTCGGTGTACGGTTTGCGATTGACGACTTTGGCACAGGTTATTCATCGTTATCGTACCTGAGCGACTTCCCTGTCCAGGCAATCAAGCTCGACCGGATGTTCGTCACCAACATGCTCGAACAACCGCGACACCTGTCAATTGTCGAATCGACCATATCGCTCGCTCACCAGCTTGGACTGAGCGTGGTTGCGGAAGGGCCTGAAGACCAGGCAACCGTGACACTATTGCGGGAGCTGGGTTGCGAAATGGCCCAGGGTTATGCGCTGGCCAGGCCAATGCCGAAAGCCGACTACTTCGAATTCTCCAGAACATACAAGATAAGCAGATAAGAATGCATCAGCCCTGGTAGAAATCCCTGTACCAGGTGACAAACCTGTCCAGCCCTTCAGCCAAAGGCGTGCTCGGCTCGAAACCGACTGCCGCGGACAGTGCGGAAACATCGGCGTACGTCTTGTAGACATCACCCGGCTGCATCGGCTGGAAATCCTTTTCGGCAGTAATACCGGTGAGCTCTTCAAGCAAGGCAATCATGTCTGCCAGTTTTTCCGGCGTGTGATTACCGATATTGAATATCCGGTATGGAGCGGCCGACGTTGCCGGGTCAGGTGCTTCGCTCGACCAACGTTCGTTGCCTGAAGGCGGCATATCCATTACGCGCAGCACGCCTTCAACGACATCATCGATGTACGTGAAATCCCGGTACATGTCGCCATTATTGAATACGGTGATCGCACGGCCCGAATACATGGCATCGACAAACTTGAAATACGCCATGTCCGGCCGGCCCCACGGGCCGTAGACGGTAAAGAAGCGCAAGCCTGTCATCGGCAAGCCATAAAGATGCGCATAGCTGTGCGCCATCAGTTCATTGGACTTCTTCGTGGCGGCATACAGGGAAATGGGATGGTCGACATTGTCGGATTCGCTGAACGGCATCTTCGTGTTGGCGCCATAGACCGAACTCGATGATGCGAAGACGAGGTGCTCTACCGCATTGTGCCGACAGGCCTCGAGAATATTCCCGAAGCCGACCAGGTTGCTGTCGATATAGGCCTGCGGATGTTCCAGCGAATACCGCACTCCGCCCTGCGCGGCCATGTGCAGGACACGGTTCGGGGCATGCTTACTGAAAACACCACTCAGGAAATCCGCATCTGCAATATCACCGCGATGAAACCGGAATCCATCGAACGGCTCAAGCGCTCCTAGCCGCGCCTGCTTCAGTTGCGGATCGTAGTAGTCGTTCAGGTTATCGATGCCTGCCACTTCATGGCCGTCGGCCAGGAGCCGGCGGGCGAGATGGAAGCCGATGAAGCCGGCGACACCGGTTACTAGAATTGGCTTGCTCACGTCAGAAACCCTCCTGTCGTAGCGCAGTGTAACGCAGCTGCCTCCGTGCAGCCTTCACTCTTCGAGTAATAAAAAGGCCGAGGCCTCTCTCGAGTCCGGC
>JAWWBT010000021.1:0-21449 GCA_033720815.1 Gammaproteobacteria bacterium | reverse complement strand
TGCAACCACCGGGTACAGCCGAACCATGGGTCGGATTCCAATAGAACGAAAAATCAGTTCTCGCGAAATTGTTTGAATAGATCGAGGAGGCTTCGTCAGACCATTCGCGGTCGCGCTGGAAGACGATTTCGCGGTTACTTCGGCTGACACCGAAGGTGATGTTGCCGCGATCACCGGAAATGCCCATCAACGCCGAGAATTCGGTCGTGTCACCGCCCTCGCGCGTCGGGTCCGAGGCCCCGAGCATGACTTCCGCACCGTCGAAATCGCTGCGCGTGATGATATTGATCACGCCACTCATTGCATCGGCGCCATGCACGGCAGCCGCGGCCTGCGGAAGGATCTCGATGCGTTCGACCATTGCCATCGGGATGGCGTTCAGGTCCTGGGCGGAGCCGACATTCGGCGCCACTGGTGCGCGGCGGCCATCGATAAGGATGAGACTCCGCGTGGAGCCCAATCCCCAGGTGGAATAACCCGCAAAACTCTGCGCCGAGCTGCCCGACTGCGGCCGGAAGGAACCGGCAGAATTGAACACCGTGCCGCGCAGGAAGTCGGCGAGCATCATGTGGCCGGAGCGTTCAAGGGTCTCGCGATCGTAAACCGCGACCGGAAAGAGTTGCTGCGTTTCGTCCGCCTGCAGGCGCGTTGCCGTGCCCGGCTCCTTTGCTACTGCCTGGCCACCTGTAGCCAATAACGCGAACCCCCCAATCGCAAGTACCCGTCGAACGGCTGTCGCCAGCCGAGCATCGTGAATGTGCTGCATGAATCCCCCAAATCCAGTTCCGTGGGACAGCCGCAACGGCACGGCCATCGAATCCAGTGACGATCATTGCGACGCGTCAACAAAACTATAGTCCAATTGTATGGTGCTCAAAGCCCACATACTGGAACCGTGACCCGTCTCACATAGTGGCGGCACCATGAAAAAACCCCGCCGCAGCGGGGTTTTGGAGCGTGTTCCAGGGCTACCCGGTCACTGTTCCTCGTTCATCAGGGCGCGGACGCGCCTCCAGCTTTGCGGTTTCCAGTAACGCCCTTCCGGATTCAGGGCATAAGCGAGACGGAGCAGTTCCGTCGGTTGCAAGCGGGTATCCGGGATCCATTCCGGCTCCGTGACTGAAGGCAGCCCGGCATAGAGCTCGCGCGCCAGCGCCTCGTCCGTAACCCGGTTGTTGGCATGAACGTACCGAACCATCCGGCCACCCGGGAGCAGGCCTGTTCCCACGTACTGCGGCACCAGCGCGTGCGAACCAAGGTAGACCGCCGCTTCTTCCTGCACAGCGAAGCTGACGGGGCCCTCCATCTTTCCGTGCCACTGCCGCTTTTCCGTACCCATGTCGAACTCCAGCTCCACGAAGCCCGGATGGTAGGCCTCTACGTCCACGAGCTCGTATTGCCCGGCTGGCAAGACCATGGCGAACAGGTAGCGCAGGACACCATCATCAACCGCATCTGGCGGTGTTCTCGGGAATCCATTGGTAACGATCTCGAAACGCGTCAGGGTGTCGTCACCCGCCCGTCGAAGACTCACTCGGTAGCGTGCCTGCGTCCTCCTGGAGAGACCATCCACGACAGCGAAACTCCCGAACACGATGCCGTTGCCAGGAGTGTCACTGGTTGCCAGCACATCGGGACGCGGGCTGGGATACGCACAGCCATGCAACACGAACGCAATAAACAGCAAGAAAACTACCCGCATGATCAAGCCCTCTCTCGACCCGACCCGGTCATTACCTTCAGGTTTAGCAGCGCGGTGGATGCTCGACTGGAGATAAAGGCCAATCTTGCCGATGCAAGGTCAAAAAACCGGCACCCAAACAAGTGAAAACCCCGCCGGGGCGGGGTTTTCATGTCGTCATCCTTCAGCAGGAATCAGCGACGCCGTTCGCGCTCCAGGTCCGTGACGCGGGTCCACGCGCTGGCGTCCCAGAATCGGGATTCCGGGTTGATCGCGCGGGCAAACAGCTGCACTTCCTCGGCATCGAGTGTTTCTTCAGGCAGCCAGTCCGGCTCGGCCACCGCCGGCAGGTTCGGGTAGATCTCCCGTGCCAGTACCTCATCGGCTTCGCGGTTGGTCACGTGGTCATACAGCGCATTCCACGCAAACTGGTTCCAGATCACACCGGAATACTGCGGAATCACCACGTGCGCACCAAGATAGACGGCCTCACCCGCCTGCACGTCGATGATGGCAGGCCCGTCCTCGCGAACATCCCAGGTCCGTTGGGCATGGCGAAAATCGTCGCGCGCGCGGTAGGCATCAAGGTTGACGGCACGTACATCCAGCAGTTCGTACTGGCCGGGCGCCAGCGACGTCGCAAAGACAAACCGCGCCAGTCCGTCAGTGCTGGCATCCGCCGGCCTTTCGGGGAAGCCACCATCGACTACCTGGATCCGGATGACCTCGTCATCATCGAGGCTGCGGAGGCGAAGGTCGTAGCGCGAGTAGCTGTCGAGGCCCTCCACGCGGGTGAAGCTGCCGAATACCACGCCGGATTGCTCAACAGCCTCGGCCGCCAGCATGTCTGGACGCGAATCGGTAGCGGTGCAGGACTGAAGCACAATGGCTGCGCCCAGGGTGGCTATTACTGTGGTGATCCTTCTGAACATGGCTCTCCCCCTTGTTCGTATTTCATCCATATGACCGTAATCCCACGGTCACCCTAGGTGTAGCAGATGCTGCGCCGCATTGAAAGTGAGAATTATTCGCAAACAGCATGGACACGAACCCTCCGGGAAAACGAAAAAAGCGGCCCGGAGGCCGCCCTTTCAATGCTCAAGCCGCTCAAACGTGGGCGTCACGTGGCGTCTCGAGCAGCGACCCCTCCATTCCCGAAACCCGACTTCGCGACATGGAAACCCTGCATCGCCGAAATGCAGAGCGTGCTGATGCCCGGCTGGACGCCCGAAAGTATTTACTGCTGGCCTCCACGGCGCTGCCACCGCGCGAGCAGGTAAAAACCCGTGCCTACCACAATGAAGGCACCGGTCAGCAGGAAGGAATCCAGGCTGACCTGCGTCAGCAGCCACAGGCAGGCCCCTATCCCCAATAGCGGAACGAAATATCCGAAAGGCAGGACGAAGCGATCCTCGCCCGCGTACCGAGGACGAAGCACCGGGATCGCCGCGCAGGAAAGGCCATACATGATCAGCCGCGACAGCACGGTCGCCGCCGCGAGCCACGTGAAGCTGCCAAACGCCGCCAGCAGGAAGGAAAGCACCCCGTAGAAAACGATCGAGTTGGCCGGCGTCGCAAATCGCGAATTCACCTGCGCAAACCAGCGCGGCAGGCTTTCATCCAGGGACAGCGCGTAGGTAATGCGCGGCGTGGAAAACATCGCACCAACCAGGTTACCGCCCACCGAGGCCACTACACCGAACATCAACACCGCCGCACCGACCCCGCCAAACAGCACGGCGGCGACATCCAGCAGCGGGCTGTCGGATGCCGCAATGTCCGGCACCGCCGCGACGGAGACGAGCTGGATCAACAGGTACAGTGCCGTCACCATCCCCAAACCGAGCAGCAACGCCCGTGGCATGTCGCGCGACGGATTCCGCGCCTCGCCCGCCGGCACGACTGCTGACTCGAAACCGACGAAGGCATAGATAAGGAGCAGCGTTGCTGCACCCAGGTCGGTTCCCGCGCCGGGTTCGCTACCAAAGCTCGGGATTGTCGCAGCACCCAGCTGGATCAGCCCTGCAATCACGAGCAGCACCAGCACCGCGAATTTCAGGATGGTCAGGCTTGCCAGCGACCGGATGGCGCGTACCGAACCGATCACGTTGATGAAGGTGAGGCCGCCACAGATCAGGAAAAGTGATACCAGGCGACCACCGCCTTCTGCCGCAGCGGGCCAGAAATAACCGATGCTATCCACCAACAGCACGGAATTCGCCGCGAACGATACGGCACGTGCCACCCAGAACAGCCAGCCCGCCTGGAAACCGACGAAATGCCCGAAGGCCTCGGTCGCATAGCGAATGGGCCCGCCGGTGCCGCGGAAATAGCTGGCCAGCTCGGCGAACGAAAGCAGGATTGGCAATATCAGCAGCGCGCAGAAAACATAAATGAGCGGGCTCCACTCACCCGCCAGTCTCGCTGCACCACTCGGCAAGCCGAAGATGCCCGCGCCGATCAAGCCGTTCACGACGAGCAACCAGATTCCCCACATGCCGAGATTGCGAGGCAGCTTTTCGGAGTCGATCTTCATGCGCTCGCTGCTTCCGAATGTGGTCGCATGGCCGATCTTTCTGCGAGTCCCTGCGGCTTGCGAACCAGCGATACAAGTACAAAGCTCAATAACATCAACAGGAACCAGGCAACCAGCTTGCTGAACGGCACGAGGTGCCATTCACTGGCCTGCGTCGGGTAAACCCACACACGGGTGAAGGTTGCGATGTTCTCTGCAATCCAGATGAACAGTGCCACAAGACCAAAACCCAGCAGCAACGGCATGCGGCGGTACTCGGTATCGACCTTGAAGTAAATCCACACATTCCGGTAGAGCCAGAACGTTGCTGCGAGCAGCAGCCAGCGTGCATCCGGCAGGAAATGGTGCGTGAAGAAATTGATGTAGATACCGGCAACCAGCACTACCGTCATCCACATTCGGGGGTAATTCGAAAAGCGGAACTCGAAACTTCGCCAGGCGCGTGCAATATAGCTACCGACCGCGCTGTACATGAAACCGGCAAACAGCGGCACGTTCCAGATACCGATCACGAAATTTCCCGGATACGCCCAGGAACCGATGGCCGGATGCGTCTTGAAGATTTCCATTACCGTCGCAACGAAATGGAACACCAGGATCACCACGGCCTCGCGCGCAGTTTCCAGGCGAAATGCCAGCAGGAATACCTGGATCAGGACTGCGGCAATGAACAGGAAGTCGTAGCGATAAAGGCCTTCAAAGGGATACCAGAACTGCGTGACGATCATTACGCCCAGCAGCAGGCCGCCGAAGATACAGGCCCAGGCCTGCTTCAGACCGAACATCCAGAGTTCGTGAATAAACGTTTTCACTAACTTATGCCGTTGCCTTGATATGCCGACGTCGACGTGAAGTATACCGGGTGTCCAATGATGTGAAAGGCTCGCAGCACATCGCAGCGCAAGCGACACTGCGCTATGGTGCATGCTTTTCAGGCAAGGAAGGACTCATGATGTTTCGTTTTCTCTTCGCAGCGTTGCTAGTCTTGCCGTTTTCGGTTAGCGCCGCTCCTCTTACCATCGGCGAAACCTTCACCCTCGAATCCGAGGTACTCGAAGAAACACGCCGGATCAATGTGTTCGTACCGACGAAATGGGGCGAACCGATCGAACAGGACCTGCCCGTGCTCTACATGCCGGATGGCGGCATGGGCGAGGATTTCCTTCACATTGCCGGCCTGCTACAGGTTTCGGTTTCCAACGAAACCATGCGCCCTTTCATGCTGGTTGGCATCGAGAACACCGCACGTGAACGTGACCTCACCGGCCCGACAACTGACGAACGCGACCTCGCGATGGCACCGGAAGTGGGCGGCTCCGAGAACTTCCGGAAATTCCTGCGCGACGAACTCTTCCCGGAAATTGCATCGCGTTATCCGGTTACCGATGAGCGCGCCATCATCGGCGAATCGCTCGCCGGCCTGTTCGTGATCGATACGCTGCTACATGAACCGGAGATGTTCGACACCTGGATCGCCGTCGACCCGAGCCTGTGGTGGAACTTCAACGAATTCACGAAGAATGCTGCGAAACGGCTCGCCAACATCAATGGCGAAACACTGTTCATTGCGGCGGGAAAGGAAGCCGGTAGCGCTGAGGTATTCAATGATTTCATCGAAGGCCTGAGGCAACAGGACCGCTCCGAATTCGAGTGGCACTACGCGCACATGCCGGACGAAACGCACGCGACGATCTACCACCCTGCCGCGGTCAGGGCCGTTCGCACGGTGTTTCCACCCGAAACCGGAACAGCCACCGAGCAGTAACCAGCGAGATCCTTGATCCGGGATCATTGCCGAAACGCACGAAGCAGATAAAAAGAAAGGCGGCCGAATGGCCGCCTTTCAGTAAATGGAACACACGTTCTGTGTGCCCCATTAACGGTGCTTTCGCCAGTAATCAGCAGGTACGACGGCGAAGGCGGAACAGGCCAAGTGCTGCCAGCAGGGCAAAGCCGGCGCTGCCGCCACCGGAATCACCGCCTACCGCGTTGACCGTGATCGAGGCGCTGGCGCTGTTGTCGGCCACGTCGATCTCACCCGTCTTGCCATCACTACCTTCGACCGTGACGCTGCTTTCACCGGCATTGGCAAAGCCGATTTCCAGGCTCAGGTCATCGGAGCTCTCACCGGACTTCAGCGCGGTGTCGAACTGGCAGCTCACAACGCCGGCGGTCTCGGAGCAGTTCCAGCCCGCTCCACCGTGACCGATGAGCGACATGCCCGAACCCAGCGGCACTTCGACCTGCGGGTTCCTGGACACGGCGCGTTCCGCATCGATGGCTGTGACGCCCGTGGCAGCAGGCAGGGAAACGTTGGTCAGGGCAACAGTGAAGGTTTCGCTTTCGCCCTGGTCGATCTCGCTTCCACCACCAGTCAGCGAAACGGAAAGGTCGACGCTGGCACCGGCAATGACGCGGGTGTAGACGTCGCGATCACTGCCAGCCCAGACGGCTAGCGTATCGCCGTTGGCATTGGCTGAGATCGAACCGTCGCGACTGGTGTTGACGTGCTCGAGGCTAAGAGCGGCTTCGCTGGTAACCGGCGTGCCATCCGCCTCGAAGGTGCGGACCATCATTGCGTCGGACTGCGACGAGTCGACCCACATGGCCACGATGTATCCATCGGCTGTTGCGGTGAGGTCGACGTTGAGCTGCTCGGACGCTTCGGTCTGGTTGACGAGGAATTCGTCACCCACTGGCGTGCCGTCTGCAGTGAAGGCGCGACCAAGCACATTGATATCCTGTGGGTCGGCAGAAATGTTGTCGAAGGTCACGATGAACGAACCGTCCATCGCGGCGGCAATCGCCGGGCGCTGCTGGTTACCCGCGGTCGTCACGTTCACGCGCGTCGGGCCGAATGCCAGGGTGCCATCGGCGTTGTACTTGCTCACCATGACGCCAGCACCATCACCATCGCCCACGCTAAAGACGTCTTCGTCCCTCCACGCAACGAGGAAGCTGCCGTCGGTGTTCATCGCCACATCAGCATGGCCAGCCCACTCGATATGCGGAGCGACTTCGATCACGCTGCCAACCGTGTTGCCATTGGCATCAAAGCGGTGCGCATACACACCCATGCCGCCGTTCCAGACCACAACATAGGAATGGTCAGGTGCCATGGCCGCTTTCGGGAATTCACCCCAGCGCAGGTCCTGGTTCGGGATATCCACTTCACCACCGACCGGGTTGCCTTCGGCATCGTAGGCCTGGGAATAGGCGTGATACCCATGCGGATCCGTGTAGTAAGCATCGGTGGAGTGCCAGGCAATTGCGAAAGCACCATCAGGCGCCATTGCTACGCTAGGCTCGTACTGGTGATAGATCGTCGACGTGTTGACGCGGAATGCATCGCCCTTGGCACTGCCATCCGCATTGAAACGCTGGGCATAAACTTCATGGCCTTCTTCGATCACCTGGTAGGCCAGGACGAAGCTGCCATCCGCGGCAGTCCCGACGGACACACCCGGGTAGATCCCTGGTGTCGTGGTATCCGTTTCCATCAGGAACTCGGCCGCGCCAGACAAGCTGCCCGGCTCGACAATTTCCGCCTGGACCGCAGGCGAAACCAGGAAAGACACACTGGCAAGCGCCAGGCCATGAAGTGCAGTGCGCGAACGCGCAAAGGAATATGAACGAGACATGTCGCCCCTCCCCACAAAAATCCAGTTTTGAAGATCACTCATCCATGAGATGGAACACAGGACGACTCTCTTCCCCCATTAAAACGATTGACTGAAATCAGCCGAGGGGAATATTGCCCCAAAAGAAGGAAAGGGATCAAGTTGCAACGCCACAGTTCTGGTTATGGATATCGCGACTCGACAGTTTCCGTAACCTTCTGAAAATGAAAAACATTTGAAATACGGATAGTCTGCCCGCGGATCAAGTATTTGCGTCCAATTGATTGATAGGCCGGCGGATTACTCTTCCTTCGGACCCGCGGACGCCGGGGCTTCAATATCCGCCAGCACCTCACGCAGGTCCGGGTCCTTCATCATCAGGTGGCCGGCAAGTGCGGCAGTGAGGATATTCATTCCGTAGTAGGAATTTTCGAAAGGAAGGCCCAGGTGAAAGCTGATGGGTGTCACGACACGGAAGCTGAAATCCCCTGCCACGACGACGATGCTGGCGCAAAGAAGCAGCACGTAACCGATGCGCACACCCAGCACCTGTTTCCGATGCACAAGGAACGCGACCAGTAACGCCACCGCTGAAGCCGCAAGGTTCAGCACGACAACCACCGGCCGCAGGTCGTTCACCGTCGCACCCGGGAGGTTGATACTGACCAGGAAACTGCCGGCCCAGGGCAGGCTCGAGGCGACGAAGATCGCTTCGGCCAGGATCAATACGCCGAGGATTCCGAAAACAAGCACGATTCCAGCGCGCCAGTTATCAGACCACCCCAGCTGGTCTTCCTTTCTTTCTTTCACGGTATCCCCAGAAAACCCGCGTTAACGGTCGTCAAGCTACCACACGCGGGATCGCCGTTCGGCCGAATGCCGACTATTCAGTACCAGAATCCGCCTCGGTGTTCTCGCCCTCGCCCAGCAAGGACTTGGCGTCTATCCCGGATACGCCGTCCATCCACTCGCCTTTCTGGTCCATGACGTCCGTGAAATCGATTTCCTGTGCGTAGGGCATCCGGTAGGAATGAAACACCGACCAGACCACGCCATTACCCTCGTGGTAGAACGAATTGGTCACCACTTCGACGACCGAATTGTCCGGCGCCTTCAACACCAGGAAAAGCACGAACTGCTCTTCATGCGGCGTTTCCTTTTTCGTGTAGAACTCCGGCGGCAGCGAAATCATCGGTCGAACGCCGGCAACATAATTATCGATCACGCCCTTGATCTCATTGTCACCACCGTACCGGCGAACGGTCACCATCTCCTGCCACGATTCGACGGTATCGCCCGCCTTGAGGTACTCGACATGCCGCATGTTGCCCTGGGTCGTCTCCCATACCGGGCAATACGTTTCGCCAGTGAACTGCAGGCAGGTTTCGGCAGTGAGCTCATCGCCCGGCACCGTGGTCATCTTTGGCGTTGGACCGGCGGCACCACCACACGCAGATAGCGAGAAGACGGCGAGAACAAGGAGGCATTGGAAAATTCTAGGCATCGGGCACGTCCCTATGATGTGGTTGAGAAGGTCATCTAACCTGACACACGTTGTTCGATCAACCTTCGGGTATACCAACGCGCCAACGAGAGCGTGGATATCGGAAAATGAAAGAGGCGGCTGCAAGGCCGCCATTCCAGATACTGTATTTTTACTCTGACCCCGAATATCTCGCTGCCCCACCGAATCCGGTCTACTTTCGCTACCACGTCAAACCAGTGTGGCGCTCGATCCAGTCCCGGTAGTGATTCACGCGAACGTTGTAACTCACCTGCCCGTACTGGGCCGGTCGAAACATCGAGAACGGAACATCGGCATGCTTCCATGAAGTCAGGCCCGCAAGCTGCCACTTTCCATTCACTTCGACGAGCACCGGGCTGCCGCTGTCGCCGTTTCCTGCCATTGCCTCCAGTGGCAGGCCCGCCGGCGGAGCATCGAAGGTGTATGCCAGCCAGCGCCCCTCAATGGCAGAAATCTCGTTGAAGCCAGTTCGCAATTCCGTACGGTTCGGCCCCCGGGAATCGTGGCCGGTCGCACCACTGCCCGTCGCTCCCTTGCCGATGAGCCTGACACGCTGCCCTTTCTCGATGCGACCGTGATACATGGCAGCCGGTGCGACATCCTCGACGGGTACCGCCAGTTTCAGCAGCGCAATATCATCCGAAGCGCGAAGGACCTCGTAGATCCCTGCCAGGTCGTCCGAGGCCTTCGCCTCTTCGATCACCGCCGGCGGCATCGGCGTAAATCCCGAATGACGAATCAACTCGGCGACCGCGCGCGATTCGCCATTGATCACCACCGCATCGACGCTGTGTTGCCAACTCACGGCATGCGCGGCTGTCAGTACCCATTGCGGCGCGATCAACACACCATGCCCTTCGCCCGGAAGATCAACCAACGCCGGAAACACGGATGCATCAACGCGGTATTTCGCATCTTCAACATCATGTCGAATGACGACTGAAGCAGCAGAAAAAGAAACGAGCAGGAGTGGCGACAAGAGCAGGAATAAACGAACGCGCCGGAACATGATCGATCCACGGAAATGAATGAGCGCTGAATAGACCATTACCAGTCGAAGCCGTCAACCCGACCGGAAAACACGTAATCGGTGGTGTCACGCGCTGGCGACAGCGCCAGGGCTTCCGTTTGCTATACTCCCGAACTTTTCGGGGTTGCTGGTTCGATTGGGGGGAATAATGAGAAAGGTTCTGCTTCTGCAGGTTGCATACCTGCCTGTATGCGCGATGGCCCTGCTTATCGCCTGGGCATTCTTCGTACCGCACTATTCATCCGTGAGCCAGCATTTGAGCGAACTGCAGTTGCTGGAACACCCCATTGCACTCGCAACACGCTTCCTTCCCGTCGTTGTCGGTCTGTCGATCATGGTATTCGGCATCGCCGTGCTGATTCATGACTCGCCGCGAATGCCATTCACCGGCGCGACCGCGCTGGTATTCGGTGCCGCGAATGCATCCAACGGCCTCTTCGTGGCCGGCGATCCACGGCACGGACTTTATGGGCTCGCCATGTTCTTCATTCTCGTGCCGGCGTGTTACGCCGGTGAGATCGGTAGCAGGAAAGACCACCGCCTGGCCATCAATCTCTCACTGGCAACTTCAGTATTCCTGCTCATCTACACATGGCTGCAATTCTCCGGCCTGGATCCGCACGGCTATCGCGGCCTCACACAGAGAATTGCCGTACTGGTCATCTTCGGCTGGTATACCTTTGCCGCTTTCGAACTGCTGAAGGGTTTTCGCTCAAAAACCTCTTGAAGAAAAGGCGGCCGAAAGGCCGCCCTCCAATGATTCAACCCTCGCGAATACTCAGGCCGATGGCTCCCTCGGTCAGGGAGACGTTGCCGCAAGCTCCGCGGCGGTCCTGCCATCCGCATTCCGAAGAGAAGCATCAGCCCCGTTGGCGCGCAGCAATTCGGCCACTTCCTGATTGCCTGCCGCTGCGGCACGCATCAAGGGCGTCCAGCCATCCTTGTCCGCTGCATTCACCTCGGCACCGGCAGCGATCAACTGCCTGACCAACACAAGGTCGGCTGGTTTGGGTTCCGAAGGCCTGCGGCGTGCATGTCTCACGGCGATAGCCGGTTCAATGGAGCTGATCTGGGTAACCTGCGGTTGCGGCGGTGCTTCATGTGACGCGCGGTTGCCGTCGTCTGGCGGTGTTATCACCACAGTCCTCGCGTTTTCCAGTTCGGCGGCCTTTCTCGCTTCACCGTCACGATCACGATTCTCGCGGCGTCGTTCCTCCTCCTGGCGACGACGTTCCTCTAGTTCGCGAACATACGCCATGTATTCGCGTTCCTGCGCTTCCCTCTCCTTACGGCGCTGTTCCGCCTGGCGAGCCTCCTCAGCCAGGATGGCCTGCATTTCCTTGCGTCCGGAATCTGCGGACATCGCCAATGCAGTAACACCGTCTTCACCCCGCAGGTTTGCATCGGCACCGTGCGCCAGCAGGTATTCCACAACCTCGCGCCGTGCGTGGCGCGCGGCACGTATCAATGCCGTATCACCATCCGGCGCGCGACCGTTCACCGGGAACCCACGTTCCACGAAACTTTCCACCACATCGAGTTCGCCACGTGCTGCGGGCCCGCAGATGATGCACGCAAAACGGTCGGGCGGCGGTGGCAACGTATCCGGGCCTGCATCGAGCAGGTAATGGAACATCCCGCGATCATCCTGCCGGCCTGTCAGCCACAAGGCATGCCACCACGCCTCGCTACCAGGCTTCGCATCCGGGTATTCCAGGAACCGATCGACGAGATCCTTCCGGCCTGCACGCGCGGCACTCGAAAGCGGTGCGCCGCGGTCGGCACCCGGTGAAAACCCGGCATCCAGCATTGCTTCCACCAGGGTGTCGTAACCCTCGCTGATGGCCCGGCCCATCAGGCTCATGCCATTGATGGAGATTTCCGTATTCGCTCCGTGCTGCACGAGCGCGAGTGCCAGCTCGGGTTTCCTGGCGTGAATCGTCTTTTCCAGCAGCCCACGGCGACTGCGACGTTCGGTAACGTTCGGGTCGGCACCATGCTCCAGCAACAGCATGAATATCGGGTCATGTTCACGGTCATACGCACGCTGCAGCGGATTACCGAGAGCCTTCTCCGGCATCACATCCGGGTCCGCACCGGCCTCGAGCATCAGTTTTACAACTTCGTAATGGCCCAGCGCCGCCGCATCGACCAGTGCAGCCTCGCGACCTTCATCAACCAGCTCGTCGCCGTTGACGCCTTCTGCCAGCAGCAGCTTCACCGACTCGACATCATTTGCGCGAGCCTTCTTGTAAAGCATGGTTTCCGCACCGTTGTCGCGCCATTCAACGCCGACGCTGCGCAAATAGCGGTAGGCATCCAG
Source organism: Gammaproteobacteria bacterium (assembly GCA_033720815.1). Classification (GTDB taxonomy): domain Bacteria; phylum Pseudomonadota; class Gammaproteobacteria; order Natronospirales; family JAJUFS01; genus JAWWBS01. The sequence goes on along the minus strand of JAWWBT010000021.1, from coordinate 8,734 downwards.
CGCTTCGTGCACCATCGCGGTCCAGAGCAGGCTGCGCTGGTGACCTTCATCGGCAGTCGGGTTAGCACCTTCCTCAACAAGGTCCATCATGTCCGACACATCATTTCGCGTAACGGCATCGCGCAGGTTCAGCTGCAGCCAGGCACTGTCTTCATCGCTGGTCAGCACGTGGCGAACCTGCTCGTTGGTCAACAAGTCCGGCAAGTCCGGGCCGCCATGTTCGTCGCGGTACAACTCGACCGCGATGCGACCAAGTTGGTTCAGCACACCGCGCTGGTCAAAATCCGGCGTGGAAAGATCCGCGGTGCGAAACAACTGCACGAACCCCGGCAAGGCATCATCCATGTCGGGATCGTGCTTCAGGCAGTCTTTCATCACATCGACAAGGAAGGGTTCGATATCAACGCTACTGGAAGACGGCCGTAACCGGATTTGAACCTTATCCGAAGCCGACAATGCGTTCCTGATGTTGCCATGGGAATCGAGATAGGCCTGGTAAAAACCACGCACCGCCGAGCGATAGCCTGGCGCAATAACATGAACCTGCAACTGCGTCCCTTCAGAAAGGTAGCCCATCCGGGCCCATTCAACGGGATCAGCCAGCTCGAAACGACCTTCGCTCCCCGTCACGGCACTGTTGATGGCATAACAGCGCGCCTCCTGCGAGCTGTGAAACTGGAACTGGTCACGCTCCAGGATCTGGCGCACACCGAAAACCACCGCGCCCTCAACAGGCTGGCCAGAAGCGTCAGTAACAATGCCCATCTCATCAGCATGTAGCGGAAAGGAAAGAAGCAACAACACCGGAATGGCCAACCAACGCATGGGAATCTCCCTATTGCCCGAAAAACGACTGTAAACGTAGCACATGCCTTCCCGCTCTACCGCTGGGTGAGACAGCACGTGGATGATGGCGCCAAGTGCCGACGATGAATGCGGCCGAACGGCGCGAAGTGCGCAGGCACAGCACGATTCGTGAACTACACTTCTTCAATCGACCTTGCCGGGAGTAGCAGATGGATACCGCTTTCCTTGAATGGAACATGCTGGCACATGTCCTGCTTGGCAGCCTTGCGTTGTTGGGTGGGCTTGTTGCCATCATCAGCACGAAAGGCTCCCGCCTTCATGTGCGCGGTGGATGGACCTTCGCGCTCGCGATGATCCCGGTGGTGCTGACCACCCTGATTGCCATGGCACATGAATTCCTGCCGCTCGCCGTGGTGCTGGCTGTTGCGGAAATCTACCTGATACCCAGCGCACTGCTTTCGGTGAATCACGACAAGCGGTATTTCACGGCACTGAACCTGCTGGTAATGCCTATCGCCGCCCTGCTCGCGCTCTTCGCCGCCATCCAGTTTGTTCGCTTCAATTTCGTTGAAGGACAGGCCCTGTTCATTGGGCCACTGGTGATTGCAGTGCTGTTTGGCAGCTTGCTCTTCCAGGACATCCGCATGCTCAAGCGCCGCCCTGTCATGCGGAACTTCTGGCTGCGCCGACATTTCACCCGAATGATCTTTGCCTACACCATCGGCGTGATGGCACTGGTGCGCATCGGCATCGACTTCGGCCTCTCGCTGGAAATGACCGTCATCCTGCCCCTGCTGATAGCGACAGGATTCATCGCATGGATTTACCGCCTGTATCCGTTGCAACCGCCAGGAGCCGCTCCGCAGGAAGCCTGAAACCCTGACACCCCAGAAAAACGAAGGCGGCCGAAAGGCCGCCTCTCAATTCCGAAAAGGGTGCTGACCCCTTATTTCCCTTCCTTAGTCGTCGTTGCATTCAATCTGGCCTACGCCGGCTATTTCGCATTTCCTCACGAACCGATTTTGAATAACGCCATTCATCGATATTCTCGCAGGATTGCCACCTGGACGTAATCATCTCTCCCGGGGGCGTGAAATCGGGAAAGAGCTTTCTCTTTTCGGCAACCTCATCCGCCCACAACAGTTCATAGGCAAGGCGAGGATCCTTTTCTACTGCACGCCACTCCACCAATGTCGGCAAGACGGAGAGATTGTAGAAAACGAACATCGCCATGAAACCGGGAACCAGCCACTGCAGGTAGGAAGTCGCACCTCGCCAGCGATTTCGGTAAACCACCGCTGCGACCCAGGCAAGCACGAATACATCCATCGCGATAACGGGCCAGTACATGCCGGGATACGCGAGGTCAGGGCGCAATAATGCCGAGGGATAACAGATATTCCAGAACAACAAGGCATGAACGCCGAAGGACAGCCTGAAGAGAAACCAGGTCACCATCACGATACCCAGCAGGTATATCGGCTCGAAGAGAATCGATTCCGCCGGCTGTCGCCGTTTCACTGAGCCTCCTTGTTCGTCGCCACCATCTCAGCCTGTCCGTCGTGACGTCCGGCCGCGAAAGCCACTCAACTCCGTCTGTGCAACGCTGGAGTCCACGGGAACAAGTTCTGGCGTCTCCAATTCGGGATAATCACTGAACTCATTCGTCATGTAGGCCGACGCATCGGCTTGCAGCATGGCATCCGACAAGCGAAAGTAATGGAACTCGCCAGGCTCGACCGTCACGGTAACGTTTTCGATATTCACGTTGATGGTGTTATATCGCCCCACCCTCACGTGAACGAGATGCTCGCCGGGAAGCAACTCGATGGCGATGAACCCGGCCTGGCGAAGCACACCAGCTTCTTTCCCATCGACCTTGATATGAATGGGGCCAAGGAAAAAGGGAAAGCGTAGCGGACGGTACAGCACGACACCCGAGCGACCCTTCGCCGCGTGCGTTTCCCGATCAAATATCTCACCGCTGGCCCGTCGACCAGCCAGAAGCTGGTCCACGGCGTTACCAAAGCGCGCGAACATATCCCCGATGCGTTGGAAGAATCTCATGTTCAAACGACTCCGCAGCGTTTCAACATGGGCTCTTACTCCGATCAACGTCCATCGAAACCCCTGATGATCAACTCAGCTATCACATATTGCCCGCGCGAATTCCGCCCCTAAACTAGCACAGGCCATCCCGCTCTACCGCTGGGTAAGCCAGCACGTGGATGATTCCGCGGATTGTCGGAAATGAAAAAGGCGGCCGAACGGCCGCCTTTTCTGTATCCCTGGATTTCGCCGCGCTTAATCCGGGCTACGCCTGCTATTGGATCCAACCATAAGGTTCTGGCACAACAATCATGTAATGATCCTTCCCTTGCCGTTCAAAATCCACGAGATCACCGCATTCCAGGCAGTATGCAAATGAAAAACCTTTCTCTGTCTTCCAGATCACGCCAAACCCTGCCTTATCGGTTCTCGCGGTCCACGAGAGTTCAACAGAGCCTTTCGGCCCAAACACAACAACACCCGTTCCTTGCTGTCCATCTTCAGCCTCGTAAATCACAACGGCAGCCTGCTCAATATCCCCGTCATCATCTAGATCGTCCGAAAGCGAAAAATGCAAGTCATATTCCTGCATCTGCCATCGCACCATGTCGTCACCGGTGTCTTCAGGCACATCACTCATAGCCAAAGCCCTGGCTTTGACCCAGGAGGAATCAATCTCCTGGACGGGCACACCTAGAACCTCCGTCCCAGATACCGGGAATTCAGCATCCACCCACCAGGCGTAACTCACTCCTGCGGATGCAACGGACGAAAACGCCATCAGCACAAGCAACCGGATCATGAAGGGACTCTCCCCTGAAGCAATTGAGATAACGAAGCTCAAAATTAGCACACGGCAGCATCCAGGATCTGCCAATCAATCTTACTGATCTACGGCGCTGGCTGAACATCATCGGCACCCTCGGCGCGATTACCGAACTGCACACCATCCCGCTCTACCGCTGGGTAAGCCAGCACGTGGATGACTGCGTGGATTGCCGGAAATGAAAAAGGCGGCCGAAAGGCCGCCTTCTATTCGAAACCCCAGCTCCAACAGACCTTCAAGCTAAAAGTGCGAACACTTAGCGACGATCGAAAAGTGAAAAACGCCGTTCAAACGTCTGCGCGTATAGATGAGTGAAGACGGCGGGAATGGTCCACAAAAACATCATTGAGCCTACAGATGCCATCTTTTGCAGCCCCGACATACCGTCATAAGTTACAATTGGAATCAAAATTCCAGCCAAGGCGAGCTCCAAGCTGAATATGAACGCTGAATTTCCATGTTCTCTCATGTGTCTGTAGGTTTCGACGATTTCTCTCTTCCAGTTTTTCACCTCGGTGACGGTCAATCCGCGATCATCGTCATCGCTTTCCGGCGCCATATCTGAAGTATCAATTCTATGGCTGCCACGCCGCTTTGACAAAGCAACTGAAAAAACATACCCACGAGATGCTGACTCCTTCATTCCTTTGTAATTACTGTGGCGCATTGCTTTAAATATGCGAATCAGCTGAATCCCCGAGAATGCAACCACCAACCCCAATGACACCAGTACCGATAGTTCTTCCAAGTCTAAATACCCATTAATTGACGCCGTCACGACGAGAAGAACAGTGATTAGGTACCCATCCATAAAGCTTGCTTTCCATTTCGACTTTGGAAAATCCAAAACCCTGGTCGCGTGAAACACCAAAATCGGATATGAGGCTATATAACAAAAGAGATTCCCGTAGAGGAAAAGCAAAATTAACGACGCGAAACCATCCTTTCCAGTTGCCCCACCTAGCAACAAGAGATTCTTAAAATCATTGCCAGCGACTTCTGCAATCCACGTTATTATCAGCATCCCTGCGATTGAGGGCACGAAATACCGAACTAGATAGTTCTCCCACCAACGGCTATTTTCGTAATTATCATTCATTGAATAGAAATCCCATCTTCAGAAATTCCTTGGCGCCAATTGTCGGTAATTGGATCGGTTAGAAGATGAAAATACACTTCGCCGATTTTTAGTTCGCATGATTATCCTTACCATCGCGTCTGTCAGCCTCTATCTTAAACCGCATCGCCATCATCACCGATGCGTAGAGGTTATAGACGAATGCTTGCAGCTCGATCACAACGAATGCGAAGGTGATAACTACCGAAGTCATAAACAGTGAATTCGCCGCGTGATATATGGTCGCCTTATCTACCGCTAAAAAGCGAATCAAGCTATACGCCAGATCTAGCGGTATAAAAGCAATCAACTTCAATACCAAAAAAATAAATAAAGCGAATAGAATATATACAATTACGGCTAACAACTTAGAAATAAGGAATTTTAGATGACTCTCGCCACTATTCGAATCTCGTGTTTTTGCTAGCGCCTTAAGAAAATGCGAATCGGACACCGCTAAGAAGATAGAAATACCGGCAACAAGAAATCCAAGCAACGCCGCAGATATCGATATAAATACTTCCAAGAACTCTTTGGAAATCGTCGACAAAGGTAAAGCTGGAGAGGCGAAATAGAAACCTATAGCCAGGACGAGGAATAGAGAACCCAACCCGTACCGAAGCCTAGCCCTAGACGAATGAGCGCGCGCAACGAGAAAAACCTGCCACAATGATTTCTCTTCGGTCAGCTCCTCCGGCGATACTCTTTTGTGTCTAGCCTTTGACATCAGCGCTCAATTAGTTAGAGAGATACTTGTCCACAATTCTTTTCAACTTTTCTTTAATCTTATCGGTAAGTGAGGGCAATGATATATATCCCTTACTTACTGCGTCTTGAAATTTGGAATGCATGTAGCTTGCACCGGCAGATGAGCCAATATTCTCCTGATCGACCGGATACTTTAAGGCGAATTGCTTATTATTACCTTTGATCTTATCGCCCTGATAATCCACACCCTTCATTGACATCCGGGTATTGCCGCGGTCCACCACTGTCTTCATGTCATCTCTTACAGCGTCAATAGATAAGCCGCCCTTGTTACGATGACTTATCGACGAACTTGATGAACCTAGTCGATCTTTTTGTTCTTCGAAATCTCTAAAGAATGAATCCGGGTCGTATTCATCATTAGTAGGCACAAACTTGACGTCTAAATTTGTAAGCCTTTCGAACTTTTTAAGAAAGCTGCTAAAGGTGGCCTTGGATGAAAGTGGAATAATCTCAATTGATGGCTTCCCAATCTCTGTTCGCAACTCAGACTTAACGGCACGTCCGTATTTTGCGCGGACAAAAGTTTCCTGTGCCAACTCTGAAATGTACTCTTCACGCTTGATATTAAGTAGCTTCTCTAACGTAAGAGCGAACTCACCCAGTCCAGGCGCAAACCTCGTTTCCTTGAAATATATTAAGCGGTGGGTGTTGAGTAAAAAAAGAAAGACTGAGGATGGAGAGGACTCGAGTTCATCATGGTCTCTAACCAATCGGTTCTTGTCTCTATCGTACCTTTGATCTCGCTCTAGAACAGTGTCCTTAATGTATCGACCAAAAACGCCAATCTCAGGAACGTCTCCGGGAGTAAGCCTCAGGAGCTTCGTGTTGTAAAAGAAATTTCGGTTACTGCCGTATTTTCTTTCAATCGTCGGATCCAAAAGTGCCGGGATGACTATTTCCTCGGCATAATCAAGCAAGACCTTGTCCTCGCCAAACCGACAATGAAGATTTGCAAATTCCAAATATTTAGTTTGCCCCATATGAGTTCCATAGCTCTTCAATTATGGTGTGACATAGTAAATCGTGGAAATTACGCAACAAGGTCGGATCTCCGATCATTGTGTAAGCATTTTCCTACAGCTCAATGGGTTTTAGTTGCGGGTTTAGCTTTAGGGTCAAGCCCTGCAATTTCGATCCATACAAACCTAAGGCGCGCGAGCTGACCCTTGCTCCTATTGCTGTCGAATTGCAGAAACCACGATAGTAGAGCAAGCGGAATAATCCAGTGTTGTATTTTCACTCTCACCGGAAACGATTTATCACTCCCTCAAATAGGCCTCAGCGAATTCCGCTTTTCCAATTCCTCGGAAGCCAGTGTCCTGTTTCGTATTGCACGCCGAGCAGATCGTCTGAACCCATCCGCCTTGATCTCTTATCGGGGCTAGAATTTCTTTACGCTCTTTCAAAAAACAGTTCGCACAAAGAAGGTGGGGCTGCTCTCCATCAGCAGCATCCTGACGCAATGCATAGGCTTGTGCAGGCCCTTGCCATGGATTCACTAAAAGGTACCGCTTCTTCTCGGCTTCCCATTCATCTCGTGCTTTAAGCTGCGCCTCAAGAGTTTGCATTTGCTGCCGCAACCTGATGTTTTCTTCCTGCTGATCCAACGCCGCCTGTCGCAGCTCCATGATTTTCTCTTGCGCGTCTATGGTTGCGCCCGCTTTTACAAGCTCAATAATTTCTTTATAACCAGGTAATGCCATGGACACCCCTCCAAACAAGGACAAACAAAAAACCCCCGCCAATGGCAGGGGTTTCGTTTACTGCTTAGGCACCTGAAAACGAACGTCGTCATCGACGTCCGGAATCCAGTGGGTTTGAGTGCCTGGGCTTTGCATGATTCTTTTCTCCTGGTTCCCGGATAACCCGGCGCTTCGCGCAGGGTTTCCGGGATGACGGAGAGGTTATTACATCATGCCGCCCATGCCACCCATGCCGCCCATGCCGCCCATGTCGGCACCGCCTTCGCCTTCTTCCTTCGGCTCGTCGGCGATCATGGCTTCGGTGGTGAGCATCAGGCCCGAGACGGACGACGCGTTCTGCAGTGCAGAGCGGGTGACCTTGGTCGGGTCGAGGATGCCTTCCTTCACCATGTCGACGTATTCGCCGGTGGCGGCGTTGTAGCCTTCGTTGCCCTTGGATTCACGCACCTTGGCCATGACAACATCGGCAGCACCGCCGGCGTTGATGACGATCTGGCGCAGCGGCTCTTCAACGGCACGACGCAGGATGGCGATACCGGCGTCCTGGTCCTGGTTGTCGCCCTTGAGCTTTTCGATGGCATCAAGGGTGCGAACCAGCGCAACACCACCGCCCGGCACGATGCCTTCTTCGACGGCTGCTCGGGTTGCGGCCAGGGCGTCTTCGACGCGGGCCTTCTTTTCCTTCATTTCGACTTCGGTGGCAGCACCGATCTTGATGACGGCCACACCGCCGGCCAGCTTGGCCTTGCGTTCCTGCAGCTTTTCCTTGTCGTAGTCGCTGGAGGTTTCTTCGATCTGCGCGTCGATCTGCTTCACGCGGCCGTCGATGTCTTCCTTCTTGCCGGCGCCATCGATGATGGTGGTGTTGTCCTTCGAGATCTGCACCTTCTTGGCGGTACCAAGGTGTTCAATGGTGGTCTTCTCGAGGCTCAGGCCGACTTCTTCGCTGATGACAGTACCGCCGGTGAGGACGGCCATGTCTTCCAGCATTGCCTTGCGACGGTCACCGAAGCCCGGTGCCTTCACGGCGGCAACCTTGACGATGCCACGCAGGTTGTTCACCACGAGGGTGGCCAGCGCTTCGCCTTCGACGTCTTCAGCGACGATCACCAGCGACTTGGACTGCTTGGCGACGCTTTCCAGCACCGGCAGCAGGTCGCGGATGTTCGAGATCTTCTTGTCGAAGAGCAGGATGTACGGGTTTTCCAGCTCGGCCTGCATGCTCTGCTGGTTGGTGACGAAGTACGGGCTCAGGTAGCCGCGGTCGAACTGCATGCCTTCCACGGTTTCCAGCTCGTCGTGCAGCGAGGAGCCTTCTTCGACGGTAATCACGCCGTCGTGGCCGACCTTGTCCATGGCATCAGCAATCAGCTTGCCGATGGTGGAATCGGAGTTGGCGGAGATGGTGCCGACCTGGGCAATCACCTCAGACTTTTCAACCGGCTTGCTGAGGTTCTTCAG
>JAWWBT010000020.1:0-21811 GCA_033720815.1 Gammaproteobacteria bacterium | reverse complement strand
GTTAACGTTGGTACTATCGGCCACGTTGACCACGGCAAAACTACACTGACTGCTGCCCTGACTCGCGTATGCGCGGAAGTATTCGGCGGTGAAATGCGTGCATTCGACCAGATCGACAACGCACCGGAAGAGCGTGAGCGTGGTATCACGATCGCGACCGCGCACGTTGAATACGAGTCGGAAGCGCGTCACTACGCGCACGTCGACTGCCCGGGTCATGCTGACTACGTCAAGAACATGATCACCGGTGCGGCGCAGATGGACGGCGCGATCCTGGTGGTGTCGGCCGCTGACGGCCCGATGCCGCAGACGCGTGAGCACATCCTGCTGGCCCGCCAGGTTGGCGTTCCGTACATTGTCGTGTTCCTGAACAAGGCCGACATGGTTGACGATCCGGAACTGCTCGAGCTGGTCGAGATGGAAGTTCGCGAACTGCTGAGCGAATACGAGTTCCCGGGCGACGACACCCCGATCATCACGGGTTCGGCGCTGAAGGCTGTCGAAGGCGACGAGTCGGAAATCGGTTCGCAGGCCATCGAGAAGCTGGTCGATGCACTGGACAGCTACATTCCGGAACCGGAACGCGCCATTGACGGCGACTTCCTGATGCCGGTGGAAGACGTGTTCTCGATCTCCGGTCGCGGCACCGTCGTGACGGGTCGTGTGGAGCGCGGCGTGATCCACGTTGGCGACGAAATCGAAATCGTCGGCATCAAGGACACGCAGAAGACGACCTGTACGGGCGTCGAGATGTTCCGCAAGCTGCTGGACCAGGGTCAGGCGGGCGACAACGTCGGCGTGCTGCTGCGTGGCACGAAGCGTGACGAAGTCGAGCGTGGCCAGGTTCTGGCGAAGCCGGGTTCGATCACCCCGCACACGAAGTTCGAGTGCGAGGTGTACATCCTGAACAAGGAAGAAGGCGGCCGTCATACGCCGTTCTTCTCGAACTACCGTCCGCAGTTCTACTTCCGCACGACGGACGTGACGGGTGCATGTGAACTGCCGGAAGGCACCGAAATGGTGATGCCGGGCGACAACGTCAAGATGACGGTCACCCTGATCGCGCCGATCGCGATGGAAGATGGCCTGCGCTTCGCAATCCGCGAAGGCGGTCGTACTGTCGGCGCCGGCGTCGTCTCGAAGATCATCGAGTAATAACGGCTAATTGCTGGGTAAGGGGCGGGAACGCCCCGCCCCTTCACAGTAAGGCTTAACGGGTAAGTTAATAATGGCTAATCAGAATATCCGCATCCGGCTCAAGGCCTTCGATCATCGTCTGATCGATCGCTCTGCCAAGGAAATCGTGGAAACCGCGAAGCGCACGGGCGCGCAGGTCAAGGGTCCAATCCCGCTGCCGACCAAGCAGGAGCGCTACACGATCCTGGTTTCTCCGCACGTCAACAAGGACGCGCGTGACCAGTACGAGCTGCGTACTCACAAGCGCCTGATGGACATCGTCAACCCGACCGACAAGACGGTTGACGCGCTGATGAAGCTCGACCTGGCGGCCGGCGTGGACGTCCAGATCAAGCTCCAGTAAGCCAGCTCAAGCGTATCGTAGGCCGCCTCGGCGGCCGCGGGAAGGCGGAAACCGAAAGGTTTCCGCTTTTCTTTCGGAAATGACTGTTGCTAGACGGCGAATTCTTGCTATAATTCGCGGCTCTTTGCGGTCGGACGGTGATGAACCGGTCGACTGTGAGCTTGAAGGCTCAGTCAGGCAGTGCCGGCCAATTGTAGTCGGTACGGTGTAACGAGGTAGAAGAGATGACGATTGGCGTAATTGGCCGCAAGCGCGGCATGACGCGCATTTTCTCTGCAGAAGGCGCATCTATCCCAGTGACCGTGATCGAGGTCGAGCCCAACCGGGTCTCCCAGGTCAAGACGGTCGACAGCGACGGTTATCGTGCGCTCCAGGTGACCACTGGCGAGCGCCGTGCTTCCCGTGTGACCAAGGCCATGGCCGGTCATTTCGCGAAGGCGGGCGTTGAGCCGGGTCGTGGCGTATGGGAATTCCGTCTTGCCGATGGCGAGGGCGAGGATTTCCAGCCGGGCGCAGAAATCAAGGCAGACGTATTCGAAGCCGGCCAGATGGTCGACGTGACTGGCACGTCGATCGGTAAGGGTTATGCCGGTACCGTCAAGCGTCACAATTTCCGGACTCAGGACGCCACTCACGGCAACTCCCTGTCCCACCGCGTACCGGGTTCCATCGGTCAGAACCAGACCCCGGGTCGCGTGTTCAAGGGCAAGAAGATGTCCGGCCACATGGGTAACGTCCGTACGACGACGCAGAACCTCGAAGTGGTTCGTGTCGACGTCGAGCGCAACCTGCTGCTGGTCAAGGGTGCAATCCCGGGCTCGAAGGGCGGTGACGTCATCGTCAAGCCCGCAGTCAAGGCCCGGGCCTAAGGAGTAACGATGGAACTTCAGGTAATGAATGCGTCCGCTGGGGCATCCGTGAAGGTTTCCGATGTCGCCTTCGGTCGCGATTTCAACGAGACGCTGGTGCACCAGGTTGTGACCGCCTTTATGGCGGGTGCGCGCCAGGGCACCAAGGCCCAGAAGACCCGTTCGCAGGTCTCTGGTGGTGGTATCAAGCCGTGGCGCCAGAAGGGCACCGGCCGTGCCCGTGCTGGTACGATCCGCAGCCCGCTGTGGCGTGGTGGTGGCAAGACGTTTGCCGCCGTGCCGCGCGATCACAGCCAGAAGGTCAACAAGAAGATGTATCGCTCGGCGATGCAGTCGATCTTCTCGGAGCTGGTTCGCCAGGATCGCCTGGTGATCGTTGAAGACTTCGGTGTCGAGAACCCGAAGACGAAGGAACTGGTTGGCAAGCTCAAGGAGCTGGATCTCGGTAACACGCTGATCGTGCGTGACGAGGTTGACGAGAACCTGTACCTCGCGGCCCGTAACCTGTCGAGCGTTGACGTCCGTGACGTCGAAGCGCTGGATCCGGTTGCGCTGGTTCGCTACGAGAAGGTTCTGATGACTGTCCCGGCCGTCAAGAAGATCGAGGAGTGGCTGTCATGAACCGCGAACGACTGATGAACGTGCTGGTCGGTCCGCACCTGTCGGAGAAGTCCACCAACGTGATGGGCGAATCCAACCAGGTCGTGTTCAAGGTGTTGCCGAACGCGACCAAGAGCGAGATCAAGCAGGCCGTCGAACTGCTCTTCGAAGTGGACGTCAAGAACGTGACTACCACTCGTGTGAAGGGCAAGGTCAAGCGTTTTGGCTTGAGCTTCGGCCGTCGCTCCGACTGGAAGAAGGCCTACATCCGTCTGGCAGAAGGCCAGACGATCGAAGAATTCGATTTCGCCGCTGGCCTCGAATAAGCCGCGGTCTGGATTAGAGAAGGCGAAATACCATGCCGATTCAGAAACAGAAGCCGACCTCCGCAGGCCGCCGTCACGTTGTAAAGGTGACGACGCCGGACCTGTACAAAGGTAAGCCGGTTGCATCGCTGGTCGAGAAGAAGACCAAGAGCGGTGGTCGTAACAACCAGGGTCGCATCACTACCCGTCACGTGGGCGGTGGTCACAAGCAGCGCTATCGCGTCATCGATTTCAAGCGCAACAAGGATAACGTCCCGGGCGTTGTCGAGCGTCTTGAATACGATCCGAACCGCAGCGCGCACCTGGCACTGATCAAGTATGCCGACGGCGAACGCCGTTACATCATCGCACCGAAGGGTGTCGAGGCAGGCACGCCGGTAATGTCCGGCAGCCAGGCCCCGATCAAGGCGGGCAACGCAATGCCGCTGCGCAATATCCCGGTCGGTACGACGGTGCACTGCATCGAGCTGAAGCCTGGCAAGGGTGCGCAGATGGCGCGTTCGGCCGGTGCAATGGCCCAGCTGGTAGCGCGTGAAGGCGTGCATGCCACCCTGCGCCTGCGTTCGGGCGAGATGCGCAAGGTTCACGTCGAGTGCCGCGCCACCATCGGTGAAGTCGGTAACTCGGAGCACAGCCTGCGCCAGCTTGGCAAGGCCGGTGCAAAGCGCTGGCGTGGTGTTCGTCCGACGGTTCGCGGTGTTGCCATGAACCCGGTCGACCATCCGCACGGTGGTGGTGAAGGCCGCACTTCCGGTGGCCGTCACCCGGTGACCCCGTGGGGTGTGCCGACGAAGGGTTACAAGACCCGCAAGAACAAGCGCACGGACAACATGATTGTCCGCAAGCGCAAAGCGAGATAAGTGGAGGTAAGACACAGTGCCACGTTCAGTCCATAAAGGTCCGTTTGTCGATCCGCATCTCGCCAAGAAGGTGCAGGAAGCGGTCGAAAGCAACAGCCGCAAGCCGATCAAGACCTGGTCGCGTCGCTCGATGGTCCTGCCGGACATGGTCGGTCTGACCATTGCCGTGCACAACGGCCGTCAGCACATGCCGATCCTGATCAGCGAGAACATGGTTGGCCACAAGCTCGGCGAATTTGCCGTGACCCGTACGTTCAAGGGTCACGCCGCCGACAAGAAGGCCAGGTAAGGAGTCGTCATCATGCAGGTGAACGCGAAACTGAGATTCGTCCGTATCTCGCCGCAGAAGGCGCGACTCGTGGCAGACCAGATCCGTGGCAAGTCGGTTGCCGATGCGCTGCAGATTCTGCAGTTCAGCCCGAAGAAGGGTGCACACCTTGTTCGCAAGGTGCTGGATTCGGCGATTGCGAATGCGGAACACAACAACGGTGCCGACATCGACGAGCTGAAGGTTTCGGCCGTGATGATTGACCAGGGTCCGACGCTGAAGCGCTTCCAGGCGCGCGCGAAGGGTCGTGGCAACCGTATCTTGAAGCCGACGAGCCACATCACCGTCCAGGTTGCGGACGAGTAAGGCGACGGAGAGTTTGTAATGGGTCAGAAAGTCAATCCAATCGGCATTCGCCTCGGCATCGCCCGCGACTGGGCTTCGACGTGGTATGCGGATTCCAAGAACTTCGCCGGCAACCTTTACCAGGACTGGCAGGTTCGTGAATTCCTGAAGAAGCGCCTGCAGGGTGCCTCGGTCAGCCGCATCGTCATCGAGCGTCCGGCCAAGAGCGCAGCCATCACGATTCATACGGCACGTCCGGGCATCGTGATCGGCAAGAAGGGCGAGGATATCGAGAAGCTCCGCAAGGAACTCTCGAAGATGATGGGCATGCCGGTGCGCGTGAACATCGAAGAGGTCCGCAAGCCGGAACTCGACGCGCAGCTGCAGGCCGAGTCGATCGCGCAGCAGCTCGAGCGTCGCATCATGTTCCGTCGCGCCATGAAGCGTGCCGTGCAGAACTCGATGCGCCTCGGCGCACTGGGTATCAAGGTCCGCGTTGCCGGCCGCCTGAACGGCGCCGAAATTGCGCGTTCCGAGTGGTACCGCGAAGGTCGCGTGCCGCTGCACACGCTGCGTGCCGACATCGATTACGGCTTTGCCGAAGCGCACACCACTTACGGCGTCATCGGCGTGAAGGTGTGGATCTTCAAGGGCGAGGTCCTGGACTTCGGCGACCTGACCCGCGGAAACACCGCTGAGAAAGCGGGCAAGTAAGGAGTCGTTGCAATGCTGCAACCGAAACGTACCAAGTACCGCAAGCAGATGAAGGGCCGCAACCGCGGTCTGGCTCAGGCGGGTAACTACGTGGCCTTCGGCGAGTTCGGCCTGAAGGCGACCGAGCGTGGCAAGATCACCGCGCGCCAGATCGAGGCTGCGCGTCGTGCCATGACCCGTCACGTGAAGCGTGGCGGCAAGATCTGGATCCGTGTCTTCCCGGACACCCCGGTCACTTCCAAGCCGTTGGAAGTCCGCATGGGTAAGGGCAAGGGCGGCGTCGACCATTGGGCGGCGAAGATCCAGCCGGGCTACGTGCTGTATGAAATGGAAGGCGTGGCTGAAGACGTGGCGCGCGAGGCGTTCCGCCTGGCAGCGGCCAAGCTTCCGCTGAAGACCATGTTCGTGACGCGGCAGGTGATGTAAATGAACGCGCAAGAACTCAGAAACAAGTCGACGAAAGAACTCCAGGACCAGTTGCTGGACCTGCGCAAGGAACAGTTCAACCTGCGCATGCAGAAGGCCACCGGCCAGCTGGCACGTCCGGACCAGGTGAGCAAGGTTCGCAAGAACATTGCACGCGTCAAGACGGTCCTGAACGAGAAGATCAAGGCGGGTGACCAGTCATGAGCGAAGTGAAGAAGACTGTCCGTACGCTGACCGGCAAGGTTGTCAGCAGCAAGATGGACAAGAGCATCACCGTGCGCATTGAGCGCTACGTGAAGCACGCGATGTACGGCAAGTATGTTCGTCGTAGCACGAAGTTCGTTGCTCACGACGAGAACAACGAGTGCCGTGATGGCGATACCGTGACGATCCGCGAGACGCGTCCGATTTCCAAGCGGAAGTCCTGGACACTCAAGGAAATCGTCGAGCGCGCGGCTGAATAAGCCGTTTAGGCAGCCCGGCTGAAAGCAATTATTAGAGTGGAAGTGAAGCCATGATTCAGATGCAGACACTCCTCGATGCGGCCGATAACAGCGGCGCCCGTAGCCTGAAGTGCATCAAGGTGCTCGGCGGCTCGCATCGTCGTTACGCGCGAGTGGGCGACGTTATCAAGGTCAGCGTCAAGGACGCGATCCCGCGCGGTAAGGTCAAGAAGGGCGAGGTGTACAACGCCGTGGTTGTGCGCACCCGCAAGGGCGTTCGCCGCCCGGATGGTTCGCTCATCCGCTTTGACAGCAACGCGGCCGTGCTCCTGAACAACAAGTTGGAGCCGATCGGCACGCGTATCTTCGGCCCGGTGACCCGTGAACTGCGTACGGAGCAGTTCATGCGGATCATTTCGCTGGCGCCTGAAGTGCTCTGAACCCTGGGAGTAGGCAGAAATGCGCAAGATCAAGAAAGGTGACGAAGTCATCGTAACCGCCGGTAAGGACAAGGGCCGTCGTGGCAATGTCCTGAAGGTGATGCCTGAAGAAGACCGTGTCGTCGTTGAGAACATCAACATGGCGAAGAAGCACGTGCGCCCGAACCCGAACGCCGGTGTTCAGGGCGGCATCATGGAAAAGGAGATGCCGATCAATATCTCCAACGTGATGCTCTATAACCCGAAGGCCAAGAAGGGCGACCGGGTCGGCATTCGTGAAGAGAACGGCAAGAAGGTTCGTTTCTTCAAGTCCACCGGCGACGTAGTCGACATTTAAGACGGGATACGGCAATGGCCAGACTGCAGCAGTTTTACAGAGAAGACGTGACCAAGCAGCTCATGGAGCAGTTTGGTTACAACAACGTGATGGAAGTGCCGAAGATCACCAAGATCACCCTGAATATGGGACTTGGTGAAGCCGTCGGTGACAAGAAGATCATCGAGAACGCGGTAGGCGATATGACCAAGATTTCCGGTCAGAAGCCGATCGTGACGAAGGCTCGCAAGTCCATCGCAGGTTTCAAGATTCGTGAAGGCTGGCCGATCGGCTGCAAGGTAACCCTGCGCCGCCAGCGTATGTACGAATTCCTGGATCGACTGATCAACATCTCGCTGCCGCGAGTGCGTGACTTCCGCGGCGTGAACGGAAAGTCGTTCGATGGCCGTGGTAACTACTCCATGGGCGTGCGAGAGCAGATCATCTTCCCGGAAATCGATTACGACAAGATCGACGCACTGCGTGGCATGGATATCACCATCACCACGAATGCGAAGACCGACGAGGAAGCCAAGGCGCTGCTTAAGGCGTTCAACTTCCCGTTCAAGAACTGAGGTTTAAGGCATGGCAAAGAAATCGATGGTCAATCGCGAGATCAAGCGTCAGAAGCTGGCTGACAAGTATGCAGCCAAGCGTGCTGAGCTGAAGCGCATCATCAAGAGCCCGGAAAGCGCCGACGAAGAAGTCGAGGCTGCCGTGGCCAAGCTGGCCAGCCTGCCGCGTGATTCGAGCCCGACGCGCCAGCGTAATCGCTGCAACATTACGGGTCGTCCGCACGGCTATTACCGCAAGTTTGGTCTTGCGCGTAACAAGCTGCGCGAAGCCACCATGCGTGGCGAAGTGCCTGGCCTGCGCAAGGCCAGCTGGTAAACGACGGATATTCAGAAGGATATCGATACATGAGTATGACTGATCCCATCGCCGACCTGCTGACCCGTGTTCGTAACGGTCAGCGCGCCGGCAAGACGATGGTTGAAATGCCCGCCTCGAAGCTCAAGGCAGAAATCTGCCGCGTGCTGAAGGATGAGGGTTACATCGAGAGCTTCTCCCGCGAGGAGAACGACGGCAAGCCGACCTTGAGCATCAAGCTCAAGTACTACCAGGGCGCGCCGGTTATCGAAAAGCTGCAGCGCGTCAGCCGTCCGGGCCTGCGTATTTACAAGGGCAAGGATGAACTGCCGAAGGTGCTTGGCGGGCTCGGTGTCGCCATCATCTCCACCTCCAAGGGCGTCATGAGCGATCGTGCAGCCCGTAGCCAGGGCCAGGGCGGTGAAGTGCTCTGCGTCGTGTCCTAAGAGGGGATAGAGCAATGTCTCGAGTTGCAAAGAAACCGATTGCCCTTCCTGCTGGTACGCAGGTCACGATCAACGGTAACGATATTTCGGTGAAGGGCTCCAAGGGTGAGCTGGCTTTCACGAAGCACGTTGACGTCGACGTCGCCCAGGAAGAAAACGTATTGAACATCTCGACCAAGGTCGAAACCCAGAAGGCTGTTGCGCTGGCGGGTACGACTCGCGCCATCATCGCCAACATGGTGAAGGGCGTGAGCGACGGCTTCGAAATCAAGCTGCAGCTGGTCGGCGTCGGTTACCGTGCGCAGGCGCAGGGTAAGGTGCTGAACCTGACCCTCGGCTTCTCGCATCCGGTGGCCTTCGACGTGCCGGAAGGCGTGACCGTCGAAACGCCGAGCCAGACCGAGATCGTGGTCAAGGGTGCCGACAAGCAGGTTGTCGGACAGGTCGCTGCGGATATTCGCGCTTACCGTCCGCCTGAGCCGTACAAGGGCAAGGGTGTTCGATATGCCGATGAACGCGTGGTCCTCAAAGAGGCCAAGAAGAAGTAACAGGTGATGACTATGGACAAGAAAGCTGCTCGCATGCGTCGTGCTGCTCGCGCCAGGGCCAAGATTCGCGAACTCGGTGCGCATCGCCTGTGCGTTTATCGTACGCCGCGTCATATTTACGCTCAGCTGATTTCGCCGGAAGGCGACAAGGTGCTGGCTGCTGCCTCGACGCTGGAAAAGGACCTCTCCAAGGGTCTGAAGTCCACCGGCAACAGTGATGCTGCTGCCGCAGTTGGCAAGGCGATTGCCGAAAAGGCAAAGGCCGCAGGCGTCGAAACCGTCGCGTTTGATCGCTCCGGTTTCAAGTACCACGGCCGCGTCAAGGCGCTGGCCGATGCCGCCCGCGAAAACGGTTTGAAGTTTTAATAGGTGATACATCATGGCGAGTTTTGATAACGCGCAGAACGCCGACGGTTTTCAGGAAAAACTGATTACCGTTAACCGTGTGGCCAAGGTCGTCAAGGGCGGCCGCCAGTTCGGCTTCACCGCACTGACGGTGGTCGGCGACGGTAACGGCAAGGTCGGCTTTGGTTATGGCAAGGCGCGTGAAGTGCCGGTTGCCATCCAGAAGGCGATGGAAGCTGCCCGCAAGAGCATGAAGAGTGTTGCTCTGACGGAAGGCACGCTTTACCACCCGCTTCGCGGCGATCATGGGGCCACCAAGGTCATCATGCAGCCGGCATCCGACGGTACCGGTGTGATTGCCGGTGGTGCGATGCGCGCGGTGCTGGAAGTGGCCGGCGTAAAGAACGTCCTGGCGAAGTCCTACGGTTCGCGTAATCCGATCAACGTCGTTCGTGCGACGCTGAACGCGCTGACCAATGCGTCTTCCCCGGAAGAAATTGCTGCCAAGCGCGGCAAGTCCGTGAAAGAGATCGTGGAGTAAGCCATGGCCAAGGCGAAGAATCTGAACGTCACGCTGGTCCGCAGCCCGGCGAATCGCATCAAGTCCCACAAGGACTGCGTTCGCGGCTTGGGTCTGCGTCGCCTGCATCACACGGTCACCGTTGTTGATACCCCGGAAAACCGCGGCATGATCAACAAGGTGTCCTACATGCTGAAGGTCGAGGAAGCCTGACATGAAACTGAATACGCTGAAGCCCGCTGAGGGCACAAAGCAGGACAAGAAGCGTCTCGGTCGCGGCATTGGTTCGGGCCTGGGCAAGACCTCGGGTCGTGGCCACAAGGGCCAGAAGGCCCGCTCGGGCGGCTACCACAAGGTCGGCTTCGAAGGCGGCCAGATGCCGCTGCAGCGGCGCCTGCCGAAGGTCGGCTTCCGTTCGCTGAAGTCGCGCTTCTCCGACGAGATCCGTCTCCATGAACTGGAGAAGGTCGAAGGTGATGTTGTTGATCTTCTCGCACTGAAGGCTGCCAACCTGGTTGGACAGCAGGTCGAGACGGTGAAGGTGATCGCTTCTGGCGAAATCACCGAGGCCGTGACGGTCAAGGGCATCAAGGTCACCAAGGGTGCACGCGCGGCCATCGAAAAGGCCGGCGGCAAGGTGGAAGAGTAATATGGCTGGCGGCAGCGCACTCGGTGGCATCGGCGAAATCGGTCGTCTGACGGAACTCCGTCGACGCATCTTTTTCCTGCTGGGCGCCATCGTGGTGTTCCGTATCGGAACGTTCATCCCGGTTCCGGGTGTCGATCCGGCGGCGCTGCAGCGCCTGTTCGATTCGCAGGCGGGCACCATCCTCGACATGTTCAACATGTTCTCGGGTGGTGCGCTTGAGCGCCTGTCGATCTTTGCGCTCGGCATCATGCCGTACATTTCGGCATCCATCATCATGCAGCTCATGACGGTGGTGATCCCGAGCCTCGAGCAGCTGAAGAAGGAAGGCGAGGCCGGCCGCCGCAAGATCACGCAGTACACGCGTTACGGTACGGTCGCATTGGCGACGTTCCAGGCCATTGGTGCCGCGATTGCCCTGCAGAACCAGGGTATTGCGATCAACCCGGGCATCTCGTTCGTGTTCACCGTCGCAGTGACGCTGGTGACCGGCACGATGTTCCTGATGTGGCTGGGCGAGCAGGTCACCGAGCGTGGTATCGGTAACGGTATCTCGATGATCATCTTCGCCGGCATCGTGGCAGGCCTGCCGTCCGCTATTGGCGGCACGCTGGAACTGGCGCGTAACGGTGAGCTGTCGAACGGCTTCGTCCTGTTCATCATCCTGCTGGCCCTTGCGGTCACCTGGGGTGTTGTCTGGATCGAGCGTGGCCAGCGCCGGATTACGGTGAATTACGCCAAGCGTCAGCAGGGGCGTCGCATGATGGCCGGCCAGACCAGCCACCTGCCGCTGAAGCTGAACATGTCGGGCGTGATTCCGCCGATCTTCGCGTCGTCGATCATCCTGTTCCCGGCAACGCTGGGTACATGGTTCGGCAGCGCCGAAGAAGCAGGCATCCTGCAGACGATCGCCGCAAGCCTGTCCCCGGGCCAGCCCGTGTACACGCTGTTTTATGCGGCAATGATCATCTTCTTCTGCTTCTTCTACACCGCGCTGGTGTTCAACAGCCGCGAAACGGCTGACAACCTGAAGAAGTCGGGTGCCTTCATTCCAGGCATCCGTCCGGGCAAGCAGACCGCTGATTACATCGACGGTGTGCTGACCAAGCTGACGTTCTGGGGTGCGATCTACATCACCCTGGTCTGCCTGCTCCCGGAATTCCTTCTGATGTGGAAGAGCGTGCCGTTCTACTTCGGTGGTACCTCGCTCCTGATCATCGTGGTGGTGGTCATGGACTTCATGTCGCAGCTGCAGGCTCACATGATGTCGCACCAGTATGAAGGCCTTCTGAAGAAGGCAAACTTGAAGGGTTACGGCCGCGCGGGCCAGATCCGCTAAGGTCCGACCAGAGGATAGAACGATGAAGGTTAGAGCTTCCGTCAAGAAAATCTGCCGCAACTGCAAGATCATTCGCCGTAACGGTACGGTTCGCGTGATCTGCAGCACTGACGCGCGCCACAAGCAGCGCCAGGGCTGAATGCAGGCAAGGCACTGATTTTCGATTGAATTTTAAATGGTGATCGTGTAGATTTGCGCGTTTCCCCGCGCGATTCGTGCACAGGAGACTGAACGAATGGCCCGTATTGCTGGCATCAATATTCCGGTACAGAAACACGCGGTGATCGCGTTGACGTCCATTTATGGCGTTGGCCGCACCCGTGCCCAGCAGATCTGCGAAGACGCTGGTGTGAAGCCGGACATGAAAGTGAAGGATCTCAGCGACGCTGAAGTCGAAGCGCTGCGTAACTCGGTGGGCAAGTTCACCGTCGAGGGTGACCTGCGCCGCGAGATCTCCATGAACATCAAGCGACTGATGGATCTCGGTTGCTATCGTGGCATCCGCCACCGCCGTGGCCTGCCGATGCGCGGCCAGCGTACCCGTACGAACGCCCGAACCCGCAAGGGTCCGCGTCGTCCGGTCACGCGATAAGACACGGCAATTTCGTTAACTCGGATTTACTGGATTACAGACGATGGCACAGCCCGGTACTAAACCTCGCAAGCGCGTGAAGAAGTCGGTGGTCGATGGAATCGCCCACATTCATGCGTCTTTCAATAACACGATCATTACGATCACGGACCGCCAGGGCAATGCCCTGTCTTGGGCGACCTCCGGCGGCTCCGGCTTCCGTGGTTCGCGCAAGTCCACGCCGTTCGCCGCCCAGGTTGCGTCGGAGCGTGCGGGCCAGGCCGCGCTGGAATACGGCCTGAAGAACCTGGAAGTGCGCGTCAAGGGCCCAGGCCCGGGTCGCGAATCCGCCGTGCGCGCCCTGAACGCGCTGGGCTACAAGATCACGAATATCTCTGACGTGACGCCGATCCCGCACAACGGGTGCCGTCCGCCGAAGAAGCGTCGCGTCTAAGGGGGTTATAAAGAATGGCTCGTTATATCGGTCCGAAATGCAAGCTCTCGCGTCGCGAGGGTACCGACCTGTTTCTCAAGAGTGGCGTTCGCCCGCTGGACTCCAAGTGCCGTGCCGAGTCGGTACCGGGTCAGCATGGCCAGCGTCGTACTCGCCTTTCCGACTACGGCCTGCAGCTGCGCGAAAAGCAGAAGCTGCGCCGCATGTACGGTGTGCTCGAGAAGCAGTTCCGCAACTACTACAAGAAGGCTGCCCAGCTGAAGGGCTCCACGGGTGAAAACCTGCTGCAGCTCCTGGAATGCCGTCTTGATAACGTCGTCTACCGCATGGGCTTCGGCTCGACCCGCGCTGAAGCGCGCCAGATGGTCGGTCACAAGACCATTCTCGTAAACGGCAAGCTCGTCAACATCCCGTCGTACCAGGTCAAGGCCGGCGACGAGATCGAGATCCGCGAAAAGGCCAAGAAGCAGATGCGCATCCAGAACGCGATGGAAATCGCAAAGCAGATGGGTCGTGTCGAGTGGGTCGAGGTCGACGACAAGGCGCTGAAGGGCACCTTCAAGTCGGTACCGGAGCGCAGCGATCTACTGCCGGATATCAACGAGAATCTGGTGGTCGAGCTTTACTCGAAGTAACACTGAGAGGTCATTAATTCCATGCAGGGTTCCGTCACAGAATTCCTCAAGCCACGGCTTGTTGACGTCGACATCAAGAATGAGCGTCGCGCCAAGGTCGTGATCGAACCGCTCGAGCGCGGTTTCGGCCACACCCTGGGTAACGCCCTGCGTCGCATCCTTCTCTCCTCCATGCCCGGCTGTGCCGTGGTCGAGGCGGAGATCGAAGGCGTGCTTCACGAATACACCACCATTGAAGGTGTGCAGGAAGATGTCATCGACATCCTGCTCAACCTCAAGAACCTCGCGATTGTCATGCACCAGCATGATGAAGTCGTGCTGAGCATTTCGAAGAAGGGCCCGGGTGTTGTAACCGCCGGTGATATCGAGACCGATCATGATGTTGAAATCATGAACCCGGACCTCGTTATCGCGCAGCTGAACAACAAGGGTTCGCTGGAAATGAAGCTGAAGGTCCGCAAGGGCCGCGGTTACGAGCCGGCAACGGCGCGTGACTCCGAGGATGAAGGTAGCCGTCCAATCGGTCGCCTGCAGCTGGACGCCACGTTCAGCCCGGTCCGTCGTGTCTCGTACAGCGTCGAAAGTGCGCGTGTCGAGCAGCGTACCGACCTCGACAAGCTGGTCATCGACATCGAGACCAATGGCACGCTGGATCCGGAAGAAGCGATTCGTCGCGCCGCGACGATCCTGCGCGACCAGCTGTCCGTGTTCGTCGACCTTGAAGGTGACGAAGATGCCGGCGCCGCCTCGGAAGAAGCGCAGATTGATCCGGTGCTCTTGCGCCCGGTCGACGATCTCGAGCTGACGGTTCGTTCCGCGAACTGCCTGAAGGCTGAAAGCATCCATTACATCGGTGACCTCGTGCAGCGCACCGAAGTGGAACTGCTGAAGACGCCGAACCTGGGCAAGAAGTCGCTCACCGAGATCAAGGACGTGCTGGCACAGCATGGCCTGACCCTCGGCATGAAACTGGAAAACTGGCCGCCGGCAAGCATCCGCGGCCGTGATGATAAGGTGTCTGCCTGAATTCAGGCAGACCAGACGACAGGATAGGTAATCATGCGTCATCGTAATACTGGCCGCCAACTGAGCCGCAATAGCAGCCATCGCAAGGCGATGCTGCAGAATCTCGCTGCTTCGATCCTGCGTCACGAAGTGGTGAAGACCACCGTGCCGAAGGCTAAGGAAGTGCGTCGTGTCGTCGAGCCGCTGATCACGCTGGCCAAGGAAGACACCGTCGCCAACCGCCGCCTGGCGTTTGCGCGCCTGCGCGATCGCGAGATGGTCACCAAGCTGTTCACCGAGCTGGGTCCGCATTACAAGGAGCGCCCGGGTGGTTACCTGCGCATCCTGAAGGCGGGCTTCCGCGCCGGTGACAACGCCATGATGGCGTACGTCCAGCTGGTTGATCGTGGTGAAATGGATACCGCGAACGCCGTTGAAGAAGCGACGACTGAAGAATAAGCTGCCTTCGGGTTGCTGAAAGAACCGGGCCTTTGGCCCGGTTTTTTTGTATCTGGAATAACGTGCGATAATCCGCGCAATTGACCTGAAAGAGGCCGTGCTGTGTTTGATGACAAGTCAGTCCTGATCACCGGCGGAACCGGTAGTTTCGGCAGGAAATACATTGAAACCATTCTCTCCCGGTGGAATCCGAAGCGCATCGTGGTCTACAGCCGCGACGAACTGAAGCAGTTCGAAATGCAGCAGGAATTCGATGATCCGCGCATGCGCTATTTCATCGGGGATGTGCGCGATGCCGATCGCCTCAAGCAGGCAATGCGGGGGATCGATTTCGTCGTGCATGCGGCCGCGCTGAAGCAGGTGCCGGCTGCCGAATACAACCCGTTTGAATGCATCAAGACGAATATCCACGGTGCCGAGAATGTGATCGCGGCAGCGCTGGATAACAATGTCGAGAAGGTCATTGCCTTGTCGACTGACAAGGCTGCCAACCCGATCAACCTCTACGGCGCCACCAAGCTGGCATCGGACAAGCTGTTCGTTGCTGCGAACAACATGGCTGGCGGGAACCGCACGACGTTCGCCGTTGTTCGTTACGGAAACGTCGTCGGGTCACGAGGTTCGGTCGTGCCCTTCTTCCGCCGCCTGGTTGAACAGGGCGCGGATCACCTGCCGATTACCGATGAGCGCATGACGCGATTCTGGATCACGCTCCAGCAGGGTGTGGATTTCACCCTCAGGAATTTCGAACGTATGCAGGGTGGTGAAATCTTCGTACCCAAGATTCCCTCGGTGCGCATCCCGGATCTCGCTGAGGCGATTGCCCCCGGTATGCCACAGAAGGTGGTTGGCATCCGGCCGGGCGAGAAACTGCACGAGATCATGTGCCCGGCGGACGATTCCCACCTGACTGTCGAATTCGATGATCACTACGTAATCGCGCCGACCATCAAGTTCCACCATGCCGACTATGATTATTCGAAGAATCTTCTCGGCGAGGAGGGCACCCCGGTGGAGCAGGGTTACGAGTATCACTCCGGCAATAATCCGCATTTCCTCGATGTCGAGGAAATCCGCGAATTCAATCTCAAGGCAGGCGCATGATCCCGTACGGGCGCCAGGATATCGACAAGGCGGATATCGACGCTGTCGTCGATGTCCTGCAATCGGATTTCCTGACACAAGGGCCTGCCGTCCCTGCGTTCGAAGCAGCCATCGCCGCACATTGCGATGTGGCGCATGCCGTTGCCGTGAACAGCGCAACGTCTGCCCTGCATATTGCCTACCTGGCACTCGGCGTCGCGCCCGGAAAAATAGTCTGGACCGTGCCGAATACGTTTGTGGCCACTGCAAATGCGGCGCACTATTGTGGTGCAGATGTCGGCTTCGTCGACATTGATCCTTCTACCTACCTGATGGACCTGAACGACCTCGCGAAGCGACTCGAAGCCGCCGAGAAATCCGGTCGCTTGCCGACGGTCGTCTCGCCGGTCCACTTCGGTGGCATGTCAGTAGACATGCGCCGCCTGCGCGAGCTGGCGGACCAATACGGCTTCGCCATTGTCGAGGATGCGTCCCACGCCATTGGTGCCGAATACGAGCGTCGTCCGGTGGGTTGCTGCCTGTGGTCTGACATTGCGGTATTCAGTTTCCATCCGGTGAAGATCATAACTACTGCCGAGGGAGGTCTTGCGACCACGCGCGACGCCGAGCTTGCGGCCACCATGCAGGAGTTGCGGACGCATGGCATTACCCGCGATCCCGAGCGCATGCGTGGACCGAGCGAAGGAGGCTGGTATTACCAGCAGACGAAGCTTGGTTTCAATTACAGGATGACTGACATGCAGGCGGCGTTGGGCCTGTCCCAGATGAAGCGCCTGGACCAGTTCATTGCACGGCGTCGTGAATTGGCCAATCGATATGACCAGCTTCTTGCAGGATTACCGGTAGGCCGGCCTGCACGGCTTGAATCCAGTGAGTCGTCCTGGCATCTTTACGTGATCCAGGTTCCGGAGCGCAGGCGTGTATTCGATGCGCTTCGTGAGGCCGGGATCGGCGTCAATGTGCACTACATTCCGGTGCATCTGCAGCCCTTCTATCGCGACCTCGGTTTTTCGCCGGGAGACTATCCGCGTGCCGAAGCGTACTACGAGCAGGCGATATCCATCCCGCTTTATCCCGGCATGAGCGACGCTGACCAGGATGCTGTTGTAGCTGCGCTAGGCAAAGCCCTGGAGGCGACAAGCTGATGAGGCTGGCGGTCATCCCTGCACGCGGTGGTAGCAAGCGCATTCCGCGCAAGAATATCCGGGAGTTCCATGGCAAGCCGATTATCGCCTGGTCGATTGAAGCCGCTCTCGAGACAAGGCTTTTCGACCGGGTCATCGTTTCAACTGACGATGAAGAAATCGCCTCCGTTGCCAGCCAGTACGGCGCGGAACAGCCTTTTGTACGACCTCCTGAACTGGCGGACGACCACGCGACGACACTTGCGGTAATGAAGCACGCAGTCGAGTGGTTCGACCAGAATGAAAAGTCACCGGAACTCGTTGCCTGCATTTATGCAACGGCACCCTTCGTTCGCGCCTCTGACCTGCGACGTGCGCATGACCTGCTGGCCGATGATGATGCCGATTATGCATTCCCGGTCTGTCGCTTCCCTTTCCCGATCCAGCGCGCCTTGAGGCGTGAGCCTGATGGTCACGTTTCGTTGTTTCATCCCGAACATGAATCAACGCGGTCACAGGACCTGGAGGAGGCCTGGCATGATGCGGGCCAGTTCTATCTGGGCACGGCCAGGGCGTTCCGGGAAGAGCGTTCATTGATGTCGGGTAACAGCCTGGGTGTGGAACTGCCCCGTGAGCGAGTGCAGGATATCGACACCGAAGAGGACTGGCGCCTGGCTGAACTCATGTTTGCAGCGCTGCGCGACAGGGACAAGTAATGCGTGTGCTATTCCGTGTCGATGCGAGCATGGAGATCGGCAGCGGGCATGCTGCGAGATGTCGAGTACTCGCGGATGAGCTCGTTGCCCAGGCGCAGGCAGAATGTCATTTCATCGGTCGCGACCCGGATGGCATTGTCGCAAGCCAGCTGGATCAAACTCCACATGTCCTGCATATCCTCCCGGAGCCGACGGACACGTCGATTGAAACATCCGTTTCGCCACCGCATGCGGCCTGGTTGAAGCGTTCCCAGGCCGATGACCTGGCAGCGTGCCGGTCGGTTCTTGGCGATTTATGGAACGGGATCGAATGGCTGGTCGTTGATCACTACGGAATTGATGCCACCTGGGAAAGAGAGTTTCCCGGAAAGGTTTTTGCAATCGATGACCTGGCCGACCGCGATCATGCCTGCGACATCCTCTTCGACCAGAACCTCCGTGTAGATGCCTGGAAGGACTACCAGGATAGCCTGGAACCCGGTGTTCGCCTGCTTTCCGGGCCGCGATATGCGCTGCTCCGAAACGAGTTTCGCCAGGCAACAGATCACAGTCCAGGCGTCGACCTGTTCGTTTCCTTCGGTGGCGCGGACCCCGGCAATGATGTGATGAAGGTTATCGCGGCGCTGGAGGGGCTTCCTGGCGTTTCATCGCATGTTGCCGTGTCCGGTCGCCATCCTGCACTCGCCGAGCTGCGAGCCCGCGTGCGGGATTTGCCTGGTTGTCACCTTCATGTCGATCACGAAGACCTCGCCTACCTGATGCGAGATGCGCGACTGGCGATTGGCGCAGGTGGGGGGATGGCCTGGGAGCGCTGCGCCTGTTCCCTTCCTTCGCTGGCCTGGCCGATCGCCGAGAACCAGCGTGACCAGCTGAGCCAGCTTGAGCGTGCTGGGGCAGTCGAGCTGGTTGCAGAGGAGGTTCATCCGGATCCGGAACGACTGGCAGGCACGATAACGAAACTACTGCAGGATCACGCAGAACTTTCCAGCATGGCTGCGGCGGCGAGAAGCCTGTGTGATGGTGCCGGCGCGAGTCGTGCATGCAAGGCAATGCTTGCTGCGGAATTACACCTGCGTGCACCGACGCAGGATGATGCGAGAATGATCTGGAAATGGCGTAATGATCCCGAGGTCCGGAGTACGGCTTTTGATCCTGCAGAAATCCCATGGGAAGACCATGAGCGCTGGTTTGCACGAAGCCTCGAAAACCCCGGACGCCTGATGCGGATCGCCGAATTCCACGGTGATGATGCGGGCTTTATTCGCCTGGACCGCGATAACGATACTGCAGAAGTATCGATCTTTCTCTCGCCAGCTCGAAAGGGTAGCGGGCTGGGTCCGGCCCTGCTTGCATCCATCGAGCGCGAGATACCGGGTGACTGGAATTGCCGAACACTTCGTGCAGGAATCCGGCCAGAAAACGAAATTTCGATATCCCTTTTTGAAAATGCGGGCTATCGATTCCAGCACAATGAATGGCGCAAGCCATTGAAGGTCGAGGAGTGAACTGATGAAAAGAAAGACGACATTCGCCGATATTGGCGTCGGTCCCGACCACGAGCCCTTCATCATTGCGGAAATGTCGGGAAACCATAATGGCGATCTTGATCGCGCATTGGCAATCGTCGATGCGGTTGCTGCCACAGGCGCACAGGCGGTAAAGCTACAGACCTACACCGCCGAAACGATGACGCTGGATATCAATGAAGGCGATTTCCGCATCGAGGATCCGGAAAGCCTCTGGCACGGATATTCTCTTTACGACCTTTATGAAAAGGCGCATACCCCGTGGGAATGGCACAAGGCGATTTTCGAGCGTGCCAGGCAGCACGGGATGATGTGTTTCAGTTCTCCCTTCGATGCCACGGCGGTGGATTTCCTCGAAGAGCTGGATGCGCCCTTGTACAAGATCGCGTCTTTCGAATGCGTCGACATCCCGCTGATCCGCAAGGTCGCGAACACTGGCAAGCCGATGATCATTTCAACCGGAATGGCGACGCCACAGGATATTGATCTTGCAGTACGTACAGCGAAGGAGGCCGGAGCGGGTGATGTGATGATCCTGAAGTGCACATCGAGCTATCCCGCAACACCGGAGAATTCGAACCTGAGGACTATCCCGAACATGCGCGATGCGTTCGGCGTCCAGGTTGGCCTCTCTGACCATACCCTGGGGATAGGTGCAGCCGTTGCTTCCGTGGCATTCGGCGCTGTTGCAGTGGAGAAGCACGTAACGCTGAAACGCGAAGAAGGCGGCGTCGATGCGGATTTTTCTCTCGAGCCTCACGAGCTGCAATTACTTGTGGATGAAACACGTCGTGCCTGGCAGGCGTTGGGCGACGTTCACTACGGTCGTACGGGGTCGGAAGAGGGCTCCAGGGCCTTCCGTCGTTCCCTGTATGTCTGCAAGCCACTGAAGGCAGGTGATGTGCTTGATGAAAGCAACCTGAGAGCAATCCGTCCCGGATTTGGTCTTGAACCAAGGTATTACGATCTCCTGCTTGGCAAGCGCGTCAACCAGGATGTGCAAAGAGGTACACCGATGAGCTGGGACCTGATTGGCTGAAGCTGGTGTGGCTGCTTATTGGAGTGGCCAGACCTGCGGGATGATCGTCAGTGCTGCTACTGCGAGCACGACGTTGAGTGGAAGGCCAAATCGCAGGTAGTCCCCGAACCGGTAGCCACCCGGACCATAGACCATCAGGTTGGTCTGGTATCCGATCGGTGTGGAAAGGCTCGCCGATGCGGCAAAGGCGATTGCCACGGCAAACGGCATGAAATTCAGGTCGAGCGAACTGCTGGACGCATAGGCCAGCGGGAACATCAGGACAGCCGCCGCATTATTGGTAACGAGTTCGGTCAACACTACGGTGGCCACGTAAACCGCGAGCAACACCGCAAGCGGGTTGTCTCCCGCAATGGTCACCAGGCTGCCGGCAAATTCGTTTGCCGCACCAGTGACTTTCAGTCCCTCACCAAGGGCGAATGCGCAGGCGATCACGATGAGCACATCGAGATCGATACTCCGTCGTGCTTCACTTCCGTTCAGGCATCGTGTCATCACCATCAAGCCAGCGCCCAGCAGCGCTGCGTGAAGTGTCTCAAGAAGGCCGGTACCGGCCGCAAACACCACGCCGGCAAGAATTGCCCAAGCAATTCCGGCACGCTCATGATTAAGCGTAGCGGCACCTTCCAGGGGCTTCACCAGCAGGAAGTCCCTGCTGCTGCGATGTCTCGCCGCGAAGCCACGGTCAGCTTCGACAAGCAGTGTGTCGCCGGGCTGCAAGCGGATATCACCAATCTTGCGGTTGATGCGCTTGCCTTCGCGCGATACGGCGATGACCACTGCATCGAACTGCTTGCGGAAATTCCCCTGCTTTACGGTCTTGTGAACCAGGGATGCACTTCTCGATACGACAACTTCATACAAGGCGCGCGACGCGCGTTCGGCATCAAGCTTGAAGACCTGCTCAGTTGCAGGAACAAGGCCGCGGATCTTCTGCAGGTCGACAACCGATTCGACGACGCCCGCGAACACGAGTCGGTCACTTGCCTGGAGTATTTCATGCGGGTCGACTGCGGGCAGGATGGTTCCAGCACGATCGACTTCGATAAGGAACAGGCCTGGAAGGTGACGCAAGCCTGCTTCTTCGATGGTCTTTCCCACAAGCGGCGATTCGGCTTCGACCAGCATTTCCACGGTGTACTCACGCGTGTCGGAAAGTTGCTCTTTCGAAGAGACGCGTTCCGGCAGCAGTTTCCTGCCGAACAGGAATACATAGATGAAAGCAATAATTGCCGAGGGAAGGCCAAGCCAGGCCAGTTCGAAGAAATGAAAGCCCTCGCCCGTTTCCTTCAATAATAATCCGTTGACGACGAGGTT
>JAWWBT010000019.1:0-23226 GCA_033720815.1 Gammaproteobacteria bacterium | reverse complement strand
GCTTGCCTTCGATGTTGCCGTGCATGTGGGCAGCCTCGCCGCCGTGATGCTGTATTTTCGTCGTGATATCGCGAACGTGACTGTTGCCGGGTTGCGCAGCCTGAAAACACGTCGCGTCGAGGGCGATGCCCGGCTTGCCTGGGCCATCGTGCTCGGCACCATCCCCGTGGGTCTTGCGGGACTGCTGTTCGCGGATTTCATCGAGGCCAACCTGCGATCTGCGCTGGTCATTGCCACGACGACAATCGTTTTTGGCCTGTTGCTGTGGGTGGCTGATCGTCACGGCGCAACCGGTCGCAACGAACACCAGCTGCGCTGGATCGATATCCTTGTCATTGGTGTTGCGCAGGCGCTCGCGTTGATCCCCGGTACCTCGCGTTCCGGTATCACGATGACGGCAGGCCTGTTAATGGGGCTGGACCGTGTGGCGGCAGCGCGTTTCTCGTTCCTGCTGTCTATTCCGGTGATCATTCTTGCGGGTGGGCTGGAAACGGTGAAGCTGGTACAGGCCCAGCAGTCAGTGGCCTGGGGCAGCCTGTTCAGCGGGGCACTGCTGTCATTCATGGCGGCCTACAGCTGCATTCACTTCTTCCTGAAGTGGTTGCCGAAGGTCGGCATGCTGCCGTTCGTCATCTATCGCGTCGGGCTCGGTGTAATTCTTTTCGCGTGGTTCGCGTAAGGGCGGGGATCAGAAGTACCAGCGACCGGTAAGTTCGGCGATGCTCGAGGTGTCGCGGTCCTTTGCCATCGCGCCCAGTGCCAGCCAGTCGGTGGGGTGCCAGAGTATCCCGGCGACGATTTCGGTCTCGGATTCCTCGAACAGCTCCGAGCGATGCAGCCCGCCGATCACTTCCCAGCGTTCTGCGAAATTCCAGCGGGCATCAAGCTGGACCACATAACCCGTATCTGACGCTTCCATGTCGGTCCATGAGCAGGCCGGAAGGTTCGGGCCCAGGGGTATGCATGCCCTGTATTCAACCGTTCCCCGAAGCAGCGCGGCTGCGGGCGCCAGCATGACATTCTCGCTGACGAGGAAATGTCCACCTGCACCGATACGCCAGTTGCGGATATCCGCATCGGCCGGTGCGCTTGCCGCATACGCGCCGCCATCATCGACGCCGATGAAACCGTGGAAGTTGTTGGCGAAACTGTAGAAGGCACCGAACGCCGATGCGTTGCGTGATTCGCCCTGCTCGGGCTCGATGCGACCACTGGAAAGGTAGATGTAATCGTAATTCAGTGGCTCTGCCGCGACAGGCATTGCCGCGAGCAGCAGCCCGGCAAGAAACAGGTAACGCATGGTTGAATCCCTCAAGCGAAAATCCCCCTGATTCTAGCCATGGAATTCATCGTTTTCCTTCAAGAGCCCTGGCGATCGCGTTGATCCGCGCTTCGCGCAGCGCCTTGCCGATGGCAGGGCCTTCAAGCCCCTCCATGTCGATGTCATCCGTACCTGTACTCGTCGCGGCATCGAACGCGCTTCGAAACAGGCCTGCCTGCGGGTAGGGTTGGTCTTCAAGGCCGGTACGACCTCTCGCATCCGCTTCGCAGGCATCCAGGAAGTCCGGTAGTCGTCCGGGCTTGCGCAAGGCGCCACTTTTCTCGAGCACCTTGAAGAAGGTTTCCGGACGTATCTCTTTCGCGCGATGCACATGTGTGTGGTAACGGGAAACGGCGATGGCCGTTTCGCGGCACTCGGTCGGTACGCGCAGTCGCTCGCTGAAGCGCTCGACCAGTTTCACGCCACGTTCTTCGTGACCACGATGGCTGGGCCAGGTGACTTTCGGCGTCGTGCCCTTGCCAAGGTCATGCACCAGCGCGGCGTAACGCGCAGGCAGCGATGCCGTCAGCTTCGCAACCTGTTCCATGACCAGCAGGGTATGCACGCCCGTGTCGATCTCCGGATGCCACTTTTCCGGCTGCGGTACGCCAAACAACGCATCGAGTTCCGGGAAAAGCACTTTCATCGCGCCACAGTCACGCAATACGCGGAAATATTCCTGGGGTGCGTCGCAAAGCAAGGCTTCGCGCGTTTCCGCCCATACCCGTTCCGGTACGAGGTGCTCGAGTTCGCCGGACTCGACGAGTTCACGCATCAACTCGAGGGTTTCGGGCGCGATGCTGAAACTGAACGGTTTCAGGCGGGCGGCAAACTTGGCGACGCGCAAGACCCGCAACGGGTCTTCCACGAAGGCGGGAGAAACATGACGCAGGATGCGCTGCTCAAGGTCGTTCACGCCACCGTAAGGATCGACCAGGTTCCCATCCATGTCTTCGGCGATGGCGTTAATGGTGAGGTCGCGGCGCTCGAGGTCCTGCTCGATGGTGATTTCCGGCGCAGAATGAAAGCTGAAACCCTTGTAGCCGTGCCCGGATTTCCGCTCGGTGCGAGCGAGTGCATATTCCGATTTCGTCTGGGGATGCAGGAAGACCGGGAAATCCTTGCCGACCGCCGTAAAGCCGCGCTGCTCCAGGTCGCCTGGCGTTGCGCCCACAACGACGTAATCGATTTCCTTCGGCTCGATACCGAGCAGGCGATCACGCACGGCGCCGCCAACCTGGTAGACCCTGACGCCCGCAGGCCACTCCATGGGATTACCGGGTCTTTGCGCGGCGCGCGCGTCGGCGCATTTCGTCGTAGCGGCGACGCGGGTGAACCGGGCGCAGGTAGTACGGGACGACCGCATCCAGGCCGGACGGCTGGATGCCGAACAGCGCGAAGCCGTTTTCGCTGCAGACGCTATCGAGTTGCAGGCTGTTGTAATTGTCACGCGAGAACGGCTTGCCCGGCACGAACTCGAACACGGCAGACTGCATCTTCGACGCCCAGTTCGGCAGTGGCAGGACCAGGCGACGGAGGCCGAGCTGATCGCGCACGTATTCGACGATTTCCTTCAGCGTCCAGGTTTCCGGGCCGCACAGTTCCAGGCGCTTGCCGACCGTTGCCTCGTTTTCGATGCTGCGGGCAAATGCCTCGCACACGTCGGCCACGCTGACCGGCGAGAATTTCGCGTCGGGACAGGCCAGCGGCATGATCGGGGCAATCTTCAGCAGGCCGGCAAAGCGATTGATGAAGCTGTCGCCCGGGCCGAAGATCACCGAAGGCTTGAAGATGGTCACGCGCATGTGTCGTGCAGCATGCGTCATCAGCAGGTTCTCGGCTTCGCCCTTGCTGCGCAGGTAATGGCTCGGGCCGTTGGGTCCGGCTCCCAGCGCACTCATCTGCAGGAAGCGCCTTACGCCCGCCTTTTCCGCCGCATTGGCGGCCCGCTGCGTGAAATCGACGTGCGCCTGGCGAAAGCCCTTGCCGCTGTGGCCGCTCTCGTTGAGGATGCCGACCAGGTTGATCACCGTGTCGACATTCTCGAAGGCGCGCACCAGCGCCTCGCTGCTGAAGACGTTGGTCGTCTGTACATCGACGGTCGGGTTCACCAGCAGGTGGCGGTTGTCCTCGCGCAGGCGCGACAGGACCTTGATGCGGTGCCCGTCGCGTGCGAGGCGGGCAACCAGGTGGCTGCCCACGAAGCCGGTGCCGCCGAGGATCGCGATCCGGCGACGCGTCTGTTTCCTGAATCCGATGCTTGAAATTTCCATGCACCGGATTGTGCCACAACTGCCGCCCGCGCTCAGGTCATCTGCTGCCTACCCCCTTTCCTTCCGGCAAATCCGAGTATTCCCGATGTGCTGCGGCGGGCTGCAAGCGTCTACTGGGCCCGTTCCTGGTTGCGTGGTCGCTCGCCTTGACGCGCGGCAGGGGCAAGGGAGAGGGCAGGGATGCCCGGCATGACAGGGATGTCACTCCATTGGCGGGACCATCTTCGGATGGTCCCGTTTTTTATGGCGCATCGCGTGTCGCGCATTGGCAAATCCTTCGCGGCTACGGCAGCATCTGTCCATCCGACCGTAATCCAGGAAGTCGAAATGCCACCTCGCAACCGCCAGACACGTGTTCCCGACCCTGGTGTCCAGGCCGCCCTGTTGGTCCCGGGGACGCACTGATGGAGTGGATGCTGGGCATTTTCGTGCTCGCCGGCATCGTTGCCGGTTTTCTCGCCGGACTTCTCGGTATCGGTGGTGGCCTTGTGGTGGTGCCGGTGATGTTCTTTGTCCTGTCCAGTGACCCGGCGGCCGCGACCTATGCCATGCACGTGGCATTGGGCTCCTCGCTGGCCTTTATCGTGATCAACTCCGGCATTGCCGCCATCATGCACTGGCGCCTTGGTGGCCTGCGTTGGCGCGAGCTCGGCTGGATGGCCCCGGGGCTGGTCATCGGATCGCTGGCAGGCGCACGGCTTGCCGATGAATTTCCTACCGCTGCCCTGCAGCGCTGGTTCGGTATCTTCCTGCTGGTCATGGCGGCTTACCTGTTCCTGCAGCGGCATCCGCCATTGCCCAAGGCGGATCGCCCATGGCTCTCTGCCATCGCCGGGCTGCCGATTGGCGGCGTTGCGTCGCTTGCCGGTGTGGGTGGTGGCGTAATGGTCGTGCCCTGGTTGCTGGCGCGCGGTCATCGTGCCGCGGTAGCTGTCGCAACATCTTCCGCCTGTACCGTGATCGTCGCTTTCGTGGGTTCCGTCGGCTACATGCTGTTTGCGAGTGAGACGCCGCTACCGTATTCCACCGGTTACATCTACTGGCCCGCAGTGGCGGCATTTGCAGTGACGGCGATATTTACCGCACCGCTCGGTGCGAAGACGGCGCATCGCATTGACCAGTCGAAACTTCGACGCGGCTTCGCGCTGCTCGTGTTGCTGGTGGGCTTGAAGCTGCTGGTCGACTGAACCCGGGAATCGCCATCGGTCGTTGACCTGGAGCATTACCCGCGCTGTGCATCTGGGCTATGGTCGGAATACGGATGGGGGCAGAGGAGTGCACTGCTTGATGAACGTGATCAGGCGTATCGAACCGGGCGAGGCCATTATCGTGTTACTGGTCCTGGCGCCATCCCTTGTCGCCTTGCCCCAGCTGCTTGATCCCTGGCCCCAGGCGTACTCCGACTGGCTGCGATTCGGCGGCAAGCTGGCCGGCGTCCTCGGTCTCGCCAGTCTTCTGTTCGCCGGGATACTGGCAGTGCGTGTTCCCGGTTTCGACCAGCCTTTCGGCGGCCTGACCCGGCTATGGCGGCTGCATCATTCCCTGGGAACGGCAGCATTGCTGCTGTTGATGCTGCACCCCCTGCTTCTCGCGTTTGCGGCGGTTCCCGGCGGTGTGCAGGCGGCGGCAATGACCCTGTTTCCACCGGCAGGTGACGTGGCGACGTGGATCGGCTGGGCGGCCCTGCTCGCAATGATGATCTTCCTGGCACCGAGCTATTCCTTTTTCGGGGCACCGGATTACCAGCGCTGGAAGCACCTGCACCTGCTGGCCGGTGCTGCGCTGTTACTCGGGGCCATTCATGGCATTGCGCTCAATACGGTGCTTGTCGGTCACTGGAATATCGTGACCTGGGGTGGATTGTCGGTACTCGCGCTTGCGGCGTTCAGCTGGCGCGCGGTGGTATCAAGGAAATTCGGCCGCAAGCCCTATCGCGTTACGGCAGTCGAGCCTCTTGCGAAAGGGGTGGTCGAACTGGTGCTCGAACCTGTCGGCGATCGCATCACGCACGCGGCTGGCCAGTTCGTGTACTTCACGCCGCGTGACCCGGCGCTGGCAGCGGGCTGCAACGAAGAGCATCCATACACGATCTCTTCTGCACCGCAGTCCGACGAGTTGCGCATTGCCATCAAGGATTTCGGTGACGCAAGTCACGCACTGCAATCCGTCACGCCTGGAACGATTGCGCATGTTGATGGACCGTATGGTCGTTTCTTCCGCGCAGGAACCGCCGAGAAAAAACGCGAGCCGGAATTGTGGCTCGGAGGCGGCATTGGTATCACGCCATTTGTCGGTCGCGCACGCGCCCTGCTGCATGAGCCCGGCTCCGTGGATATTTGCCTCGTCTACCTGGCGCAGGATGCGTCGCGTGCCTATTTCCTCGACGAGTTGCAGGCCATCGCGTCCCGCGTTGAAGGCTTCGACGTCATCACGCATTACTTTGCGGTGCAAGGTCCGTTGAACGAAGCGTTCCTTGCCCGCCATGTTCCCGGTTTTGCCGAACGCACGGCCTATATCTGCGGCCCACCGCCAATGATCAGGCTGGGCAGGCAGATTCTCCGCAACAAGGGCCTGCCCGCGCACCGTGTTCGTTCAGAGGAGTTCACATTGCTATGAAGAAATTCATGTTTGCCGCTGTCGTTGCGTTCTGGGCGTCGGTGTTCACCCTGTGGGGTGTTGCGAACCTGGCGCCCGCGCACGCCGAAGGAACGGCCGGTGAAGAGAAAACGTCACTGGCCATCGTCACCCTGGATGAACTCGCCAAGCACGACACTGCCGAAGACTGCTGGATGGCAATCAACGGCAAGGTCTACGATTTCAGTGAGTACATTCCTGAGCATCCGGCGCCACCCGCGATCATGACGGAATGGTGCGGCAAGGAGGCCACGGAGGCGTACAGGACCAAGGGCTACGGACGAAAGCACAGCAAGGTCGCGGATTCGATGCTGCCGGAATACCTTGTCGGCGAATTACAGGAAAACCGAGGTCCTTAAGCTGCATGGATCATCGCGAATGACCTGCTGAAGCGCCACGCCGAATTTCCCCGCACAAAAGAAAAGGCCGCCCGAAGGCGGCCTCAAGTCGGTCATTCCCTTTCGGCTTCAATGCCTCAGAGGCTGCCTGCGTCGAGGAAGTCCTCGTCATGCGGGTAGCCCGAGGTGTTCGAGAAGCTGCTGGTATCTTCAGCCGCGTTCAGCAGCGTGCTGCGCAGGTTCTCGAAAGCCGAGCCATCGGCAGACTGCGAGCTCGACGCCATGATCAGCGCCAGGGCGCCGGCAACGTGCGGCGACGCCATCGAGGTGCCGCTCATGGTCGTCGTGCCACCACCGGTGGACAGCGACAGGATGCCGGCACCCGGTGCAGCAATGCTCACCGGCGCCGAGTTCGAGCTCATGTACGAAGCGGAGTTGTCACCCCAGTTCGAGAAGCCCGCCCAGTCGTCGCCTTCCGACGTCGCGCTGACAGTAATCACGGCATCGTCGTAGGCGGCCGGCACGGAGCCTTCGGCATCCGCGCTTTCGTTACCGGCGGCAACGGCCATCACGACGCCCGCGTTACGCGCATTGCAGAGGGCACGGTGGTAGTCATCGCTGCCGGTGAAGCCGGAGCTGGTGCAGGTGCCGGTCTTCGAACCCGAGCCACCGAGGCTCATGTTCGCGACAACCGGCTGGCCCATCGCGACGGCCTGGGAAGTGACCCAGTCGATACCGGCGATCACGCCCGAGCGGCTACCCGAGCCGCGCTTGTTCAGCACCTTCACGGCGTGAAGGGTGACTTCCGGAGCAACGCCGACGACGTCGATGTCGTTGTCGAGCGCGCCGACGGTACCGGCAACGTGCGTGCCGTGACCGTGGTCGTCATCCCAGTCGGCCATGCAGCTGCCACCCTTGCAGGACTCGGCGGCAAAACCGTTGCTGATGTTGGCGGCAAGGTCGGCATGGTCGGCATCGATACCGGTGTCGATCACGTAGACGTGAACGCCGGCGCCGGTGTTCGCGTTGCCGGTCGCACCGATGCGATCAATGCCCCACGGGATGGTCTGGCCATCACCGCCGCCACCACCGCAGGTGCCGGTGACGTGGCAGGGCGGCGCAAACGCGCGAACCGGTGCGTCGATGGTGACGCTCTGCACGCGCGGATGGTTACGCAGCGCCTCCAGGCGTGATTCCGGCACGCTGGCCGCGAAGCCGCTCATCACGGCACCGTAAGTGAAACGTGGTGACACGCCGAAGCCGCGCGCGAAATCCGCTGCTGCTGCGCGGTTGCTGGCATGCATGGATGGGGAGCTCGCGTCCTTGAGGCTCACGATTACGTCGACAAAGCGATCGCCATTGCCGGCGAGCGCAGTGGTGGACGCCATCATGGCGACGCCCGCGATTACGGAAAGAATTTTCTTCAAAACAGTTCCCCCAAATTGGTTGTTACCAATCTGATGTATTGATGGATTGGGTCAAACGAGTGCGGAATGACCATCAAGGCAAGGCCGGCTTCATTCACTTCCCCAGTGACGGCCGGCTCGAGAAAAAAGTGAAGCAGATAATCTGTTTCTGTCAAATCATGCAGCGATGTGCAACGCATGAGGAATTGCCTCAACGCCCACCGTTGAGCGATTCGAGGGCGAAGAAAAATTTTTCACGTAGCATGAAAAAACCCCGGCATTGCCGGGGTTTTTTTTCTGGATGCAATCTATCGCTGTTTCATCGTACAGCGATCATTATTTTTCGTTTCATCGCACGGCGATTCTCGCTCTTCTCTTTATCGCACAGCGATAAAGAGCGCCCCGTTACCGCGGCGGATACGCAGCAACAGCATGCCGTCACTGCCGGAGGCGAGCTGGCGGAATTCACCCAGGTTGCTCACGTCCTGGCGGTTCACCGAGGTAATGACATCACCCGGGCGCAAGCCGACGCGCGCAGCGCGCGTACCACGCTCCACGTTGGCAACCAGCACGCCCTTCACCTCACCGAACAGCGGCGAGCGTTCGTCGAGCTCGGCAAAGCTGGCGCCCTGCAGGCCCGGATGAAGTTCATCGGAGGCATAAACATTTTCTTCCGGGTCACCAATCGTCGCGAGAATCGTCTTGCGCTTGCCGTCACGAAGGATTTCCATCTTCACTTCGTCGCCAACACGCATCAGGCCGATGCGGTTACGCAGGTCCGTGAAGCTTTCGACCTTCTTGCCGTTTACCGACACGATGACGTCACCAGACTCGATGCCTGCCTCGTCCGCTGCCGATCCGGTCACCACGTTCGACACGAGCGCGCCTTCGTTGTCGCCGAGGTCGAATGCCTTGGCGAGATCCGGCGTTACGTCCTGGATCTGCACGCCAAGCACGCCGCGCTTCACTTCACCGAATTCCTGCAGCTGGTTGACCACGGCGGTCACCATGTTCGCGGGAATCGCGAAACCGATGCCGATATTGCCGCCACTGCGCGAGAGGATCGCGGTGTTCACGCCAACAAGTTCACCTTTCAGGTTGATCAGCGCGCCGCCGGAATTACCGGGATTGATCGATGCGTCGGTCTGGATGAAATCCTCGAAATTCTCGGCATTCAAGCCAAAGCGGCCGAGGCCCGACACGATGCCGGAGGTCACGGTGTGCTGCAGGCCGAAGGGGTTGCCGATGGCCACCACGAAGTCACCGACGCGAAGCTTTTCGGAATTGGCGAGCTTCACCGCCACGAGGTCGTCGGCCTCGATCTTCAGTAGCGCAACGTCGGTGCGTTCGTCCTTGCCGATCAGCTCGGCTTCGAATTCGCGACCGTCGTTCAGCGTGACCAGGATTTCATCGGCCTGGGCAATCACGTGTGCGTTGGTCACCAGCAGGCCCTCGCGGGCATCGATGATCACGCCCGAGCCAAGACCCTGTACTTCACGTTCGCGTGGCTGCTCCGGCTGGCCGAAGAAGCGGCGGAAGAACGGGTCGTTCATCAGCGGGTTCTGGCGCTGCTGCACGGTGCCACGCGTGGAAATGTTCACCACGGCCGGTTCGACGCGCTCGATCAGCGGCGCGAGCGTGGGAACGTCATCACCGTCGACGCTGGCCGGCAGCGCAGCCTGCGCGTTGAACGCCGCCAGCAACAGTGCGAGCAGGGTCAAGAAAGAAGCGATGGCTTGTCGCATGGTGTTCCTTCCGTTTGCGGTTTGAATGTATTGATAAAGGCGAAAGCTTACGCCGGATGCCCGAGAGGGGGGAGGGGTAAGGCACCCGGCGCAAGTTTCGCGCGTCCCTGACTCAGACCCGCCGCCCGGCGAGGGGTTCCGGGCGGCGGTCGACTT
The DNA here is from genome assembly GCA_033720815.1 of Gammaproteobacteria bacterium. GTDB lineage: Bacteria > Pseudomonadota > Gammaproteobacteria > Natronospirales > JAJUFS01 > JAWWBS01. Next base: position 13,353 of record JAWWBT010000019.1, on the reverse strand, counting down.
CCCTGTTTCCTGCACAATTCCCCTCGTCGGGGCGGCGGCAGGGGAGACCGCCATGTGCAGGGACTGCCAACTAGTGTTCCTGTTTCTTTACAGCAGGTTCAGTCCTTGCCGTTTACCGCGATGCGGCGCGGCTGGAGCTCTTCCTCGAGCTTCAGCTTTCGCGTCGTGTGCTCAGGCCTTGCCCTTTACCGCGATGCGGCGCGGCTGAACCTTCTCCTGCTTCGGGATCACGAGTTCCAGCACGCCGTGCTTCGTCTCGGCAGTGATGTTTTCGGAATCCGCGGTGTCCGGCAGCGTGAAGCGGCGGTAGAAGCTGCCCGAGAAACGCTCGACACGGCGGAAGCCCTTCTCCTCGACGCTCTTCTCGTTGCGGCGCTCGCCACGGATGGTCAGCACGCCGTCTTCCAGGGTGACCTCGATATCCTTCGGGTCCACGCCCGGCACGTCGGCATGAATGACGTAGCGGTTTTCCTCTTCCGAGACATCCACGGCCGGGGTCCAGTCCACCGCGGGGGTGGCGTCCTGTTCCGGTCCGAAATTGTCGAACAGGCGGTTGATCTCGTTGTGCAGCTGGTTGATGCCGCCGGCGTACCGGAGCGGCTGGTAGCGAATCAGGCTCATGGTCATTACCTCCACGATTCGGTTGTTACTCTGTTGAAACCGTATCTAGGGGCACCGTGGAGGTTTTCAAGGGGCGCAAGGGCAAAAGAAAACGGGCCCGAGAGGGCCCGTTTTCCCTGCCCGCGTGAAGTGGGTTCAGCGTGAAACGGTGACGTGGTCGCCGCCCACCAGGTCGATCTTGACGATTTCGCTATAGGCAATCACCCAGGCGAACTCGCCATTTGCCGACACGAATATCTCGCCGGCAAAGGGATAGACCGATGTGGACCCTGCGCCATGGCCAGCGACGATATCCGCCGAGAGGGTGTCCGGGGTCACGCTGCCGACGCGGCTGGTGCGACCGTCCAGCACGATCAGCGCGCTGCCATCCGGGCTCATGGTGATGTCACTCGCACCCAGCAATGTTCCCGACATGAGGCCGGGAAGGCTGCCAAGCAGCGTCCGGTCGCGCGTCGTTTCATCCACGCCGTAAAGCGTGCCGTCGCGGCTCATGACCAGGAAGCGCGCCCGGTCCGTGTCGCGCTCGATACGGTATGGATCGGGAATCGTCACGCCCGTGCCCATGGTCGCGCCGGAGAACTCGGAATAGCTCCAGGCATCAATGTCGAACGCAACCACCTGGTCTTCGCCGTAGCAGGTCATCAGCAGCTGGCCGAGGTCGGCTGCTTCGAACAGGCCGTAGCCCGGCGTATCGAGGCAGGTGAAGCCGGCCGGCATGGGCTGCAAGGGATCGATGTCGCCCGTTTCGGGGTCAACCAGGTCGATGTCGCCGCGATTTACCGCGATCAACTGTTGGCGCGTGGCGGAGAACAGCAACTGGTCGTAGCCCGAAGACAGGGTGGCAACGGTACTGCGCTCGCCGCTCGTGGTATCGACCAGGATCAGCTTGTTCGTATCACGGTCGATGGCCCATATCCTGCCACTGTCCAGGTCCGCCGCCTGCGCCACGGAATAGGGCGAGAGGCGCGGGCCGATGCCGACATTTCCGATCGTGTCGGCCAGCATGAGGTCACGATTACCGGTGGACGTGTCGATCGCCATGAGCTCGCGGTACACGGGCAGCGGGGAAACCAGCGTGTCGTTGTCGATCGCCATGCCGAACAGAATGGTCTGCGGCGTGGTGCCCTCGGTGGCGCCCCCGATGAGCGTGGACATGCCGGTATCGAGCTCGACCTTGAAGAACTCCTCGCTCCACGCATCGTAGAGAAACACCCGGTTGCCGGTGGCATCGAAGACAATCGAACTGGCCATCTGCGGCAGGTCGCCAACCGAGGGTGCAAGCGTCGATGCGACACCGGAATCGACGTCCAGGGCGACGAGGATATTCGTGTCGTCGGAGAGGATCAGGCGGTCCCCCACCGTGTCATAGGCCAGCGAGAGCGGGAAGGTCGGCACGGTGCCGGTGAGGGTCATGGCGTTACCGACAAGGCTGCGGTTGCCCGTTGCGGGGTCCACGGCCAGCACCTGGAAATCGTTGTAGGTCGTCGTGCCCAGCACGTAGATGGTGCCGGAGGACGGGTCCACGGTGAGGTCGCGAAGATTGTCCCCGAATGCCGGGCCCGTGCCGCGCGCGTTCCCGCTGACGAGTTGCCGATTGCCCGTGTCGAGGTCGACCGAGAACACCGCCGCAAGGTGGAAATCGGCAACAACGACGTTATCGTCGACACCCAGGCTGATTGCTGTCGGGTGCGAAATCAGCGGACCCGTACCGCGGGTTGCCCCGGAAAGCAGGTCCGGGGTGCCGGAGTCGGGATCCACCTTGAACAGCGAACGGTTGCCGCTGCTCGCGATAATGTAGCCGCCGCTGGCCGCGACCTCGACGGCACGCGGGTAAACGACATGCAGGTCATCCCGCAGGATGGTTACGGTATCCGCAGCGGTGGTGCTTTCGCCGGCATCGTCTTCGACAGCAACACGGATTTCGACGGAGTCCCCGGCGAGGGGAACCACGGCGGTCCATGTCTGAAAACCATCACTCGAACTTGCCGCGACGCCGTTCACGGTGACTGCGTTGACGCCGGAGTCGTCGCTGGCCGTTCCGCGCACCGTGAGCGAATCCGCTGTAGCCAGCGAACCGTCTGGCGGGAACACGATCTGCGCCGTCGGCTTCTCGTTGTTTCCGCCGTCACCACCACCACTGCTGTCGCCGGTGGTATCACCGCCGCCGGAAGAGCCGCCGCCGCAGGCCACCAGTGCGAGCGCGCAGAAAAGTGCCAGCGCGACCTGTCGCGCCGTAGAAAGGATATTCATCTGATTCCCCCAGAAGCATGCGACGCCCCGGGGTTGGATCGGCCAGGCTGGCCAGGACTCTTCCCTGAGTGTCGCGGATTCCCCAAAGGCCCAAGCCGGGCCGTGAACGCTTCGTCGCAACGAAGCGGTGGCATTTTTTCCCGAAACGCAGCGCAGCAGCAAGTTTAGGACGACTCCGGACATTTTCGGTTGCCCTGGCGTCGAACCGTCAATAGTTCGGCAAATGATCGATAAAAGAGCCCTTCGAACAATCGTGTGAAACGGTCGTTTGCATGCGCTGCAACATTCGCGTACGACAAGCTCAGGGAAAGGGGAAGCAGGGAAGCTTGCAACGAAAAACCTGCATTCCTGAAAGGGGGGAATCATGAGTATCCGATACCTGTGGCGCAGCGGCCTCGCTGCGGCCCTGCTGGCGATGGCGTCGCCGGCATTTGCGGGAACCGGCATGGCGCTGGTTCATGGCAAGGGCGGGAGCGATCTCGCCAACGCGTCGGTGGCACGGGCCTACTGGGGTGAGGACATGATCCGCGCATCCAGTAAGGGCTACTCGGTGCCGGTCGAAGTCGTGCATTACGACGGCACCCGCTACATGTGGCAGGCCGCCGACCAGGTGGCCGACCAGCTCTACACCTTCATCACCACCGAGAACATCGATGACCTCGTCATCAACACGCATTCCTTCGGGGGCGTGGTGATTCGCTGGATCTTCTCCAATCCCGACTGGGATTCCCGCTATCCGACCATCATCAATGCCACCCGCTGGGTGAACACCATTGCCGCCCCCCAGAAGGGCAGCGAGGCCGCGGACGTGGCCGGCACGCTGTCGGGCAGCTGGTTCACCGGCTGGATCGTGGACTGGGTCGGGCAGGGCACCGATTCGACGAAGAATTGCACCACCGACTCGATGGCCTACTACAACGAGTACTGGCTGAAGGGCACCAGCGGTCGCCCTGCCCTGCCGAAGACCTTCTGGTGGATTTCCGGGTACGGCCTCTGGAACGACTACTACTACCGCTTCCATATCGAAGACATTGGCCTCGCGACCATTTCCGGCATTGCCGGCATGCCGGGCGAGGATGACGGCGTCGTTTCCGAATATTCCGCCGAGGCAGTGGGGAGCCAGTGGTTCCGTACCGAAGCCAACCATCACCACAACCGCCGCAACGACTATCGCCAGATCGGTGATGCGCTCGGCACGGACTTCTAAGGAGGCATGCAATGACTATTCGAATGAACATTCTTCTCTTGCTCGCCTTGCCCCTGTCCGTGCAGGCAGGCGAATCCGGGCCGCTTGCGCACGGCGCCATGCCGGAACCCGGCAAGGCCGGCCCGGCCCATGAATCACGCCTGTTCGTGGGTTCCACGCGCATTACCAATGGCCAGGCGGCGCTCGACCTGCCAATCGACACACCGGAAAACGCCGTGCTGGTCGTCTTCGATGAGCAACCGCTGGCCGTGCGCGCGCCGCAGGCCGGTGGCCCTCACGCCAATGACTATGAAAGGCGCCTGCCGGCCCGCGGCTTTGATAACCCGGCGCTGGCCAGCATGGATGTGCCTGCCGTCGGTAGCCGCATTGCGCTCGATTCGCTGCCGGCGCAATCGAACCGCCTCACGGTCGAATCGGCACGCAAGTCCGGCCAGTTGCGTTATGCAGTGATGCAGCCGGATAGTCCCGTTGCGATGACGGTCCAGGCGCGACCGCTGGCTACGCAGTCCGGCAAGCCGCTGACGCTGACGGCGCAACTGCCGGCCGACGCGCAGGCCGAAGTCGTGGCGAGAATTCGCGGTGTCGGGAAAGTCGCGTTGCGCGATGACGGCCAGGGCGCCGACCTTCAGGCCGGCGATGGCATCCACACCGCGATGTTTGCCGCGCCGAAGGTGCAGGGCATGCGCGAAATCGTGATGCGGGTCGACGCGAGTGGCGAGCTTGGCACGGGTTCGGCATTCCGCCGCACCACCAGTGCCCGCAGCATGGTGAGCGAAAGCAGGATCAGCCTGTCGCAGGCTGATGTGCGTGTCGATGCCGATGCGCTCGAGTTTTCGCTGGCGGCAACCGGTCGCTATCGCATCGAAGCGGTATTTGGCCGAGATGGCCAGGCGCTGGCGTTCGCGCGGGAGCAGGTCGGCATCGAAAAGAGCCGCAACCGACCGAACATCCGCCTGCCGCGTCCGCCCAGTGCGGCAGCGGCGAATGAAGTGGTGATTCGCGTGCTCGACATGGAAAGCATGGGTCTCGCCGCCGAGCTTTCCCTGCCGCTCACTCCACAGGCGAGCACGGCGACCATGAGTGCCGAGCCGGCCATCGAGATGCCGGCCAGCAAGCGAGCCGCCGCCCGTGAGCACAGTCGCGATCGCTTCTGAACCTCGCACTGCATTGGTGCAAAAGGAAACGGGCCCCACGGGGCCCGTTTTTTCTTGGCGACTGTGCGTGATCCAGGCCCCGAAACCATATCTCGTGGCCCGATTGGCGGGTTTTTGGCTTGCACAGGGCTTCTTCACACTATATGTTGTGCCACCCTTCGAGGAGGGGAACCTGAATCGCTAGCTTGCTGATATTAAAGAACATTTTGTAAGTTGTTGATTTAAAAGGCGAAAAAAGTGCAGAAATTTCATGAAATCTGCCTTGACTCGGGTAAATCCTGAAACTAGTCTTACTCCCCGGTAACACAAGATGTTGTGTTCGGGGGTTCACAGCTTATCCACAGCTTATCCATGGAGTTGGTCACAGGAAGGTCTGTCGCGAGGGCAGTCCGGGCCTGGCGTCGGTAAGGGAAGCGCAAGTGCCGGCGATTCTCAGTTATTTCTAACTGGTTGAATATGAATAAGAACAGGGAGGATTCATCCAGCATGAGTTCCGTATTGAAAGCATCGCCTCAGTCCGTCCAGGAAATCCCGGTCCAGCCGGCATCGGTGGATATCTGGGACAAGAAGTATCGCCTCAAGGCGAAAGACGGCACCGTCATCGACCACACCGTGGACGATACCTACAAGCGCGTCGCGCGCGCGCTCGCGGACGTTGAAGAGGAGTCGAAGCGCGACGAGTGGTACGACCGCTTCCTCTGGGCACTGCGCAAGGGCGCAATCCCGGCGGGTCGCATCACCTCGAACGCAGGCGCCCAGGCTCACAAGCCGGCGACCTCGACGATCAACTGCACCGTCTCCGGCACCATCAACGACTCGATGGATGACATCCTCAACAAGGTGCACGAAGCAGGCCTCACGCTGAAGGCCGGCTGCGGCATCGGTTACGAGTTCTCGACGCTGCGCCCGAAGGGTGCCTACGTGTCGGGCGCCGGCGCCTACACTTCGGGCCCGCTGTCGTTCATGGATATCTACGACAAGATGTGCTTCACCGTCTCCTCCGCCGGCGGTCGCCGCGGTGCGCAGATGGGCACCTTCGATGTCGGTCATCCGGACGTGCTCGACTTCATTCGCGCCAAGCGCGAAGACGGTCGCCTGCGCCAGTTCAACCTCTCGCTGCTGGTGACGGAAGAATTCGTCGAAGCCGTGAAGGCCGGTGACGACTGGCAGCTCGCCTTCCCGATCACCGAGAAGGAAGTCGACGTCGACGGAATAGACCTCAATGATCCGGAACAGGTCGTGTGGCGCGAATTCCCGGCGCCGGAAAAGTACGTCACCAATGAATCCAACCTGGTGGCGCACAAGATCTACAAGACGCTGCCGGCACGCCGCGTCTGGGACATGATCATGACCTCGACCTACGATTACGCCGAGCCTGGCTTCGTGCTGATCGACAAGGTCAACCAGATGAACAACAACTGGTTCTGCGAGAACATCCGCGCCACGAACCCCTGTGGCGAGCAGCCGCTGCCGCCGTACGGTTCGTGCCTGCTGGGTTCCGTGAACCTCACCAAGTTCGTGCGCGACCCGTTCACCGCAGACGCCCGCTTCGACTGGGAAGAATTCCGCGAAGTGGTCAAGGTGTTTACGCGCATGCTCGACAACGTGGTCGAGATCAACGGCCTGCCGCTCGATGGCCAGCGCAATGAAATCCTGCGCAAGCGTCGTCATGGCATGGGCTTCCTCGGCCTGGGTTCCACCGCCACCATGCTGCGCATGAAGTACGGCGAGCCGAACTCGATCGAATTCACCGAAAAGGTCGCGAAGGAACTCGCGCTGGCCGGTTGGGAAGAAGCGCTGGAACTCGCCGAAGAGAAAGGCCCCGCGCCGATCATGGTCGAGGAATTCGACGTCACCGAAGAAATGCTGCGCAAGCGTCCCGAAATGAAGCGGGATGGCTACAAGGCCGGTGACAAGGTACCGGGCCGCCTGCTGCACGCGAAGTATTCGCGCTACATGCAGCGCGTTGCCGAAGAAGCACCGGAACTCGTCGAAAGGCTTGGTGAAGTGGGTGCCCGCTTCACGCATCACAGCTCCATAGCGCCGACCGGCACGATCAGCCTGAGCCTGGCGAACAACGCCTCCAACGGCATCGAGCCCAGCTTCGCGCATCACTACTTCCGTAACGTGATTCGCGAGGGCAAGAAGTCGAAGGAAAAGGTCGACGTGTTCAGCTTCGAGCTGCTCGCCTACCGCGAACTGGTGAATGCCAAGGCCATGCCGTATTCCGAGAAGGAAGACGAGAAGCTGCCGGAATACTTCATCACCGCGGAAACGATCACGCCGAAGGAACACGTGGATATCCAGGCGGCCGCGCAGAAGTGGGTCGACAGCTCGATTTCCAAGACGGCAAACGTGCCGACGGAATACGACTACGAAGACTTCAAGGACATCTACCTCTACGCCTACGAACAGGGCCTGAAGGGCTGCACCACCTTCCGCTTCAACCCGGAAGTGTTCCAGGGCGTACTGGTGAAGGAAACCGACCTGAAGAACACCACGTACAAGTTCACGCTGGAAGACGGCACTGTCGTGGAAGCCAAGGGCGACGAAGAGATCGAATACGACGGCGAAATGCATACCGCCGCGAATCTCTACGATGCACTTAAAGAGGGTTACTACGGAAAATTCTGATCTCGCTGCGCCAGGCGGGCGCTGGCTGCGTTGGGTCTCGGTCCTCGCATCCTCATTACGCAACCGGTAACTCCGGTGCTCGGACCGAAACCCGCCTTGCCATCACACCACCTGGCTGTGCGAGATAAGGAATTTTTCGAAAATACGAAACTGGCGTCATTCCCGCGAAGGCGGGAATCCAGTAAGAACCCGGGGAGAGGGGGTAAACCCTCATCACCCCAAACGAAACACCCTCACCACACGGATGAGGTAACGAACGAAGCAGGGGCTTCGGGGGTAGGGCGAAAGCCCAACGCGATCTTTGCTAGGGGAGGGTCGCACTTTTTATCCGGGCGCGGAAACGCGCCCGGATAACTTCTCCCCGAAGTGACTGGATACTCCCTCTCCATTCGCGGAAGAGGAAAACGGAACACTCCCTCTCCCCTGGTGGGAGAGGGCCGGGGAGAGGGGGTAGAACCTCTCCACCGCAGGAACAAGTAGCCCGGATAGAGCGAAGCGAAATCCGGGAAAGAACCAAACAGGAAGCAACACCGCAGCTGCGAAACGCGCTGCCAGGAGCAGGAAACATGGCCATCAAGATCGAAAAAAAGATTACGGATTACGGCGTCGTAAAGCCGGAAGAAGAAAAGAAGGAAGCCGAAGCGCCGCAAATCCGCAAGGAAGAAGGCAGCAACGTCATCCACATGACCGAGGCGGTCGAACGCCCGGAAATGCTCATCGGCTCCACCTACAAGGTGAAGACCCCGGTGTCTGATCACGCGATGTACATCACCATCAACGACATCGTGCTGAACAAGGGCACCGACCACGAGCAGCGCCGCCCGTTCGAAATCTTCATCAACTCGAAGAACCTCGACCACTTCCAGTGGATCGTCGCGCTCACGCGAATCATCTCCGCCGTGTTCCGCAAGGGTGGCGATGTCACCTTCCTGGTGGAAGAGCTCAAGGCCGTGTTCGACCCGCGTGGTGGCTACTGGAAGCCGGGCGGCAAGTTCATGCCGTCGCTCATCGCTGAAATCGGCGCCGTGATCGAAGACCACCTGAAGACCATTGGCCTCATCAAGGAAGAAGGCCTGGACGAACACCAGAAGGCACTCGTCCAGCAGAAGCGCGCCGAGTTCGAAGCGCAGAACAAGCAGAAAGACGCCTTTACCGAAAGCGACTACCCGGCCGGCGCTACGCTCTGCGCCAAGTGCAACACCGCCGCCGTCGTGATGATGGATGGCTGCATGACCTGCCTGAGCTGCGGGGATAGCAAGTGCGGGTAAGCATTTGCTGACAGACAAAACCTGAGTGGTCTGCTAGAAAAGCGTCATCGGAAAAGATGGCGCTTTTTTTATGACCGAATTGAAGATAAACGGTATCCAGTTCAATCGAAAAGCTATTCGGCGCTACTTGAACCAAGACTTGAGAGATGATTGGTTTCCAGACCCTTTGCAGTTCAAGGATGTCCTAGATAACAGTAGAAACTTTTACAAGCTCTTTCAGGACTATTTCAAGGCCCCTTGGAAGGTATATTCGGGAAATCCTTCGACGCAAATAGATATTCCAAAGCCACCGTTTACGCTACGTTACGGTCTCGAGCTCGTTCCACAGGATCGAATCGCCTATCAAGCTTTCGCTACCATTCTCATAGAGAGTCTTGATGAGCAACTGCCCCCAGTCGTCTTTAGCCACAGGCTTACAGACATGCGATACCGCCGACGGTACCTACTCAAGAATGGCGTAGATTCGTGGACCCGGTTTGAGGAAGCGATGTCCGCTGAACTTGATGCAGGAGCAGAGTGGATTCTCTTTACGGATATAGCGAACTATTTCGAATCTGCTGATATCGACCGCATCGATAAAGAAATTCGGGCACTCATTAAGAATCTTGAGCGCGAGCAGCGAAAAGTCGTATTTAAAGCTTGGCTTAACTTACGGAGAATGCTCAAAACTTGGAGCAAATACGACGGTTTAGGTATACCTCAAAACAGAGATGCATCATCGATCATTGGAAATATCTTTCTAGCAAGGTTGGATGCTCTGATGTCAAAGCAGTGGCCAGGGTACATGCGCTATATGGATGACATCAGAGTCGCGTGTGATAGCGAAGCAGAAGCTCGAATCGCATTAAAGGTGTTAACAAGGAGGCTTCGGCGAATCGGGTTAAATGTTAATGCCAAAAAAACGTTCATCCTTCGCGCGGGTGATGAAAAGCTGAATGATCTGGCCTTTGAGAGAGATTATGGTCTCGAGGCTATTAGCAACTGGATGAATAGTGGCAACACTCGAAATATCTTTCGAGCGTTGTTAGTGCTTCAGGATAAGCTCGAAACTCTAATTGATAACCAATCGTTCGGAGAGAGAGCGTTTCGGGCAGTTTTATCGCGATATCTGCGGATATCTGCAACAGAGCCATTCCGTCGCCGCGCCGATTTCGAACGCTTTAATGACCAAGTCATTGATGCACTAACCGACTACCCATCTGTTTCTGATCAGCTAATTAAGTACCTCCGAGTTGCAAAATTATCCCGGGCTTCTAAAGAGCGCTTGGTACGCGTCTTTGGGTCAGAGAAAGTCCGGATATACTCATGGCAGAGATATCATCTTTGGCTTTTGCTCGCAGATATCAAATTAAGGCGGGTTACGCTGGTTCGTGAAGCTCGCGAGATTTTAAATAACGTAGAGGATATCGCAAGGCCTGGAGAGCATGCCGGTGCGGTAATTTACCTCGCCGAAATGGGGGATGATCACGACCGCCGCTATATTGCGCGGCGATTTAATAGGTTTCGGACTCTAATTTCGCAGCGTAATGCGCTAATCGCTGTGTCCCGGTTACGTTACAGGCCCTGGATTCAACGTCACGTCCAATCTCATGTTCTCAAGCCCCTCGTTGGAAGTTATACAAGGTTGAATAGGCGCGCCAGAAAGGAAGGCTATTTAACACTTCCTGAGTTGACGTCACTTGCAGACTTTGGTTTTGAGGGTGATTTTGGATTGGGTTCTTCGCCATGAAGTTTTTAGCGTATGACTTGAGAAGAATAGAAGCGCCTGGCGAACAGCACTTCTGTGTTTACGACCCTATTTCTGGTGAATACTCACATTTGAGTCTTTCCAAACTGCTTAAAAGTAAAGTCACCTTCTGCTGCGTACAGTCTTCAATTTTGCTCGACATAATCCGGGAGTCAGGATCGAAGAAAGTCATCGCTTTAGTGGACATCGCAGATATGGCTGTTCTAGCGGCCGGGAGGCCTGGATTCTCCAGGGCGATAAAGGATCCACGTAGAACGCTGAATTTGCTATCAAAGCTTACCGGTCGTCCAGTCCCTACTAAATTTTCTTTAGCTCAGAAGGAGGTGCATGCATCCTTACGAAAAAACGATTTGAAGAAAAAAGCGAATTGGCTGTCCGAGACGTATTCAATTCTTCTATCTCAGCTCAGAGAAAAAAATGAAATCAATCGATGGGAGTCCGTAGAGAAACCATTGGCTTCGATAATCACTAAGGCTGAGTATAGAGGGGTCAAGATTAGTAGGGACCTTCTTCAACTGCATCTTGAAAATATTGACAAAGAGATTCGCGCGATTGAAAGGAATCTACGGGTAGACTTTAAGATTCAGGATTGGACAGATAAAGAACGCGTCTCGAAGGTGTTTAGAGAGTCTGGTCTTCCCGCGTGGAGCGAAGAGCTTTTTCGTGAAAAGGCTGCTGAGTGGAAGATTCTTGAAGATGCAAAGTCGCCCCTTGTCAGGAGTTGGACGCGCATAAAAAAACTTTCGAGGTATAAATCCATTCTTCTTCGCTGTTTTCCAGGGCGGAGTAATAGAGCGTATCCGGTTTTTGATCTGTCAGGCACTGTCACTTCACGGATATTAGTCAAAGACCCGTCAATCCAGAATCTTCCGAAGCATTTTCGTAACATCGTCGTACCAGCCAAGGATAGGTCCTTCGTTTACATCGATTACCGTCAGTTCGAGCCAGCAATTCTTCTTGCTTCGATCGGTGTTAACAAATCTCGTTTAGATATCTATGAAAGCCTTGCGTTCGCACTTGGAGGACAGATTGATCGAGATACGGCAAAGGTCGTCGTTATGTCTTATTTGTACGGTATTGGAGAGAAGAAGTTGGAGCGACTTTTAAAGGAATCATTTGGCGTTTCTTTTGCGAAAACTCGAGAATCAATTCGACTCCTAAAAAGCAATTTGCCAGGCCTCGACGTGTTTCTGAAAGACTTGTTGTCTGAATATTCGCGTGTAGGTTCGATTTCCACCGAAATGGGAAATCACCGTTATATGTTTCTCAGCCCGGTAAAAAACGGGCGCCGACTTTTGAGCCATTATCTTCAGGGTACTGGGGCCCTGCTATTGAAGCTCGCCATCCTTCGATGCAGTGAAGAAGCCAAAGGAGCAAGGTTGCTTTTGCCGATGCATGATGGTGCGGTATTTGAGGTGTCTAAGGCTGAGAAAGATAGAGTTACTCGACAACTTGTGAGCGCTTTCGAAGAGGCTCCAGAAGAAATATTTCCAGGATCTCATTTCCAAGTTGACGAAAAGAGTTTTCGAAGCTCTGTCTAGGCAATGCAACTAGACTCAGAGTGAAAATACAGCATTGTATTTTTACTCTGACTCAAAACATGCTGGCGCGGTAAATGAGGAAAGTTTGGAATTCGATTCTACCCGGTGGATGGGGTTTTGGTATGGGTTACATATATGAATGATTGGTTTCCCAAGGAGATAGGGTTTTCAGGAGATTTATCCGTGCCCGCAGTGTTTGGGGAGCATTGGCGAAATCAGCCATCCGTCCCAAGTCAGTTGCTCGCAACACTTGGCGATAAAATGTTGCTTTACGAAGCGGTAATTATTCCGGCAACAGTAGAAAATATCGTATTTCTCGATGCTGCGCTTGGATTCGATGACCTTAGAGATTACCTCAGTGAAGGGAAATTGAAATTCTCAACTATTCCCGACGTCAGTGTGGGTAATTATCAGGGGTTAGTTTACGAGCCTCAAAATAGCATCAGCATGTTCTATTCTGGGCTGCATAACGCATTGAAAGCGAGATTCTACGACCCAAGCAGTGTCTCCGACGTTATTCAACTGGTAGAGCGTCACAGTATTACGAATAGAGTTTCCTTAGACGCTAGCCTGGTGTCCGCCGCAAATAGTTTTTTACAGTCTTATTGGGAAGGGTCAGTTCAAGATCTTCTTGAAATACCCAGCGGCTATTCGGAGTGGCAGCATCGCAATATTGGTATGCATCAGGCTTTAGTCGGGATACTTAGTCTGGCTTGTTCTAATAAGAGCCATTTCTTTTTTGATCAGGAAGTGCTCGCTTTACTTGGCACGTTCGAGTTTGATGATTTAGGAAATGTTGTATCGGGCCTTGCCGTCAACGACACGTCAGTTTCTAAAGTTATCTCTGACATGCATCAGCTGGAAGGAATTCCTTCTCTCGCAGAGATGGTGTTTCGCGGAGATTTGGACTCTAAAGCACTCCTTAGAGTTG
>JAWWBT010000018.1:0-23277 GCA_033720815.1 Gammaproteobacteria bacterium | reverse complement strand
TGTCGAAATACGCTTCAGTGGAAATCGTGTGCGTGACGTGACGGATCTCGAATCCGGTGCGAGCGTTCCCCTGTTGCGGCTTGAGCCGCCACTGGTCGGCAGCCTGTTCCCCCGCACCGGCGAAGACCGCATCCTCGTGGATCTCGATAATGTTCCCCAGGTGGTCGTCGACTTGCTGATTGCGGTCGAAGACCGGCGGTTCTATGAGCATATCGGAGTGGACCCGAAATCCGTGGCGCGCGCACTGGCCGCAAATGTCGAGGCCGGCGAGGTGCGCCAGGGCGCCAGTACGCTGACGATGCAGTTGGTGAGGAATTTCTATCTCAACCGTGAACAGACCTATTGGCGCAAGCTCAATGAGGCCATCATGGCACTCAGCATCGATTTCGGGTTCCCGAAGTCGCAGATTCTAGAGTCCTATCTTAACGAGGTTTATCTGGGCCAGGATGGCCAACGCGCGATTCACGGCATTGGTCTTGCGAGTTATTTCTATTTCCAGCGGCCGCTGCAGGAATTGCGCGCCGAGGAAATTGCACTGCTCGTGGGCCTCATCAAGGGCCCGTCCTACTTCGACCCGCGCCGTCATCCCGAGCGTGCAATGGAACGCCGCAACCTGGTACTTGAGGTTGCTGCCGAGCAGGGGGTCTTGTCTGCAGAGACTGCAAGGCGTGCGCAGCAGCGACCGCTGGGTGTTACGGCAGACGCGCCGCAAGGCACCAGTTTCTATCCGGCGTTCATGGATATTCTCAAGGAGCAGTTGCGCAGCGATTACGATGAATATGACCTGAATAACGGTGGCCTGAGGATCTTCTCGACGCTTGATCCCCAGATCCAGCAACGCGCCGAACGCAGGCTGGGAGAAGGGCTCAATTCGCTGGAGCGTAGCCGCGGACTCGCCAGCGGGACACTTGAAGGCGCGGTAGTGGTTACGAGTCTCGATGGTGGAGAGGTGCAGGCGGTTGTTGGTGGCCGTGATGCCCGTTTCGCGGGATTCAACCGTGCGTACAGTGCCGTTCGTTCGATCGGTTCGCTGATCAAGCCGGTGGTGTACCTGACAGCACTGGATAGCCCCGATCTTTACACCCTGATAACGCCGGTTGATGATTCGCCGGTCGAAGTGGAACTGCCGAACGGGGAAGTCTGGCAACCTGGAAATTACCGCGATGTCTACCACGGGACCGTCCCGCTGGTTGAGGCGCTCGTCAATTCCTACAACGCCGCGACGGTTCGCGTAGGCATCAATGTCGGTATTGATAATGTCATTCGCAACCTTCAACTCCTCGGCTTTGGGCGTACGCCACGCAGCTATCCGTCACTGTTGCTGGGTGCGGTTACCATGACACCGTTCGAAGTTGCGCAGGTTTACGGAACGCTGGGCAACGGCGGCTACCGGAGCCCCTTGAATACCATCCGTGAAGTGCTGAATGCCAAGGGTGAGCCGCTGACGCGTTACGGTCTGGAAGTAAGCGAGAGTGTCGACCCTGAAGCGGCCTACCTCGTCGATCGCGCGATGCAGCTGGTGACCCGTGAAGGAACCGGCCAGTCCCTTTCCCAGTTCACGGGCAAGCGCCTTGCCGGCAAGACCGGGACAACCAATGATTTCCGGGATGCCTGGTTCGCCGGATTCTCCGGTGATCGCACCGCAGTTGTCTGGGTTGGTCGTGATGACAACGAAAGTGTACGGCTTACCGGCGCCAGCGGTGCCTTGCCGATCTGGGCCCGCTTGATGGATGACATCGCCGAGCAGCCATATCGTCCGCTCAAGCCGGAATCGGTCGAGGAAACCTGGGTAGTGCCATCATCGCGCACACTCTCGACACCCGATTGCCCGCAGGCCAGGCAGCTGCCCTTCATCGAGGGATCTGCACCGAAGGGTGAGCCCGCCTGTCGCGTCGTCGAGAACGAAAGGCTCGGGAACACTGTTCAGTAAGCGAGGGATGAAGGTTGGGCACAGGCTGGATACTGCCGGTATCATGTGCCTTACCTGAATCCATTACTGCCGGTTGATGAGAGTCGCATGAAGACGTTCCATATTCCTTCGATAACCTGCCTCCTGCTCTGTTGCCTGGCCTTGATCGCCTGTTCCAGCACCCAGGTAGTCGAAGACACTCCGTATTCCGAACCTCAGGTATCGAGTGACACGCCGCAAAATCCGGCCGTGGTCGCACTGCGTGCGGAAGCCGACCGCCAGCTGGCAGCAGGCAACCTGCAACTGGCAGCGAATGCCCTGGAGCGCGGAATTCGCATTGCACCTCGCGATCCGCGCCTGCGCCAGCAGCTTGCCGAAGTACGATTGCGGCAGGGCGACTATGTACAGGCAAAATCACTGGCACGGATGGCTGTTGTGTATGGACGGGGCCGGCCGGACGTGCAAGCGGATGCCTGGGATGTCATCGGTCGCGCCGAAACCGAAATGGGTAACCTTCGCGAAGCCGACCTTGCATTCGAAGAGGCGCGCAGTCTCCGGGACCAGTGGTGAGTAACAGCGTCGACGGGGTTGCGACCAACGCCCAATCCAGCGACATGCAGGACTGGTTCGGTAGCGATGGCCGCCTCGCGGATGCCATCGACGGATTCCAGCCTCGCCAACCACAGATCGATCTCGCTGAAGCTGTAGCTGATGCCATTGACGATTCAGCCGTGCTGGTAGCCGAAGCCGGCACCGGTACCGGCAAGACCTACGCCTACCTCCTGCCGGCCCTGCTCGGGAGCGGCAAGACCGTCATCTCCACCGGCACGCGTCACTTGCAGGACCAGCTTTACCACCGTGACCTGCCGACACTGCAGAAGGCGGTGGGTCGACCGCTCGATGTTGCCTTGCTGAAAGGGCGGGCCAATTACCTTTGCCTGCATCGGCTCGAAATTGCGCGCGAGGAAGCCTCCGTGCATTCGCTGCGCGATCGCTCGCAGCTCGATCGCGTCAAGCGCTGGGCCGATGAAACCAGCAGTGGTGACCTCGCCGAATTTCACGAATTACCGGAAACCTCGCCGCTGCGTCCGCGCATTACATCCACGCCGGATAATTGCCTGGGGCAATCCTGTCCGGTGTATTCGGATTGTCATGTACTGAAGGCACGCCGCAAGGCGCAGGAAGCCGACCTTGTTGTGGTCAATCATCATCTCCTGCTCGCGGACATGGTGTTGAAGGAAGAAGGCTTTGGTGAGTTGTTGCCGGGTGCGGATACGGTGATCGTTGACGAGGCGCACCAGTTGCCGGAGATCGCGACCCAGTATTTCGGCACACGAGTATCTTCTCGCCAGCTCATCCAGCTTGCGCGTGATTGCGTTGCCGAATCACTGCAGGTAATGGTTGATGGCGGGGATATCGAACACCTGTCGCGTGACCTCGAGCACCGCACGCAGGACCTGCGGCTTTCCATGGGTACCGGGACCGGCCGTTATCCCATGCAGACCGTGCAGCGAGACCGTACGGCGTCAGCCGCGCTGGAACAGGTCTGTATTGCACTGGACAAGCTCACCGAAGAACTGGAGCCGTTATCAGAAGAATCGCGCGGCCTGGAAAACTGCTTGGCGCGAGCACAGCAACTCATCATGCGGCTCGACGAGATTGATCGCGAGACATCACCCGGAGTCATTCGCTGGGCTGAAGCGACGAAGCGTGGCTTTATCCTGAACGCGACACCTGTTGATCCCGGTGAGCGATTCCATGCGCAGGTCTATGCGCGCCCCTCGGCATGGATATTTACTTCGGCGACACTTGCTGTTGCCGGCAAGCTGGATCATTTCATCACGCGACTCGGGCTCGAGGAGCCGCGCCAGCTACTGGTCGAGAGTCCATTCGATTACGCGAACAACGCGCTGTTGTATGTGCCGGAAGGCATGCCCGAACCGAATACCCCGGATTACACGCGCGCCATCCTGCGCATTGCCTTGCCGTTGTTGCGGGCGAGCCGTGGTCGAGCCTTCCTGTTGTTCACCAGTTACCGGGCGCTTGATGAAGCCGCAGAACTGCTTCGCGGCAAGCTTGAATATCCCGTGATGGTCCAGGGTGACAAGCCGCGTTCACAGTTGCTCGAGGAATTCAGGCAGGCGGGTGATGCCGTGCTCCTGGGTACGGGCAGCTTCTGGGAAGGCGTCGACGTGCGTGGCCAGGCACTGAGCCTCGTGATCATCGACAAGCTGCCGTTCTCGATGCCGGACGACCCGGTGCTGCAGGCGCGCCTGCAGGGCGTGCGCGATGCAGGCGGCAATCCTTTCATGGATGTGCAGGTACCGCAGGCAGTTATCGGCCTCAAGCAGGGCGTGGGCCGCCTGATTCGCGATACCGAAGACCGTGGCGCGCTGGTGCTCTGCGATCCCCGGTTATACTCGAAGGCCTATGGCAAGACATTCCTGGCGAGCCTCCCCCCGATGAGCATCACGCGGGATGCCGGTGTGGCGCTGGGATTCCTCAACGATCTCGATTGATACGGCATAACGTGCAGGAGACCGTGTGAAGATTCTCGCTCTCGACCTTTCCACCAATGCCTGTTCCGTGGCCGTCCTGGCCGACGGCGAGCTGTCGCAACGGCTCGAACCGGGCCAGCGTCCTTCGCGCCAGGTATTGCAGCTGACAGACGAACTGTTGCACGCACAAGGCCTTTCGCTCGGCGATATCGAAGCCGTTGCATTCGGTCATGGTCCTGGTGCGTTCACCGGGCTACGTATAGCGGCCGGTGTCGCCCAGGGGATTGCTCTCGGTCGTGATATTCCGGTGCTCGGCATCAGTAGCCTGCAGGCGCTGGCCCAGGTCGCACTGGATCGTCATGCCGTCGACCATGTGGCTGTGGCGCTCGATGCACGCATGGATGAGATCTATGTCGGTCGTTACCGGCGTGCCGGGGATGACCTTGCAGAGCCCCTGGAAGACGACGCGCTGATGCCCCCCGATGCCTGGGAAACTCCGGATCCGGTTCCCGCACTGCTGGCCGGGAACGGCTGGAGCGCCTACGCTGGATTACGGCAGCGCCTGTCCGAATTGCAGTGTGATGACAGCCTGCTGCCGGAAGCAGCCGCCATTGCGAAGCTGGCGCTGCCGCGGCTTGCTGCGGGAGAGGGCGGACCACCGGAATCGGCAATTCCGGTCTACCTGCGTGACAAGGTGGCCTGGAAGTCCGGCTAAGCCTTAACAAACGCTTTTTGTGACAGTACTGAAGTCGTTCTGTCACGTTTCTGTCATAAACGGCTGCTGTAATCCGCTCATGGTCACACGGCCCTCGGAAACCGGGTGAGAAAGAGGCACATGACAGAAAAACTGATACTGGTGGTGGAAGACGAAAAGGCGATTCGCGAAATGGTCGCCTTCGGCCTGAAACGTTCCGGCTTCCGCACGGTTGAAGCGGAAGACTGCGGCAAGGCTCGAGTCGCGATTGCCAACGAAATTCCCGACCTCATCCTTCTTGACTGGATGCTGCCTGACATCAGCGGTATCGAGTTTGCCCGGTCGCTGCGCCGCGAAGACGCGAGTCGCGAAGTCCCGATCATCATGCTGACGGCGCGAGCCGACGAAGATGACAAGGTGCTGGGCCTGGAAAGCGGTGTCGACGACTACATCACCAAGCCGTTTTCGTCACGCGAACTGATCGCGCGCATCAATGCAGTACTCCGGCGCACCGCGCCAGGCGGCGAATCCGATGTGCTTGATGTTGATGGCCTTGTCCTGAATGCATCCAGCCACCGAGTCACTGCTGCTGGTACGCCCGTCGAGCTCGGCCCCACGGAATTCCGGCTACTCCGTTTCTTCATGGGCCATACGGATCGCGTCTTCAGTCGCAGCCAGTTGCTGGACCGGGTGTGGGGCGGTAACGTTTATGTTGAAGAACGAACGGTTGACGTGCATATTCGCCGCCTGCGCAAGGCGCTGACGCCGACCGGCTTTGACCGCTACATCCAGACGGTGCGCGGTGCGGGTTACCGCTTCTCACCGGACAACGCCTGAAAGCACACAACGCCCGAACGTGGACGACTGACAAGTAGAGGTCACCGCATCGCCGTGCATGCCGAACTGGTGCGAGAGCTGTTCCGCCTGGCAGCGCTACTGCTGCTCTCCCTGTTGCTGGGGCTCATTCTCGGCTATCCGCTGCTGCTCGTTTCGGTTGGTCTCTCCGTCTTCATTGTCCACCAGTTCCTCTCGTTATCGCGGCTTCTCAACTGGCTTGTCCATGATCGTCGCGGAGTCCCTCCGGAAGCGCCCGGTGTCTGGGGCGAGGTCTTCTATCACCTCTATCGGCAATACCGTCGAAACCGCAAGCGCAAGCAGCGCATTGCCCGACTGATTCGGGCATTCCGAGATTCGACATCGGCGATGCCGGACGGCACGGTCGTAGTGAACCGTAACTGGCAGATCGTGTGGATGAACGATGCCGCTGAAAAGCTGCTCGGGCTCAATGCCGCACTGGATGTCGGCCAGCGCATCGGTAACCTCGTGCGACACCCGGATTTCATCCGGTATCTCACGGATGCGAAGTTCGGCGAGCCATTGGAAACCTTCTCTCCCGTGAATGCGGATCGGCGACTTTCCTTCCAGGTAACCCCCTATGGTGATGAAGGCCAGCGGCTGCTGCTGGTGCGCGACATCACGCGGCTGTTTCGCCTGGAACAGATGCGGCGCGAGTTCGTTGCCAATGCGTCCCACGAGCTGCGTTCGCCGCTAACGGTGATCCGCGGCTACCTGGAAGCCTTGCAGGATGATCCTGCGCTGGCGAAGGAATGGCAGGTGCCGCTGGATGAAATGCGGCGCCAGTCCGAACGCATGTCAGGAATCATTGAAGACCTGCTTGAATTGTCTCGCCTGGAAACCGGTAGCGAGCAGGCCAAGGGAGAGGAGATCGATGTTCCCGGACTCATCTCCCGCATTCGGGAGGAAGCCCTGGCACTGGGAGAGGGTCCGGAAGATATCGAACTCGACCTGCAGACTCGCGTCCACCTGCGCGGTATTGAAAAGGAAATCTACAGCGCGTTTTCCAACCTGGTGTTCAATGCCTGTCGCTATACACCGAAAAGTGGGCGAGTCACCATTCGCTGGCATGCTCGTGACAACGATGTCTGCCTGACGGTGACAGATACCGGGATTGGTATCGCGCGCGAGCATATTCCGCGACTGACCGAGCGGTTCTATCGCGTGGACCAGTCTCGGGTCCGCGCTAAAGGGGGAACCGGCCTTGGCCTTGCCATCGTGAAGCATGTGTTGCAGCGCCACGGTGCCAGGCTCGAAATCGAGTCGGAACCCGGCAAGGGCAGCAGTTTTACCTGCGTTTTCCCCGCCAGCCGGGTGGTTCTCGCCGCTGCATGAACGCCTGCGTTGGTGGCCTGGAGATTTCGTCACCAACACGCAACCGTGCTGTCACACTTCAGTAACACTGCACAGGCAAAGTGCGCCTCAGGTCCAAATCCGAATCCAAGGAGATCTTTCATGACCAACAAGGCCATCATTCTTGCCGCCAGCCTGCTTGCCAGCAGCCTGGTTGCGGCACCGGCTTCAGCCGAAAGCAGGGTCGACCCGAAACTGCCGACCTACCAGAAGGCAAGCGGCGTCGCGGGCAACCTTTCGTCGGTTGGCTCTGACACCCTGGCAAACCTCATGACGCTGTGGGCCGAGGAGTACAAGCGCCTCTACCCGAACGTGAATATCCAGATCCAGGCTGCTGGTTCCTCGACGGCACCGCCGGCACTGACCGAAAACACTTCGAACCTTGGCCCGATGAGCCGCATGATGAAGGACGGCGAAATCGAGGCTTTCGAGAAGAAGCATGGTTACAAGCCTACGGCCGTGCCTGTTGCGATCGACGCGCTGGCCGTCTTCGTGAACAAGGACAACCCGATCAAGGGCCTGACGATTGCCGAAGTCGATGCGATCTTCTCTTCCACGCGCAAGTGTGGCGCAGCCGAGAACGTCGACTCCTGGGGAGACCTTGGTCTCGAAGGGGCCTGGAAAGACCGCAACATCCAGCTTTACGGTCGTAATTCGGTTTCCGGTACCTACGGTTATTTCAAGAAGCACGCGCTTTGCAAGGGCGACTTCAAGTCGACCGTGAACGAGCAGCCGGGGTCCGCATCGGTGGTGCAGTCAATTGCCACCTCCGTGAACGCGATCGGCTATTCCGGAATCGGCTACGTGACCTCCGGTGTGCGCACGGTGCCCCTGGCGAAGAAGGCCGGTGACGAGTACATCGAAGCCAACACGGAAAACGCGGTTAGCGGCAAGTACCCACTGGGCCGTTTCCTGTACGTCTACGTCAACAAGCACCCGAACAAGCCGCTGGATCCAATGCTGCTCGAGTTCTTCAAGATGGTGCTTTCGAAGCAGGGCCAGGAAGTGGTGGTGAAGGACGGCTATATTCCGCTGCCGGCTTCCGTGGCCGAGCGCGAGATCGCCAGGTTGAAGTAGGTACACCGTTCTCGTGGCAAGACCCGGCCCCACCTTCGCGGTGGGGCTTTTTCTTTGGTACAAACTGATAATGGATCATTTAAAGTAAGGAAAATCATGCGCTTGGAAGGACTGTGGGTGAATAGCCGGAGCGCAGGCGCACTTTCATGAAAATTGATTCTCGCTGTCATATTCGTGTCACATCCGCCTCCTAACATGGCGTCCGACATCAAGGGATACGCCACACTTCGGTGTATCCAAACCGAATCCTGGATTGATTGAGAGGGTATCTCATGAACCTGAAAGCAAGCTTCATCGCAATTATCGCAAGTGGCGTGGTGGCCACTCCGCTGATGGCAGAAACCGAAGTAGAGACCAAGGGTGGTATCGAAGCCACCTCCGGTGATTTCAGCTTCGAGTTCGGTGGCCGCATCCAGCTGGATTTCAACACCTTTGACGAGGACGGCACGGAAATGCAGGACGGCTTCGAATTCCGTCGTGCACGCCTGTTCGCCGCCGGTACGCTGTACAGCGACTGGGATTACAAGGCTCAGTATGATTTCGCCGGTGACGCTGTCGAGGCGAAGGACCTCTACATCAAGTACACCGGTTGGGATGCCGGCGACATCACGATCGGCCAGTTCAAGCAGCCGTTCAGCCTGGAAGAGCTGACCTCCTCGAAGTACATCACCTTCATGGAGCGTGCGCTGCCGAACGCCTTCGCGACCGGTCGTCGCGTGGGTGTCGGCTACAACACTGCTGATGACAACTCGACCTTCGCCGCTTCGTTCTACGGCCAGTCTGCAGACGAATCCACTGCGGGTGACGAGGGCTTTGGCCTGGGTGCGCGATACACCTTCCTGCCGATGAAGTCGGAAAACAGCCTGTTCCACCTCGGTGCCGCTGTCGCGGTCGAGGAAGCGCCGGACAGTGCTACCGAGTCGGTACGTTTCCGCCAGCGCATGGAAGCTCACATGGCCGAGCGCCTTGTGAACACAGGTTCGATCACCAGCGTGGACAGCATCACCAAGGTTGGCGTCGAAGGCGCCTGGGTGTCCGGTCCGCTGTCGATCCAGGGTGAGTACATCATGGCCGACGTCGCGCGCGATATCGGTTCGGACGTGAGCTTCGACGGTTACTACGCCTTTGCATCGTACTTCCTCGACGGCCAGACCTCGCGCCCGTACAAGAAGGGTTCCTTCGGTCGCGTCAAGGCGAGCGACGTGTGGGAACTGGGCCTGCGTCTCAGCAGCATCAACCTTGATGACGTGTCGAACGGCGTCAACGGCGGCGAGATGATCGACATCACCCTCGGTGCCAACTACTACGTGAACCCGAACCTTCGCTTCATGTTCAACTACGTGATGTCGGAAGTGTCCAGCAATGGCGTCACGGTGGAAGAACCGAATGCCTTCGTGGTCCGTGCTTCCTTTGACTTCTGATCGAAGACACCTGGGCAGCAGGGAGGGGCGCAGATTGCGCCCCTTCGTGCTGTTCCCGGCAAACGATGCACGCGGATATGCTGGCCGGTAGACTGCAAGGATGAGTAAGAGGAAATTGAGCTTGCTGGGAACCCTTCGTCTCGTACTGCGTGCTTTCGGCCTTGTGCTGGTCTGCACCTGGGGGGTCGTTCTCTGCCTCGTTGCATTGCCGCTGGCCATCGTGCCGCGCTGGCACCAGGCGGTGATCATGCCGATTTCACGCCACTGGTGCCGGCTGATGTGCATTGGCTTTGGTGCTCGTGTGCATGAAGTCGGTGTACCGGCAAGGGGCCCGGTGCTTGTTGCGGCAAACCACGTGTCGTGGATGGATATTCTCGTGCTGGGTCGCCGGCTCGGGGCCTGCTTTGTGTCAAAGAGCGAAGTGGCCGATTGGCCCGTGATGGGCTGGCTGGCAAAGCAGGGCGGCACCCTGTTTATCCATCGCGGCCATCGTGACAGCGCGGAGCGCATTGCCCACGCAATGGTTGACCGACTTCAGGAAGGAAAGCGACTGATGTTCTTCCCGGAAGGAACAACCAGCGATGGCTGGCAGGTGCTGCGATTCAAGCACCGCCTGTTTGTGCCGGCAGTCGAAACGGATACGCGGGTCCAGCCCGTCACGTTGTGCTACGAGCTCGAAGAAGGTGGTGACCCGGTGGCGTATATCGACGGGATTTCATTCATCGATAGCATCATCGGCGTCATGGCTCGTCATCGCACGGATGTAACGATCTACTGGGACGATCCGCTTTCCACGGCAGACAGGGATCGTCGCGAAATTGCCGCAGCTGCCGGCCAGCAGGTGGCAGCAAGAATGGCGGCGCATCGCGAAGCGAACGCGTCCGACGCACTCGAACACTGAAGAGCAACAGACGGAAATGACTGCAGAGAAATCAACTCTTGTTGCGAACGACAAGCGACGCCAGTGGCGAACGATGAAGGATCGCCTGGCGCACTGGTCCGTAACGACCGGTGGTATCGGCGTGATTGTCGCGATCATGTTGATCTTCTTCTATCTCCTTTACGTGGTGATGCCGCTGTTCGAATCGGCGTCTGTCGAGAAGGGTGAAGACTATTCGCTGGTGCCGGCGGAATCGAAGGTGCTGGCATTGAGCATGGAAGAGCAGGGCGTTGTCGGCCTTCGCTACCAGGCGAACGGTGAAGCCGTCTTTTTCCGCGCCGATTCCGGGCAAGCCATCCAGGCAACCGTATTGAACGGTGATGTCCCGGTTACTGCGGAGGGCGTTTCCAGTCTTGCCGATAATGGGCGGGTACTTGGCTTCTCTGATGGTCGCGTACTCTTCGTGGACGCTGAATACGCCATTTCGTACCCGGACAACCAGCGTACGATTACGCCGAGCCTTGTCTTCCCGCTTGGCGAAGAACCGATCAAGGTGGCCGACCAGCCAATTCGTGCGGTGGCCGGACGAGTCGGTGACGACGCTGCGCGCGTCATCAGCCTGCTGGATGATGGCAGCCTGGTATTGACCGAAATCGAACTGGAAACGAACTTCCTTACCGGCCAGACCTCCGTAGCCGGCATCATCCAGGAGCCGATCGATATTTCCCTGCGTGGTGGCGAAGACCCGCAGTTCCTGCTTTTCGACCCGCAACAGGAATGGATCTATCTCACCGGGCGTTCAGGTGATACGGCAGTGCTGCGTCGTCGCGGCGGTGAAGTCGCGTTGAATGAACGTCTCTCGCTGACCGACAAGGATGAGAAGGTCAGCGCCTTGCGCCTGTTGACCGGTGGAATTTCCCTGATGGTGGGTACCAACCGGGGCCAGGTTCACCAGTATTTCCCGGTTCGTGAGGAAGGCATCAACTACAAGCTGCAGCGCATTCGCAGTTTCGAGGCGGCAGAAAGTCCTGTTATTACCATTGAGCCCGAGCAGCGTCGCAAGGGCTTCATTACTGGCCATGCGGATGGTTCCTTTGGCGTCTATTACACGACCTCCCATCGTGAATTGCTGCGCGCCGACTCCAGCGAGCACCCGCTGCAGGCGATTGCGATTTCGCCGCGGTCCGACAAGTTGATGCTGCTCGATGATTCAGGTCGCCTGCAGAAGGCAGTCCTGCACAACGAACATCCGGAAATTTCCTGGTCGGCACTCTGGGGCAAGGTCTGGTACGAAAGTTACCCGGAGCCGGATTACGTCTGGCAGTCATCTTCCGCGAGTAACGACTTCGAGCCGAAGTTCAGCCTGGTGCCGCTGTCGTTCGGCACGCTGAAGGCGGCGTTCTACGCCATGCTCATTGCGATGCCACTCGCCATCATGGGTGCGATCTACACCGCCTACTTCATGCAGCCGAAAATGCGAACGCTGGTGAAGCCGACCGTCGAAGTGATGGAAGCTTTGCCAACCGTCATCCTTGGTTTTCTTGCCGGCCTGTGGCTTGCGCCACTGATGGAGGCGCATCTCCCCGGTGTGGTGATCCTTCTCATCAGCCTGCCGGTGGTCATGATTCTCTGTGGTTTCGCATGGACACGCCTGCCGATGCACCTGCGTCACAAGGTGCCGATGGGCTGGGAAGCCGGCCTGCTGCTCGTACCGGTACTGCTGACAGGCTGGTTCAGTTTTGCGCTTTCCAGCCCCATCGAAGCCATGTTCTTCGACGGCAACATGCCGCAGTGGATTACCAATGAACTCGGTATCAGCTTCGACCAGCGCAACGCACTGGTTGTCGGCCTGGCAATGGGCTTCGCGGTTATCCCGACGATCTTCTCTATTGCCGAGGATGCGGTCTTCGGTGTGCCGAAGCATCTCAGCTATGGTTCGCTCGCACTAGGCGCCACGCCCTGGCAGACACTGGTTCATGTCGTATTGCCAACGGCCAGTCCCGGTATCTTTTCCGGCGTGATGATCGGCCTGGGCCGCGCCGTGGGTGAAACCATGATCGTACTGATGGCGACGGGTAATACGCCGGTGCTCGACCTCAACATCTTCCAGGGCATGCGCACGCTATCTGCAAACATCGCGGTGGAAATGCCTGAATCCGAAGTGGGCAGTTCTCACTACCGCGTGCTGTTCCTCGCGGCACTGGTGTTGTTCATATTTACCTTTGTCTTCAATACCGCGGCTGAGCTGATTCGCCAGCGGCTGCGCAACAAGTACAGCGCAATCTGATGAAACGGACAAACAACGAAAAACCCGCATTCGGGAGCTGGTGGAAATCCGGTAATCCATGGATCTGGCTTAACGCCGGCGCGGTCAGTGTCAGCATGATCATGGTGCTGGGGCTGATCATGCTGATTGCCGTGCGTGGCCTGATGCACTTCGGCGCACCGACACTGTTCGAAATGCAGGTGGAAGAAAACGACGGTTCGGTTGCCACGCTGCTGGGTGCCGTGCGCGACAGCGAGGAAGTGACGGTTGCACGTCTCCGCGAATCAGGCATGACAGTGGATTCCGATGCGGATTTCGTCACGCGCTACCTGTTCAAGGTCGGGAACCGGGATGCCTACGGTTCCGATTTCCGGTTCGTCATCGAGCCGCGGATCAGCGAGCGTAGCCAGCCCGAGAACGCGATGATCGTCGAGCGCACTGAATGGGGCGACCAGGTTGCCTACCTCGATGCGGTGAAGGAAGGCGGCCAGGTTGTAGCCAGTGGCGAAGGGGCGTGGGACGAATTCAAGCAGCGCATTGATCGCGCGGTCGACCTGCGCGAGCAGATCCATGAGATCGAAAGCGACGAGATCGGTTCGATCAATTACGAGATGGAAGAGCTGCGCCTGGAGCGGCGTCGACTTGAACTCGAAAACGCCCTGACACCGGAAGCCATTGATAGCCTGCAACAGCGCCGCGCTGAACTGGATGCGCGCTATGAAGGCTTGCAGGGCGAATTGACGCGGTTATACACGGAAATCAATCGTGACAGCTATGTGGCTCGGCTTGGCGATGGCCGAACGGTCGAAACCGATCTCGCCAAGGTCGTTCGTGCCTACCGACCGAATGCCATGAACGGCTTCGAGAAGGTCGGATTCTACTTCGCGAAACTGTGGGAATTCGTCTCCGATGAACCACGTGAAGCGAATACCGAGGGCGGTGTATTCCCGGCGATCTTCGGCACGGTCATGATGGTCATGCTGATGTCGGTATTCGTCACGCCGTTCGGTGTCATCGCTGCCGTCTACCTGAAGGAATATGCCAAGCAGGGCCCTTTGACGCGGACGATCCGTATCGCGGTAAACAATCTTGCCGGCGTGCCGTCAATTGTCTATGGCGTATTCGGCCTGGGCTTCTTCGTGTATTTCCTGGGTGGCAACATCGACGATCTTTTCTACCCCGAGGCGCAACCTTCGCCGACCTTCGGCACGCCGGGCCTGCTCTGGTCGTCACTGACCCTGGCGTTGCTGACGCTGCCGGTGGTGATCGTGGCGACCGAGGAAGGCCTTTCGCGAATCCCGCGCTCGATCCGGGAGGGCTCGTTCGCGCTTGGTGCTACCAAGGCGGAAACGCTGTGGCGCACGGTATTGCCGATGGCGAGCCCGGCGATGATGACAGGCCTCATCCTGGCCGTGGCACGTGCGGCGGGTGAGGTCGCCCCACTGATGCTGGTGGGTGTCGTGAAACTGGCGCCCAGCCTGCCTGTCGATGGCAACGCGCCATTCGTGCACCTTGAACGCAAGTTCATGCACCTGGGTTTTCACATCTACGACGTGGGCTTCCAGAGCCCGAACGTTGAAGCCGCGCGACCACTGGTATTTGCTACTGCGTTCCTGCTGGTCGTCGTCATCGTGGTGTTGAACCTCGCTGCGGTCGCTATTCGTAACCGCCTGCGCGAGAAATACCGTGCATTGGAACAATAAGCGCTGTTGCCTGATGCATCGGCAAACCGAAATTCATGCTGGAATCGATTCCGGAAAAGACCATGACTGAAGAAACGAAGACACACGCCATCAACATGGACAACATACAGCGCAAGTCCGAGCGCCGGTCGATGGACAAGGAAGACATCTGCCTGGAAGTGAAGGACCTGTCACTCGCGTATGGCGAGAAGCGGGCGCTGCATGACATCAAGCTGAAGATTCCGCGGAAGCGCGTGACGGCATTCATTGGCCCTTCGGGTTGCGGCAAGTCGACGCTGTTGCGTTGCTTCAACCGCATGAATGACCTGATTGATGGCGTGAATATCAGCGGCGAGATTCTCCTTGATGGTGAGGATATCTACGACAAGGAAGTGGATGTCCCGACATTGCGGCAGCGTGTCGGCATGGTATTCCAGAAGCCGAACCCGTTCCCGAAGTCGATCTACGAGAACGTGGCTTATGGCCTGCGCCTGAAGGGCATCAACAGCCGCCACGAACTGGATGATCGTGTCGAGTGGGCGTTGAAGGGCTCGGCCCTCTGGGAAGAAGTGAAGGATCGCCTGCACGATTCAGCCTTTGGTCTATCCGGTGGCCAGCAGCAGAGACTCGTCATTGCGCGCTCCATCGCCATCGAGCCGGAAGTCCTGCTGCTGGACGAGCCGGCCTCGGCGCTCGACCCGATCTCGACGCTGAAGATCGAAGAGCTGATCTACGAGCTCAAGAACAAGTACACCATCGTCATCGTGACGCATAACATGCAGCAGGCCGCGCGCGTGTCGGACTACACTGCCTTCATGTACATGGGTGACCTCATCGAGGTGGGGGATACCGATACATTGTTCACGGCACCGAAGAAAAAGCAGACGGAAGATTACATTACCGGTCGCTACGGCTGATACGCGCGTCGACTAGAATCAAGGTACCGACCAGGGGGTTGGAAAAATGGACAAGCTGAATCTCGATCATCACATTTCGCAACAGTTCAACGAAGAGCTGGAGGACATCCGCAATCGCGTGATGACCATGGGCGGACTCGTCGAGGAGCAGATCACGGCTGCCGTAGCTGCACTGGCCGAGGGCGACAGCGAGAAGGGTCTCCAGGTCGAACGCGATGATCGCAAGGTAAACAACCTTGAGGTCACCATCGACGAAGAATGCACGCGCATCCTTGCGCGCCGACAGCCCGCCGCATCCGACCTGCGCCTGATCATGGCGATCATCAAGACGATCACGGATCTTGAGCGTATCGGGGACGAGGCAGAGAAGATCGGTCGCATTGCGGCACGCCTTGCGGAGCAGGAACGTCCCTCTAACGATTACGGTGAGCTGGAACACCTCGGCAATCATGTTCGCCAGATGCTGCATAACGCCCTGGATGCCTTTGCCCGCATGGATGCCGACGCGGCGCTCGAGGTGGCGCGCGAAGATTCCAAGATCGACAAGGAGTACGAGGGTTTCCTGCGCCAGTCCATCACCTTCATGATGGAAGACCCGCGTGCCATTCGCCGTGTGCTGGATGCGATGTGGTGCGCGCGAGCGCTGGAACGGATCGGCGATCACTCGAAGAATATCTGCGAGTACGTCATCTACCTGGTGCACGGGAAGGATGTTCGCCATATCGATCTCGATGCCGTGGAAGACGAGATCAGCGACAAGTAGGGCGAAATTCTCCACAGGTCGTTGCTGCACGCGAAATCGCCCATCCGGGCGGTTTCCTCGTATCGGGGGCATGAAAGGCCGGCATGTTAGAATTGCGGCAGGTTTCATGCGGAATCGTGTCAGTGTTACGGATTCTTTTCGTCTGCCAGGACAATTCGGCGGCCAGCCAGATGGCGGAGGCCTTCGCCAGCATGCGGGGCCCGGAAGGCGTGGAGGCCTACAGCGCTGCACCGGAGCCGGCCGCGGGTATCGACCCTGCCGCCGTCGACAGCATGCGCGAGCTGGGCTACGACATGAGCCAGCATTTCACGCGCGCGCTGGACGAACTCCCGGATATCGAGTTTGATTATCTCGTGACGCTGGGTGGCCCAATCGAATGTCCGTTGACCAAGGCAAGGCTCCAGGTGGACTGGGACGTGCCTGATCCGAAGGGCATGGGTGGTTCGGATTTTCGCGATGTGCGTGACGCCATCCGGCAGCGCGTTGACCGCCTGTTGGCCGCGCCCCGCATTGCTCTGGATTGAGTCGCTCGCAGCCGGTATTCTCTGGCGCTTCATTCCATACATTGATGACAGGGCCCAATCCGGCATGAACACGCTTTTCAAGACCCGCAACGCCAGTCTCATCGGCTTTCTCGCCTGCGTTGCCTTGCTCGCATACGCCTATTTTGCACAGTTCGTTCTCGGTTATGAGCCGTGCCCCCTGTGCATCTTCCAGCGAATCGGCGTGATGGCGGTTGGCCTCGTCTTCCTGGTCGCTACCCTCCATGCGCCGAACTCGCCGGCAGGGCGACGCGTTTATGGAGGTCTCGCCGTGCTCGCGGCGATAGGTGGCGGCTCGGTGTCCACTAGGCACATCTACCTGCAGAACCTGCCGGCTGACCAGGTTCCGGCCTGCGGCCCGGGGCTGGATTACATGCTCGACGTATTTCCGCTCAGCGACGCCTTGCGCATGGTGTTTACTGGATCGGGTGAGTGCGCGGAGGTCGACTGGACCTTCCTGGGCTTTTCCATGCCGGTGTGGACCCTGGTGACTTTCATTACCCTGGGAGCCTGGGCCGCCTTCACCCTGGTCCTTCGCAGGAATTGATTCGGCAAAGTCCGGTTGTGAACCAGAAAGCCCCGGAGCAATCCGGGGCTTTTTCTGTTTCGGCTGACGTGCAACTCAGGCGAGAAGCTCGTGGAGTATGCGCTTGTAGACGTTCGACAGCTGGTGAAGGTCGCCGACATTCGTCCATTCATCGACCTGGTGAATGGATGCATTGATCAATCCGAGTTCGACAACGTCGGCACCGGCAGGTGCGATGA
The DNA here is from genome assembly GCA_033720815.1 of Gammaproteobacteria bacterium. Classification (GTDB taxonomy): domain Bacteria; phylum Pseudomonadota; class Gammaproteobacteria; order Natronospirales; family JAJUFS01; genus JAWWBS01. The sequence continues at coordinate 5,655 of JAWWBT010000018.1, read as the reverse complement.
AGCGACCGTCCGAAGTGCCGCCGCCGGTACTGTGCTCGGGAATGATTCCGAGAACGCCTTCCACGGCCGCATCGACGGCTTCAATCAGTGTGCCGGGTTCGGTGTAGAACGGGCGACCCGATTCGCGCCACTCGATGTCGTAATCAACCCCATGGCGGTCCAGTACCTGTGTGACGCCCTGTTGCAGGCTTTCTACCGTTTGCGCAGGGGAGTAACGGAAATTGAAACGGATACTCGCCGAGCCTGGAATGACGTTTTCCGCGCCAGTGCCCGCATCGAAATTGGACACCTGGAGGCTGGTCGGCGGGAAAGGCGGCTGGCCGTGGTCCCATTCAATGGCTACCAGTTCCGCCAGCGCCGGCATGACGGCGTGTATGGGGTTTCTTGCGAGGTCAGGGTAGGCCACGTGGCCCTGCACCCCGTTTACGGTGAGTACGCCATTCAGCGAACCGCGGCGGCCGACGCGGATGAGATCACCAAGGCGATCACGGCTGGACGGTTCTCCGACGATGCACCAGTCAATCTTCTCGCCGCGCTCCGCCAGGGTTTCAACCACGCGGCGGGTGCCATCGCGCGCCGGGCCTTCCTCGTCGCTGGTAATGAGAAAGCCGATTCGCCCGCGATGGTCGGGATGCTCATGCAGGAAAGCTTCGACCGCAGTTACCATTGCCGCAAGTCCACCCTTCATGTCGGCAGTACCGCGTCCGTAAAGTCGCCCATTGCGTTCAGTGGGCTCAAAGGGTGGTGACTGCCAGTTTTCCTCGGGGCCGGTTGGCACCACGTCGGTATGCCCTGCAAAGACGAGCAGCGGGCCATCGTTACCGCGCGTTGCCCAGAAATTCTGCACGTCGCCGAACGGCATGTGCTCGATCGTGAAACCCATGGCCGCGAGACGGTTCGCCAGCAGTTCCTGGCAGCCGGCATCTTCCGGCGTGACGGAACGGCGGCGGATCAGTTCGGCGGTGAGTTCGAGAGTCGGATTCACTTCAGTGCCTTTTCCCAGTCGGCCGGCTTGAACCCGACCAGTACACCTTCATCGGTTTCCACCAGCGGTCGCTTGAGCAGCGTCGGGTGTTCAAGCAGCAGTGCCTGGTATTCATCGTCGCTTGCCGCCTGCTTGTCGGCATCGGGCAGGTTACGCCAGGTCGTGCTGCGACGATTCAGGAGCGCATCCCATTCGTGATGTCCGCGCCAGCGCAGGAGGTCATCGGCCATGAAACCGTCCTCGCGCACATCGAAGACCTCGTGCGCGATGCCGTTTTCATCGAGCCAGCGCCGTGCCTTGCGGCAGGTATCGCAGTTTTTCAGGCCATAGAACTTCATGCTTCTTCCTGGGCGTTGCGCAGGAGCTCATTGATACCGACCTTGCTGCGTGTCTTCTCATCCACCTTCTTGACGATGACCGCGCAGTTGAGACTGTACTTGCCATTTTCGGCAGGCAGGGAGCCCGGCACGATCACGGAACCGGCAGGTACTCGACCGTAGATGATCTCGTCCTTCTCGCGATCGTAGATGCGCGTCGACTGGCCGAGGAATACGCCCATGCCGATCACCGCACCTTCCTCGACAATCACCCCTTCAACGACTTCCGAGCGCGCGCCGATGAAGCAGTTGTCCTCGATAATGGTCGGTGTCGCCTGTAAAGGTTCAAGGACGCCACCGATACCGGCACCGCCGGAGATATGCACGTTATTGCCGATCTGCGCGCAGGAGCCGACAGTGGCCCAGGTGTCGATCATCGTGCCCTTGCCGACAAACGCGCCGATATTCACGTAGGAGGGCATCAGCACCGCATCCTTGTCGATGAACGCCCCCTTGCGCACGATGGCGGGCGGTACGACGCGAATTCCATCGCGACGGAAATCATCGATGCTGTAGTGTTCGAACTTCAGCGGCACCTTGTCGAAGAAGCGGGTGATGTCGCCATCAACGACATCGTTTTCATGCGTGCGGAAATACAGCAGCACGGCTTTCTTCAACCATTCGTGCACGACCCATTCGCCGTTGATCTTCTCGGCGACGCGTGCCTCACCGCGGTCGATGAGATTGATGGCTTCGCCGATGGCTTCCAGCAGCGAATCCGTGACATTGGCCGGAGTGACGTCGGCGCGTTCCTCGAAGGCGTGTTCGATGATGGTCTTCAGTTCGTTCACGATGTCATTCCTGTTTCAATGCGATATCAATTGTCAATGAACTTCACAGCGTTTCCATGAAGCGGCGAATTCGGTGCAAGGCCTCTTCACAGCGCTCGAGGTCCGGTACCAGCGAAATGCGTACGCGTCGCTTGCCCGGGTTTCCCTGTGCCGTGTCGCGCGAAAGGTAGCTTCCCGGCAGCAAGGTCAGGTTCTGTTCATCATAGAGGCGGCGCACGAATTCTTCCTCGTCAATCGGCGTTTCCATCCACAGGTAGAACGCCGCGGGCGGAATCTCGATGCTGGTTACCGTGCCGAGGATATCGCGCGCGAGATCGAATTTCTTCCGGTACAGGTCGCGGTTCGCGGCAACATGCGAATCTTCGTTCCAGGCTTCCACGCTGGCCAACTGCGAGGGGATGGGCATCGCGCAGCCATGGTAGGTGCGGTACAGCAGGTAGCCCGCCATGATGTCGGCATCACCCGCGACGAAGCCCGAACGCATGCCCGGCACGTTCGAACGCTTCGAAAGGCTATGAAAGACGACGCAGTTGCGGAAATTGCTGCGACCCATCTTCGCGCACACTCCAAGCAGGCCTTCGGGCGGCCGGTTTTCGTCGTAATAGAGTTCCGAGTAGCACTCATCCGACGCAATGATGAAATCATGTTCGTCGGACAGTTCAATCAGCCGACGGAAATAGGCTTCATCCATCGTCGCGCCAGTCGGGTTGCCTGGTGAGCAGATGAACAGCACGCGGCAGCGTTTCCAGGTTTCCACATCAACGCTGTCGATATCCGGCAGGAACCCGGATTCTGCGGTGGTGTTCAGGTACACCGGCTCGGCACCGGCAAGATACGCCGCGCCTTCGTAGATCTGGTAGAACGGGTTTGGCATCAGCACCAATGGTGGTTCGGCACCTTCCCGTAGCGGAGTTTCGCTGTCGACCACGGCCTGCACGAAGGAAAACAGCCCTTCGCGGGTGCCGCTGACCGGCACGACATGCGCGTCGGCGCTGACCTGGTCTTCTTCCAGCTTGAAGCGCCGGGTCAACCAGTTTGCGATGGCCTCGCGCAACTCGGGCAGGCCACGCGCCTGCGGGTATGCCGCCAGGCCGGCGCTGTTGGCGTGCAATGCGTCGATGACGAAGGCCGGCGGCTCGTGCTGCGGTTCGCCGATTGACAGTGCGATGTGGTCGAGATCGGCGGGTGGGTTGCAGCCCGCCTTCAGCTGGGCGAGTCGCTCGAAGGGATAAGGTTTCAGTTTCTTCAGGTTGGGATTCATTGTCCTGACTTCACTTCTGTCGGTGAGTGTCGTGATGGTATGGCCCGATTGCTTCAGCGTTGCGTTGAAACGTGGCCCAGTCGTTCCTGCAGCATGTCGATGACCTGCTGCAGCTTTTCATCATCGGTAATCGGTCGCCCCATGTAGTCGGTGATGAAGAATACGTCTTCGGCGCGTTCACCGACGGTCGCGATTTTCGCATTATGCAGGTACACACCACTATCGGTGAATACGCGTCCGATTTCCGAGAGCAGGCCCGGTCGGTCGGCTGCGATGATTTCCAGTACGGTGCGCTGGTTTTCATCGTCCTGGGAGACATTGATTCGTAAAGGCGTGTCGAACATGCGCGCCTGGCGTGGCAGGCGACGTGCCACTGCCTTCGGTTTCTGCCCGCTGCCGAGTGCACGAACCAGTGAACGATGGATGTCTTCCTCGCGCGCGCTGTCGGTAATCGGTTCGCCACTGTCTTCCAGCACGGTATAGGTGTGCATGCTGCGGCCTTCGCCGACAAGCACGATGCGGGCGTCCACGATGTTCAGTCCCATCTGGTCGAGAACGGCGGTGACCTGCGCGAAAAGGGATCCGTCGTCGTTGGCGGCAATGAACACGGCGGTACCACTGATGTCTGCATGCCGGCGCAGGCGCACGATGATGTCGTCGTTTTCGTCTTACAGCAGGATGGTTGCGTGCCAGGAGATTTCTTCCGCGGAATGTCGCAGGAAATATTCCTCGTTGAGGCTTTCCCAGAACTCTGTCAGCGGCCGCACATCCCGACCCGCTAGCGCGAGTAACCGCATGACTTCGTCCTTGGTATCGCTGATCAGCTCTTCCTTGTCGATCGGGTTTTCGAGACCGCGCAGCAGTGCCTTGCGCGTTGCCTCGTAGAGGTCACGGAACAGCCTCGCCTTCCACGAATTCCACAGGTCAGGGTTCGTGCCGCGCACGTCGGCAACCGTCAGCAGGTACAGGCAGTCGAGGTGCAACTGGTCGCCGACGGTCTGCGCGAATTCAAGGATGACCTGTGGGTCACTGATGTCTTTCTTCTGTGCGGTTACCGACAACAGGAGGTGATGTTTCACCAGCCAGGCGACAAGGCGCGCGTCATAACGGCTGAGCCCGTGCTCGACGCAGAACTCCTCGGCATCAACGGCACCGAGTTCCGAATGGTCGCCGCCGCGCCCCTTGGCAATGTCATGGAAGAGTCCGGCGAGGTAGAGCAGTTCGGGCTTGTTCTGTTTCTGCATCAACCGGCTACAGAAGGGGAATTCCCTGTCGTAGCGGGGCAGGGCAAAGCGGCGCAGGTTCGATACGACGAACAGGATATGTTCGTCGACCGTGTAGGCATGAAACAGGTCGAACTGCATGCGACCGGTGATGTTGCCGAAGGCAGGGATGTAGCGACCGAGGATGCCGTAGCGGTTCATGCGACGCAGTTCGTGCGTGACGCCTTGTGGTTCACGCAGGATGCGGATGAACAGCTTGCGGTTGCGCTTGTCCTTGCGGAAATCCTCGTCAATCAGGTCACGGTCGCGACGAACCAGGCGGATGGTCGAGGGGCTGACACCCTTGATTTCCGGATGCTGCTGCAGCAGCAGGAACAGCTCCAGCAGGCCGGAAGGGTCCTTGCGAAAAACCTCATCATGCGTGGTTTCGAGGAAACCGTTTCGCACCCGGAAGCGGGCATTGATCGGTTCGGGTTCCTCGTCGATTTCCAGCAGGATGTCTTCTTCGAAAAGCTCCAGCAGCATTTCGTTCAACCGGCTGATTTCCGTCACCGTCCGATAGTAATGCTGCATGAACTGTTCGACCGCGCGGCCATGGTCGGCATCGCTGTAACCGAACTGCTCGGCGAGCCGGAGCTGCATGTCGAAGAGCAGGCGTTCCTCGCGGCGACGTGACTGGCAATGCAGTGCAAAGCGCACGCGCCACAGGAAGTGAAGTCCGTCGAGCAGCTTTTCGAATTCGCGTTCGGTGAGGAAGCCGCGATCCACCAGGTCGCGCAAGGAATCAGTGCCGAAGTGGCGGCGCGCAACCCAGGCAATTGTCTGGATGTCACGCAACCCACCCGGCGCTTCCTTAACGTGGGGTTCGAGCTGGTGGGCGGTGAAACTGAATTTCTCGTGCCGGTCCTGCTGTTCCTGGTACTTCGCCGCAAAGAAGGCTTTCGAATCCCAGATGACATCAGGTGATACCGCAGCTTCGAGCTGGGCGAAGAGTTCGTCGTCACCATCGAGCAGGCGG
>JAWWBT010000017.1:0-23416 GCA_033720815.1 Gammaproteobacteria bacterium | reverse complement strand
TCGCCGACGCCTTCCACTACCGCAGTGGCACCGGAGTTGCGCACGGCAAAGCGTTCGCCGGCCTGGCCGTTGACGTACAGCTCACCGGCAGTCGCGCCATAGAGCGAAACGTTGCCGATGAGGATGTTTTCCGCTGCCGCGTAGGTTGCGCCCCGGTACGGACGCACGATGACGCGGCCACCGGAAAGGCCCTTGCCGACGTAATCGTTTGCCTCGCCTTCAAGGTCGAGCGTGATGCCACGCGCAAGGAAGGCACCCAGTGACTGGCCGGCAGGGCCGAGCAGGTTCACGTGCAACTGGTCATCCTCCAGCTCGATGCCGGAGGAGAGCACATCAGCACTAAGCAAAGTGCCGTAGCTGCGGTTCACGTTCGTGATTTCACGTTCCACGATGAGGCGTTCACCCTTCTCAAGGTCCGCACCGATATCTTCCCAGAGCCGCTGGTCGGCCTGGTCACCGAGCTTGTGGTCCTGGTCGCGGCTGCGAATTGTCTCCAGCCCTTCTTCCGGCTCCACCAGCAGTTTCGAGATATCCAGTTTCACGGCTTTCGGATGCGGGAGGTCGCGCTGCTTCAGCTTGCCGACCTGCCCGACCATGTCGCGCAGGCGGCGGAAGCCGAGCTTGGCCATGATTTCGCGCAGCTCGGTTGCGACGAAACGCATGTAGTTCATGACGTGTTCGGGTTCACCGGCAAACCGCTTGCGCAGGTCGGGGTTCTGGGTAGCAATACCAACCGAGCAGGTGTTGCAGTGACACTTGCGCAGCATGATGCAACCGAGCGCGATCAGCGGCGCGGTACCGAAACCGAATTCCTCGGCGCCCAGCAGCGCTGCAACGGCAACTTCGCGACCGGTCTTGAAGCCGCCATCCGCGCGCAAGGTGACGCGCGAACGCAGGCGGTTCGCAACGAGCACCTGCTGGGATTCGGCAAGACCGAGTTCCCACGGCGCGCCGGCATGCTTGATGGATGTTTTCTTCGCCGCACCGGTGCCACCCGAATCACCGCTCACCAGGATCGCATCGGCTTTTGCCTTTGCCACACCGGCAGCAATGGTGCCGATTCCGGCACGTGCAACCAGCTTGACGTGAATCTCGGCACGCGGTGCCGCGCACTTGAGGTCATGGATCAACTGCGCGAGATCCTCGATGGAATAGATATCGTGATGCGGTGGCGGCGAGATCAGGCCCACACCCGGCACGGTGAAGCGCACCTTGGCGATACCTTCATCGACCTTGCCGCCAGGCAGTTCACCACCCTCGCCCGGCTTGGCGCCCTGCGCCATCTTGATCTCGATCTGTTCGGCGCGATTCAGGTAGTCCAGCGTGACGCCGAAGCGACCCGATGCAACCTGCTTCATGGTGCATTCGCGCTCCGTGCCGAACCGTTCCCGCTGCTCGCCACCTTCGCCGGTACCGGACTTGCCACCGAGGCGATTCATCGCGATCGCCAGTGTTTCGTGCGCTTCCTGGCTGAGCGAGCCAAACGACATCGAACCGGTGGAAAAATGCTTCACCAGTTCCTCGACCGGCTCGACGTCATCAACCGGGATCGATTTCGCCGGGTCGATGGAGAAATCCATCAGCCCACTGATCGTCTGCAGGCGGCCTGACTGCTCGTTGATGAACGCCGCGTATTCACGATAGGAATCGTAATCGCCGTTGCGCACCGCCTGCTGCAGTTTCGCAATGGTCAGCGGGTTCCACTGGTGCAGCTCGCCATCACGACGCCAGTAATAGTCTCCGCCCTCGGGGAGCGCGGCGTCGCCCGGGATGCGGCGACGGAAGGCATCGTGATGACGCAACGTCGTTTCGCGATCGAACACATCGATACCGATACCGGTCACGCTGCACGGCGTGTTCGCGAAATATTCCTCGATGAAATCCTCGTCGAGGCCAATGGCCTCGAAAATCTGCGCACCCTTGTAACTCTCCACCGTGGAGATGCCCATCTTCGCCATGACCTTCAGCAGGCCACTCTCCAGGCCCTTCTTGTAATTGGCGATGCTGCGCGCCGCGTCGGCGCGCTCGCGCATGTCGGCAACCACGGTGCGGAACGCAAGCCACGGGTGTACTGCATCCGCCCCGTAACCCAGGAGGGTGCAGAGGTGATGCACCACGTGCGGCTCGCCGGAATCAACCACGATGCTGACGCGATGGCGCATGCCTTCACGAATGAGGTGATGATGCAGGCCACTGGTCGCGAGCAGGCTTGGCAACGGCTTGCGCTCGGAAGTGGCATCACGATCGGAGAGCACGAGGATACCGGCACCCGCATCGATGGCGGCCACGGCTGCCTTTCGCAACGACTGCATGCCCGCTTCCAGCGAAGTATCGGGATCGATGGTGATGTCGAGCGTCTTGCTGGTCAGTGGCGCTTCATCCATCGATTTCACGACATCGAATTCATGCGGCGTGAGGACCGGCGAATCGACGAGCAGTCGACTGCAGTGTTCTGCCGTTTCTTCCAGCAGGTTGCGCTGCGGTCCCAGGTGAACGCTGAGCGACGTCACCAGCGATTCGCGAAGGTGGTCGATCGGCGGATTGGACACCTGTGCGAAGAACTGCGTGAAGAAATCGAACAGGGAACGCGTCCGTGCAGACAATGCCGCCGGCGGCGTATCGCTGCCCATGGCGCCGACCGGGTCGATGCCCTCTTCGGCCATCGGTGCCAGCAGGTAGCGCAAGCCTTCTTCCGTGTATCCGAAACACCGCTGCAGTGCTTCACGTTCCTGCCGGTCGCCACCGTCGATGGTTTCGTGACGGCTCGACGCAACGCGATCACGAAGGCTGGGGCGGTTCTTCGCCAGCCATTCCGCGTAGTGCGGCTTCTCGAGCTCCGCAAAGACCTCTTCCTGGGGCACGACCTTGCCGCGCGCCGGGTCGACGTAAAGCAGCCCGCCCGGTGCAAGGCGATCCTTGTGGACCACGGCTTCCGGCGGAAGCCCGAGCGCACCCGCTTCGGATGCGATGATGACGCGGCCCTTGCTGGTTTCGGTCCAGCGACACGGACGCAGGCCGTTGCGATCCAGGATGGCCGCAACACGCTCGCCGTCGCTGGCGACCACGAGAGCCGGCCCGTCCCAGGCTTCCATCAGGGTGGAGTGATAATCGTAGAACGCCGCGCGAGCGGGTTCGACATCATGATCCTTCTGCCAGGCCTCGGGGATCATCATCCGCAAGGCATGCGGCAGGCTGCGTCCGGCGTTGACCAGCAGGCCGAGCAGGCGATCGAAACTGGAAGAGTCGGAATTGCCGACATGCTCGGATACGACCGGCTTGATCTTGTCGATACCCGCACCGAATCGCTCGCTCGCCAGGTCGACGGTACGTGCCTTGAGCCAGTTGCGATTGCCGCGAGCGGTATTGAACTCGCCGTTATGCACGCAGTGCTGGAACGGCTGCGCCAGCCACCACGCACCCAGGGTGTTGGTCGAGAATCGCGCATGCACCATCGCGAGCCCGCTCTTCATGTCAGGGTCGGACAGGTCCGGGTAGTAACTGCGCAGCTGGCCGCAGGTCAGCAGGCCCTTGTAGACGATCAGGCGGCGGTGGAGCGAGCAGACGAAATACTCGCCGCCATCCATGCGAACCTGGTCGGCGTCATTTTCAAGGAGGCGTCGCAACAGGTAGACGGCGCCATCGAATTCGGTGTCGTCGATCGCATCACGGGTGATGGCGAGCTGGCAGATGACCGGCTCCGATTCGATCGCCGTCTGGCCGAGGCCGGTGTTGTCGGTCGGCACGTCGCGCCAGCCGATGAGGCGGAAGCCCTCCTCGGCGATACGGTTCTCGATTTCCTGCTGCTGCCAGGCCCGGCGCTCGTCATCGCGGTCGAGAAAGACCTGGCCAATGGCATAGCGCTCAATACCCGCCAGGCCCTCGAATTCGCGACGGAAGAAATCATCGCTGACCTGCAGGAGGATGCCGGCGCCGTCGCCGGTGTTCTCTTCAGCGCCCCGCGCTCCGCGGTGGTCAAGGTTCGCAAGGATGGTCAACGCATCATCAATCAGGCCCTGGCTCGGGCTGCCATCAAGCGAAACGACGGCACCGACACCACAATTGGAGTGGACGTCGAGCGGCTGGTAGAGGCCGCGTGGCTGGAGCGTCTTGTGGCTGTACTGCGACATTCGGGAATCCCTGTCCAAGGCGTCGCCCACACTGCGCTGCCCCGTCAGGACAGGCCGAAAGATGAGCTAAGCGATTGAAAATAAAGGCTGGCTGATCTTCACCCTACCGAATTCAAACGATTGTTCAAGTCACCATTGGTCGAAGAATAGCCAATTGCTGCGCCACAACAACCGTTGGAGCCCTTGATGACATTGGCATCACCAAGGATATCGCGCTTCTGGGCGCAATATTCCCGTTTGCGACTTTTTTAACCACCTTGGGCATATTCTAGCCAATGTGGCTCAGTTCCTATCATTCGCGGGAATTCAGATACAATCAGGCAAACGTCAGGAGACAAGATGCTGCGGAACTGGCTGCAACGGACCCGGCCGGAGACCACAACGGCCCCGCCGGGAAAACCCGACCGCGATGACGTCGCCTTGCGCGACCACGCCGTCGCGGCCATGGCCGGCGGCCTGCTCGTCGTCGACATGGCCGGCCGCATCATCGAAATCAATCACGCTGCTGCGGATTTCCTGGGCTACGACGCCGATGACCTCGCCGGCCAGAGCGTCCTGCGCATCACCCCTCGCCCCTACCTCGAAGAGTTCCGCCTGTTCCTTGAGGAAATCGAGCGCATGCCGATTCATCGGCTGCGGCACATTCATCGCCGCGCTGCCGCATTGCAGGCCAATGGCCAGGCATTGCCCATCGACCTCGACCTCGCCGTATTCGAGACCGGCGAGGAGCGCTTCCTGGCCGTCAATTTCCGCGATGCCTCGCGCCGTGCCAATCGCGAACGGCTCACGACCCAGGCGCTTGCCGTGCGAACCGCGGTACTGGACTCGGCGGCCTTTGCACTGATCAGCACCAATGCGGCGGGTATCGTGCAGCTTTTCAACTCGGCGGCAGAACGCCTGCTGGGCTACGACGCCGACGACGTGATCGGCAAGGCAACCCCGCTGCTGTTCCATGATGTCGACGAGATTCGCCGCCGGCTGGAGCAGGAGTTCACCGAACTGCCTGACGAGGCGAACGAACTGGATGCCCTGCTGGCGCACGCACGGCGCCGCAATTCCTCCGCGGATGACTGGAATTACGTCAATGCCGACGGCTCCAACGTGCCGGTGTTTGCCTCGGTACAGAGCCTGCTGGACGAGGAAGGCCAGCTTGCGGGATACCTCTTCGTTGCGGTCGACGCCTCGGACGAGCGCCGCTTCAAGCAGGCGCTGCTGGAATCCGAGCATCGCTTCAAGACCCTGTTCAACAACGCGCCCGTCGGCCTCTTCCTGACCGACGAGAAGGGCAACTGCAAGCTGGTGAACTGGGCGTGGTCCGACCAGACCGGCATCAGCAATGCCGCCGCCCGGGACCAGGGCTGGCTCGCTGCCGTGCATCCGGATGACTTTGCGGAAGTGTTCGAGCAATGGCAGGAAAGCATCGCAACGCGCCGGCCGTTCCGACGCGAATTCCGCTTCAAGAAACCGAACGGCGAAACGACCTGGGTCAGCGGCGAAACCATCCGCTTGCAGACCGAGTCCGGTGAAACCGCCGGCTATCTCGGCACCACCGCAGACATTACCGACCGCAAGAACACCGATCGGCTGAAGAACGAATTCATCTCCATCGTCAGCCACGAGCTACGCACCCCGCTCACCTCCATCAATGGTGCGATCGCCTTGCTTGCCTCGGGTGTCAGTGGCCCGTTGACCGACGAAGCCCACGACCTCGCAACCATCGCGCAATCGAACTGTGACCGGCTGATCTGCCTGATCAACGACCTGCTCGATATCGAGAAGATCGAGTCGGGAATTCTCGAAGAGTCCGTCACGCGCGTGAATATTGGCGACATTGTGCATGAAGCGATCGTGCAGAACCGTCCCCTGGAAACCGAGCGCAACGTGACGTTCCGGCTGCACGACAAGCCCGAAAACGCCATGGTGCTGGGTGACCGTTCGCGCCTGAACCAGGTAATGACGAACCTCTTGTCGAATGCGTCGAAGCACGGTGCCCTGGATGATGTGATTGATATCGAAGTGAAACCTGGCGAGGGCCGTGTGCGGGTCGTGGTAACCGATCATGGCGAAGGCGTGGACCACCACATCGGCAAGCGCATCTTCAACAAGTTCGTCCAGGGTGAACCGTCGAGTACCCGACGAGTCGGCGGTACCGGCCTTGGCCTGAGCATCTGCAAGTCGATTATCGAACACCTGGGCGGCGACATCGATTTTGAATCGCGGCCGGGCCAGACAAGTTTCTATTTCGAACTGCCGCTCGCCGAGGATTCGGACGTCAACAATCCTTCGCCTCGTACAGGAATCGCCTCATGAACGCATCCACCAGCGCAGACCTGCAGCGCATCCTCGCGGTCGAGGATGAAGAGGACATCGCGCGAATCCTCGAGCTCTCTCTCGGCCAGATCGGAAAGCTTGACGTCACCCTGTGCCGTAACGGACCGGATGCGCTCGCGGTTGCGGAAGAGGCCCGCCCGCAACTCCTGTTGCTCGATTTCATGATGCCGGGAATGGATGGGCTGACGCTGATGCGCGAATTGCGCAAGCTGCCGTCGACAGCAGAGACTCCCGTGATATTCCTCACCGCCAAGTCGCAGCCGAATGAAGTCCAGGAGTACCTGGATGCGGGAGCGGCCGCTGTCATCCAGAAGCCCTTCGACCCGATGGGACTGGCCGACGAGATCCGCTCCATCTGGCAGGAACTCCAGGCCGCCGGCTGAATTTCCGGAGTTACTCCGGCTGGCTTTCCAGCCGGTAGCCGTACTGGTAGATACCCACCAGTTTCCAGCCATTCGAACCATCAAGCTGCAGCTTGCGGCGCAGGCGGCTCAGGTGAGTATCGACAGTTCGCGTGTTGATATCGGGATTGCGCAGGTTCCAGACGTTCTCGAGGATATGCCGACGCGAAAGCAGCTTCTCGGGATTGCGCAACAGGAAGGAAGCCAGGTCGACTTCCCTCGCCGTCAACTCCACTTTTTCCTCGTCCACCTTCGCCGAACGGTGCTTTGCATCGATCACGTAAGGACCGAGCTCGACAAGATGATCATCACCGCCAGCGAGGCGTCGGGTTACCGCCTTCAGGCGGGCCAGCATCTCGGCCTTGCGCACCGGCTTGATCATGTAATCGTCCGCACCCTCTCCGAGGGCTTCCACGATCTGCGCTTCTTCATCCATCTGCGTCACGAAAATGACCGGCGTGTCATCCTTGCGCTCCTGGCGCAGCCACTTGAGTGCGTCCAGGCCCGTGCCATCCGGCAGGAGCCAGTCCAGCAGGAAGGCATCGAAGCTTTCGCGAGCAATGGCGTCCTGGAAGTCTTGCAGCGTCTCGTAGTGATGGACGCGATGTTCATCTTCTTCCAGCCATTGCCTCAGCAGGACGGCCTGGTCCCTGTCATCTTCCAGCAGTGCGATTCTCATTCCCTGTCTCTCCATCACTGCGCGTCCACAAGGACGGCGTCGAGATTCATCACAAGTTGCTCCAGCTCGCCACGCAATTGCTTCAGGTCTCCAATGGCTTCGCGTTTCGCCGCGTCCTCGATGCCCGCACCCAGTTCGGAAACCGGTGGCAGGCCATAGGCTGCGCCCGATCCTTTCAGGTTGTGCCCAAGTCGACGCAGGCGAGTCATGTCGTTTTCTGCAATCGAGCGGTCCAGGACTTCAAGGTCGGCATGGCGATTGGCAACGTAGGAAGGAAGCAACTGCAGGATTGCCGGATCCACATCAGCGATCAGTGAACGCAGGTCGGCAGGATCGATTGTCTGGCTGTCCATCATGTTGCCCCCCAGCAACAACGTGCAGAAACCTAGCTTAGCGTCATTCTGCAACAATTGTTAACAGTGTAACCCACTGCCGAGGCGCGGCGAGGAATATCCTCAATAGGTCAAGCCGACCATGCAGGACCCTATGGGCGGCCCCACGTGGAGAACCGCTCAATGGAAGCGTCCCTCGCTACAGGCGAGACAGGTATCAGAGAAGATGCTGTCCAGCGCGAGCTTGCTGCTGCGCTGATCCAGCAGGCACGTACCGCTCAGCTTACGGCTATCGGTATCGGCACCGTTGCGGCCCTCCTTCTCGGCATGACCCATCGTAGCGCCCCCGTATTACTGTGGTGGCTGGTACTGGTGAGCGTCTCGCTGATTCGGCTGTTTACAACCCCGATCCCGGTGGAAGGTGACACCACCAGGCCGACGCTACGCCTTGCTGCCGGGCTGGTAACCTCCGGACTCATCTGGGGAAGCCTGCCGTTCATCGCAGGCCAGCCCACAGCCTATGAGCTCGCGCTGTATTTCATCATCCTCGGTGGAATCGGTGCCGGCGCCACCACATCCCTTGCGCCGAGCCGCTTCCTCCTACCCGTCTTCATGCTGCCCACGATGTCAGGCCTGCTGCTGGCGCTGCTCTGGTACACGCCACCGTACGCCGGCTATCTCGCAGCCACTGTCCTGCTCTACGTGGTTGCGATGTCGTCCCTGCATCGCAACCAGCACCGCCTGTTGCGAGATACCGTCGAGACTCGGTTGCAGCTGGAGGCGTCATTGCATGAGCTGGAACGCAACCAGCAGGATCGCCTGAGCCTGTCGCGTCGGCTTGAGGAAACCAGCAACTGGACGGCCCGCTACCTGCAGGTGGCAAACGACGTTTCACTGGACTTCGACCTGAAGGCGCAGCGGATGATGAACCTGCTGCGTGAACTGCTTTCTGCAGATGGCATTGCCTTCTGTCGCAGCCATGGCCGCGAATTGATTACCGTGCATCGCATGGACCGCCGGGGACGCCTCACCGAAGGCAGTGCGCGAGCCCATGCCGCACTGCTGGATGGCATCAACCCCGAGGAACACCTCAGCCAGCGTCGATTCCCGACCACCAGCAATGCGGCGAGCCGACTGCTGGATGACGAAATCCGGGCTGCAATCCTCGTTCCACTCATGGTTGAAGAACGCCTTTGTGGCGCATTGATCATCGGTTCTCGCCATGCATCCCCTGGCGGGCTCCGCCCGGTGCAACGTGAACTCATTGACCTGGTTGCGTCATGGTTGACGGTCGAACTGCTGCGCAACGCCGCGATCACCCGCTTGCGCGAAAACCGTGAAACCATCGCGCGCACGGCGAACTCGGTACCTGCACTTATCGCTTTCGTCGATACCGAACAACGGTATCGATACGTCAACCAGAAATACGCCGACGTATACGGCGTTACGCAGGCAGAGATCACTGGCAGGCCGGTCCAGGACGTGCTGACCCCTTCAACCTACAAGCTGATCCAGCCATTCCTTCGCAGCGCGCTGCAAGGAGAGCCGCAGGAATTCGAACTCGAGGCAGTCGACCCGGGCGACCCGGCCGTCGGCGGCAAGGTCATGAAGGTCTGCTACAACCCCAGTCGTCGACTCGATGGCTCGGTAGACGGCATCTACGTGCTCGCGGTCGACATCACCGGCGACGTTGAAGAACGTCGACGCCTGCGCGACAAGTCTTCACGCGACCCGCTGACGGGCCTGCGCAACCGCACATGGTTCCTTGAACAGGTCCGCCACGAGGCAGCGAACTGGGAAGAGGGCCAGAACTACTTCCTGATGGTTATCGATGTGGATGGCTTCAAGGCGGTGAACGACCGGTTCGGCCATTTGCATGGCGACCGCGTATTGCGACAGATCGCCGATATACTTCGATCAACGGCAGGTGGTGATGACATGCTCGTGCGGATCGGCGGCGATGAATTCCTGCTCGTGATTCGCAGCATGGAAAAATCGAGTGCCGAGACTGTTGCCCAGGTCATGATCGACGCGGTGAATGCCCTGGAGATCGATATCCGCGGTGAACCGGTTCACCTGGGCCTTTCGGTGGGTATCGCCCGCATTGATCGGCGTTTCGGTTTCAAGGCAGCTTATCGCCGGGCGGACGAAGCGCTTTATGCCTCCAAGCAGCGGGGGCGGAATCGCTTCACCGTCCATTACGAATAACGGTTGACGCTACGGTAGCAGGAAGAACACCGCGATGAATTGCGTAACGCTGCCCGCGAGGCAGAACAGGTGCCAGATTCCGTGGTTGTGCGGTAACCGCTCCCAGACATAGAACACGGCACCCAGCGTGTAACAGAGCCCGCCCGCGATCACGAGGGCAAATGCCGGCCCGGGGAGTTTTTCGTACAGCGGCCCGATTGCCGCAAGGCCAGCCCACCCCATCAGCAGGTACGCAAGAGTGGACACCAGGTCGAACCGGTTCGTGAAGAACACTTTCACGCCAATACCGACCAGTGCCAGGCCCCACAGGGTGTAAAAGAGAATCCAGCCTGTCATGTCGCCGAGCCCGACCAGCAGGAACGGCGTGTAGGTGCCTGCAATCAGCAGGTAGATCGCCATGTGGTCCAGCGCCTGCAGGATATCCTTCACCCGTCCCGGGCGCGCTGCGTGGTACAGCGTTGACGCAAGGTACATCAGGATCAGCGTCGCGCTGTAGATACTGAACGTCGTGACTTCACGGGCCGAACCGTTGACCGCGGCCAGCGTGATCAATACCGGCACGCTTCCCAGCGCAAGCAGGAAACCGGCGGCATGCGTCACCGTATTGACAAGTTCGTGAGTGGTCCAGCGATGTTGCGACATGTGTCCCCGCACTCCAGTTCATGGCATCAAGAGTCAAAAACCCCGGCGCGAGGCCGGGGTCGCAGGGAAATGATATCAGTTCAACAATCAGTTGGCTGCGTAACGGGGGCCGAGCAATTCCTGCCCGATGAGTAACCCCCACTGCTCGAACATCTGTCCGAAGCGCTGGTCGTTGTATTGCTGGCTCGCCCGTTCAAGCACTTCGACCTGGCGTCCGCGCTGGAAATCCTCGATGAGCATGAATGCCTTGTCGCTCTGTGAATCCGAGAACGCTGCGAGCAGCGTCGCTTCGCCTACGGTACGGGCATAGATATCGCCATAGTTATCCTGCGGGGCGGGCGCACTCACTACGACGTCGCGAAGTGCCGGCGTGATACGCAGGACATTCGGTCCCGGCTCATCAACCACGCGGATCCCCTGGCGCTCCAGGGAGGCGCGAAACTCCTGGTTGAACACCCGGCGAATCCTTTCGCGGATCCGCTCGACGTCGCTTTCCGGAATTGCGACGCGAGAAAGTGGACGCATCGGCTTCCAATCCTCGGAAAAATCCACACCGACTGGATCTATGAGCACAGCGTCAAAATTATCGAACTCGGCTCGATCAGCAAATCGCGAGTCCGAAACCGTGGAACAGGCAGCAAGCATGAAAACTGAAGTGAAGAGTATTACGAGACGCATGGCGCACCTCCTTGAACTGAAACACCGGGATGAACGCATATTTCCAGTATAGTCGCCGCCCGGGATGCGCCAACTTGCGTTGCGGAAAAATCGCTACATCACTGCGCGGGCAGCGTATCAGTCGAGGTCGGAGGCACGCTGCAACTGGTTCCTGCCGGCCCGTTTCGCGGAATACATTGCCTCGTCTGCGCGGCGCAGCATCTTCTCCACGGTGTCGCCTTCGCGAAACTCGGTAATGCCGATCGATACCGTAAGCGTTACCCCTCTTGCAGGCCCGGGCGTCGCCTCGACCCTTCGGCGCAAGCGGCTCATGGCAACCTCGGCACCTCGCTCGTTCGTATCGGGCATGAGCACGATGAACTCTTCGCCACCGAATCGGCCTACCGTATCCATGAGGCGCATTTCGCCCTTCAGGATTTCGGCAAGCTCGACCAGTGTCTGGTCGCCGGTAGCATGCCCAAAGCGGTCATTGACCTGCTTGAAATGATCAATATCGAGCAGGGCTATCGATAGAGTCTTGACCTTGCTGCGCTGGATTCGCGCGAGCTCCCTTTCCAGTGCTTCCGTCACGTAGCGCCGGTTGTGCAGGTCGGTAAGCGGGTCGATGAATGCAACTGCAGCAAGTTCTCGGCGCTGGGCTGCCAGGCGACGCCGCAGGGTGGATACATATCCACCTACGAGCGACATCCATACCAGGCTCGTCGTCAATACGAGAGCATTCATCAATTCGATGCGGAAACTGCGCCCACCATTACTGAGCACGTACTCGCGCACAACGACGGACGAGTACCCGAGGACAACCATAAGAGTCAGGAACAGGAACTGCCTGACCTTCAGCGTGTAGATACCGAAGAGGAACGCAAGCAGGAAAAGCGTGAGCGCAAAGATCCGCGCCGGCTGGTCCATGCTCCACGCAGAAAGCGTTGCGAAGCCCGAGGCAATGAGCACCTGCGCTAGCGTCATGCTCGGATCCTTGAACATCAGGTTGATGCGGGTGCGGATAAGCAGCAGGAATATCGCGTTCGTCATCAACGCGGCGAGCACGCCGGCAATCTTCATGTCCGTCGTGAGATTGAGCATGCCGAGGTGGTTGATGTAGGCAAACGGTATCAGCGCACTGACGTAGACCGCCAATGCTGTCAGGATCTGCTTCTCACGAACGCGCTGGTGCCGCTCTACCTGCGGGTCGCCAGCGGGACGCAAGGCCTCACTGCGTTCGTCATCCATCTTCATCTCCAGCCCGGCGTTCTCACGCCATGGTGTCGACCTTTATTGGATAGGGTGGTCGATCACCGTTGATTGCCTGCCTTCATTTTCGCAAAGGCAAACAGCATATCCACGTAGCTCTTTTCTATGTCCGCGAGCCCGGCGACCGCCGAACCGGCTGCCGGGTAGATCACCATGTATTCATCCGGCGCGTGGGCGCGCCCACCGTTCCCGACTCCACCGAACACCATCGGCAAATCGAGTCGCTCGGTGAACTGGTAGAAAGGGGCGGAACCGGCGAGCCGTGGCGCCACGCCAGTAATTTCACCGTACTTCGCAAACACCGACAGGGCTGCCTGCACGATGTCGGCTTCGACCGATGTCTGCGACGCCGGGTAGGCCGACAGCTTGCGGATCTCCAGTTCGCCGAAACCTTCCGCATCCAGGTGACGACGAATCTTTTCCAGCTGGACATCAGGATCAAGCCCGTAAGGCAAGCGTGAATCCACCTTGGCGAGCGCGCGATGCGGCAGGATGGTCTTCACACCTTCCCCGGTATATCCGGACACCAGGCCGTCAATGTTCAGCGTTGGCTGGTAGTAAAGCTCGAGCAATGCATCGCGCCCCGTCACATCATCGATGAAACGGCTGATTCCCATCGCCTGCATGGCGGCACCTGGATCCGGCTGCGATTCCGCGAGCCCGTTGACCAACCGTGACTCTTCTACCGTGGGCGGACGGATACCCTCATAATAGTCGGGTACCACGATGGTATTGCCATCGTCGCTGACCAGCGATGAAAGGCCGTTGACCAGGCGCCAGGTCGGCGAATCAACCAGGGCCTTGTAGGAACCGTGGATCTCGAACTGCGAAGGACCACCCCAGTCACCGCCCTGCGCTTCAAGCTCGAAATAGAGAATGCCCTTTACGCCAAGGTTCAGCGTCAGCCTGCCTTCGGCATCCTGCAGGTTCATCGGGAAGAACACGCCATCGGCGCCGCGCAAGCGTGATTCGAATCGCGATACCAGCAGCGGATAGTTCGGTGACCCGAGTTCCTCCTCGCCTTCCGCAAGCACCATCACGTTCACCGGCAGGTCGCCGCGTACCGCGATGATCGATTGCAACGCATTCAATAATGCACGCTGTGGTCCTTTCTGGTTGGTCGCGCCGCGTGCCATCAGAACCGTGCCGCGGCCATCCTCTACCAGCGTTCCTGCAAAAGGGTCATCGATGGACCAGTTATCTTCCACCGGCTGCACGTCATACATCATGTAGACCAGCAGCGTGGTTTCGGCGCCTGCATCGTAATACCCCCAGACCCCGGGGTGCCCGGGCGTTTCAACCAGCCTGGTCTCGGTGAAACCGATACCTTCGAGATCGGCACGCAGCATTTCTGCCATGGCATCCACACCGTCATCCTGCGCACTGATCGAACGCTGCCGGACCCAGCGTTGCAGCTCGCCGAGGTGTGTTTCGATATTCGTGTCGATGTGCCTGTAGATATCGCGATGGTCGTCCGCGTAAGCCTGGATGCCGGCTACATCGAATGCTTCATCACTGGCGAGACTGAAGGCGGGTCGATGCGGGTCGGCTGCGCAGCCGACCAGGAAAAGTACGGACGCCAGCACGAACGGCAGGGAAATCGGCTTCATCAGGGTCTCCAGTGGGAGGGCAAGGATCATCTATTAGGTGTAGTTAGCGCGATGAAGGCACGCAAGCCGAATCAGCACATATTGCTTATGTAAAAACACCAAAACCGGATGGGCAAAAAACCACCAATTGCGTATACATTTCGTACAAGTTATGCAGGAAGTTGTCCACAGCCCTATCAATATCCGTAATGAGCAAGTTTCCGCCATCTTTCAGTCGCTTGGGTGAAATGGTTATCACGAAACAGCAGATGCCCGACCGGCTTATCCACACACAACTTGTCCATGTTCAGAAAATCTTCATGTGGCCAAGCCCTTGAAAAGGACCTGTGTAGGACTACTGTAAAAGTAAGGCTAGTGATTTTCTCGACCCTCGACCAAGTCCCTGCCCTGCGGCCACCCCCAAAAGGCCGCAACCCCTGCCCCGTCACCCGTCCCCAGGTGACGGGGATTTTTTTGATATTGCCTGCACCGCAGCACCGGATCGCCTAGAGTGCCCTTAGATCCAGCTTATCCGGGGATAACCATGCAAGGACAGGCCAGACGAATGATGCGGGGCGCGACCCTGCCCTTCCTCCTGCTCGGCGGCATCGCGCTCGCCATACTCCTGGCGCGGCCCGCCGACCCGCTGCCGGGCGACGCGCCCGCCGCGGAATTCTCTGCAACGCGCGCCATGCAGCACGTGAACTTCCTCGCCGCGCAGCCGCGGCCCATCGGCAGTATCGCCCACGATGTCGCGAGGGATTACCTCGTCGAGGAACTGCGCCGGCTGGGGCTGGATACGCAGGTCCAGGACGCGACCGTGAGTTACCTGCGGGCGTCGCGCCCCGGAACATCGCGGTTCGCCAGGGTCCGCAATGTGATCGCCCGGCTCCCGGGAAGTGGCGGAGGCCAGTCGCTGCTGCTGATGGCTCACTACGATTCACGGCCGCTGACACCGGGCGCCGGTGACGATGCCTCGGGCACCGCAACCCTCCTGGAAACGGCCCGCGCACTCGCTGGGACGTCGGGTTTCCGCAACGACATCATCTTCCTGTTCACGGACGGTGAAGAATCGGGTCTCTTCGGCGCACAGGCGTTCTTCCGCGACCACCCGCTCGCAAGCGAAGTGGGAACCGTCCTGAATTTCGAGGCGCGGGGTTCACGCGGTCCGGTACTGATGTTCCAGTCGAGCCCGGGCAGTGCCGGCCTGATCCGCACCCTTTCCGGTCACGCGAAGCAGCCCTCGGGCACCTCGCTCGCCGATGCGATCTATCGCCGCATGCCCAATGACACGGATTTCTCGATTTCGCTGGAACACGGCAAGGCCGGCATGAATTTCGCCTACCTCGATGGCTTCTTCGACTACCACTCGCCAACCGATACGCCGGAAAACCTCTCCATGCGAACCCTGCAGCAGCTGGGTGACAATGCGCTGCCGCTCGCGCGACACCTTGCCGATGCCGAACTGCCATTGGCTAGCGACAGTGATCGTGCCTACTTCAATGTCTTCGGTACTCATGGTTTTGTCAGCTATCCGGCAGTCGTCGATATTCTCGTACTCGTGGCGGGCATCCTGCTGGCGGGCTTTTTCTCGGTCCGTGCATGGCGCCGGGGAGCAATTTCGGTTGCGGGCAGCCTCCGTGGCTTGGCGACGAGTGTCTTCCTGCTGGTCTTTCCAGCGCTTGCCGTCGCTGCAGCATTCGGGCTGTTCGTGGAAACCCGCAGCGAGGACGCCATTCGCGCATTGCTCGCTCAATCGCAGGGCTGGTTCATCGCCTGGCTACTCATCGCGACCGGCACCTTTGCATGGCTCGCCGCCCGCTTGCGACAAGCCATCAGCAACATCGAAGCCAGCGCCGTCGCCATCGTGATGCTGCTCGGCCTGCATTCGCTGGGCATCAGCCTCATTGCAGCGAGCATCATTGCCATCCTCCTCGGCGGCGGTGCCGTACTCCTGCTGGGTGATCGCGTGCGAACCTCCGAACAGCAGGCAGGCAACCTGCTGCTATGGATCCTGCTGGGCATCGCTGCACTGCTGCTGGAACCGGCCGCGGCCTACCTGTTCAACTGGCCATTGGTGCTGGTCGCAACAACGCTACTGGTCGCCACGCTATCCAACCGACCGCTGTCGCCGGTCTATCGCGGGCTGGTCCTCCTGCCGGTGCTCACGACATACGGCCTGCTGATCTACATGTTCTACCTTGCACTCGGTTACGCCCAGCCAGTGCTTGTCGCGTTGCCACTGCTGCTGCTTGCCATCGTGGCGAAAACCCTCTTCCCGCCAAGGGAAGCCGCAGAGTCGCGCTGGGGGCTGGCGGTGCTCATCCTGGGCCTGGCAATCGCCCCCATGCTGGCGACCGTGAACCCATTCAACGAGAGGCATCCCCGACCGACACAGCTGTTCGTCATCGAGGATGCGGTTGAAGGCCATCGCTTTATCGGTGCAGGCGATGCCACCTTGTCGACCTGGCAGCAATCCATCCTCGGCATGGCAACGCACCGTGAAATGCCGACCCACTGGATCATTCGCGACCGGGATGCCTACCTGCAGCAACTGGCGGGAACAGCAACGGGTGTAATGGGGATGACGTTGCTTGAAGATGCCGCAAACGATACCGAGCGACAGCTTCGTGTTCGCATGCAGGGTGAACCGGGTGCCGCGCGCGGCTACCTCAGGATCCGCGATGCGAACTCGGTGCGCCGCCTGCATGTCGATGGCGAACCCGTCACTCGCCCACCACTGGATGCCGGCGAAGACTGGACGATCTACTGGGTCGGGATGCCGGACGAGGGCTTCGAACTGCTGTTCACCGTCGAGAGCGACCAGGTGCTGCAACTGGATGCGACCTCGTTCCGCGATGGCCTGCCGCCTTCACTGGAGCTGCCACCTCGGCCCGGTGACGAAATGCCCGAGCCGTATTCCTGGAGTGACTCGCAGGTATTCATCGAGCGCTTCGAGTTCTGAAGAATTCGCACGCAGGAAAAGAAAAAGGCCGCGCATAGCGCGGCCTTTTTTCGTGACTGCAATACCCGATCAGTTTTCCGGCGTCTGTCCAACCAGCTGCGAGAAGAACAGCGTGTTGACCATGAGACGCTGACTGCCATGCCAGAAACCACGGAACAGCGGATCGAAGCTGTAACGCACTACGAGGCCGGAACCCACGCGATCAGCAACCACCGCAGCCGTCCCGGATACTTCTGCCAGGCGTTCGGCAGAGACGTAACCCGCCAGCAACGGATCACTGGTGAACTGCGCCACCGTCTCGTACGGGTTATCCGACACCGCCAGCGTTTCCTCACGATCCTTGAACACCGGGAGGTTGCGATCGGCAATGCCATAGGCCAGCGGATGCGAGGTATCGACATCGCTGGCGAAGATCGTGCCGCTGATCAGCGTCTTCGCGTAATCCTGGCGGAAGTCTTCGTAATTGCGACGCGGCGAGGTTTCCTTTTCTTCCTCTTCCGTTTCCTTTTCCGCATCACGCGAGCTCATGTGCAGTCCCTTCTCGGTCACCCACTCGGCGGAATTCTGCTGAGCGACAAGCACGCCGCCAGACTTCACCCAGCCATGCAGCTTGTCGGCGAGCGAATCGTCCAGGCCGCCCCAGTGGCCAACCATGACCACGTGGGTGTAATCACCGAGATCAACACGCGAAAGGTCATCGCGACGCACATGCGTGACCGGCAGGCCAATGCGCGTATCCGCCATGTACCAGAACTCGCCGGCCTCGTAGGGGTTCATGCCGTTGCCGATGACCAGCAGCGGCTTGATCGGCTCCAGCACTTCGAGGCTGGGCGAACCGATATCGATGCCGCGCGGCGTGAGGCCAGACGAGATTGCATGCACGTCGATACCGAATTCCTTCGCCGCACGAGAAAGGTGCTTGACGATGTCACCACGACGATTCGACTGCACGCCGATCGGCACGACAATGCTGCCGCGATCAAGCGAGAGCTCGCCCTTCGGGGTCTTCGCCGCCAGCGTATCCGTTGCGGCCATCGCGATGATGCCGTCAGCGAGCAGCGACTGCAGTGCCCGTGCGGCATGGTCGCTGTTCCAGCGGAAGGCATAGGCCACGGCGTCGAGTTCCGGGCTGAAGCTGCCTTCGATTGATGGCGCGGCATCATGCCAGGCACCGACATTCGGCATCCCGGTAAGCTGGGCAAACGGCAGGTCGAACGCCAGAGGAAGCGTCCATGCCGACACGTCATAGAAGATGTTGCTCGGGAACTGCGTGCGCATCTCGAACATCGCTTCGATCAGGCGCGCCTGCTCCTGTTCGGCCGGGATCACCCAAGCCTGGCCCGGCTGGAATTCCTGGCCATTGCGAATCAGCCGTTCTTCCAGCGGACGGAAGCGGATGCCGTGACCGGCGAGCAGCTTGAGGAATGCCTGCATGCGTGCCGGGTTGCCGGCATTGCCGACCACCCAGGCGCCATCGGCCTCGTCGCGCGCATCGGCAAAGAAACCCGCCTGGTAATCGCGAAGTTCATTGCGGAGGTTGTACGCGGCATCCAGCGTGCTGATCGACGTGATCAGCTGGTTCTGCACGCTCTTGGAAAACGGGCGCACACCAAACGGCGTCTCGATGGCCTGGCCATCGGTCGATGCCTGCTCGAACAGGATGCCGACACCACCGTTGATGTCCGGGTAGGTCGAACCCTTTCCGTAGTAGAAATCGTCGAAGGATTCCTCGGTGTAATAGAGACGGCCTTCACGATCGAGGTGCTTCGCGTGGAATTCGGCAATCAGGCCGGTGAGCTCCTGGTTGCGCGACGGCGTCAGCGGGTTGGTGCGTTCCGGCACGCCCGGCTGGAAGAAGTAGGTGGAGTCCTTGCCCATCTCGTGATGGTCGGTAAATACGTGCGGCCGCCAGCGGTTCATCACCTCAACGCGCGCTCGGCTTTCCGGGTGCTGCAGCAGCAGCCAGTCGCGGTTCAGGTCAAACCAGTAATGGTTGCCGCGCCCCGTTGGCCATGCCTGGTCATGCTCGGCATGGTTCTCATCCGTTACCGGCACCTCGGAGCGGCGCGACGTATTCCATGCTGCGTAACGACCCATGCCATCCGGGTTCAGCGACGGATCAATAAGTACGATCACGTCTTCCAGCATCTTCGCTACCTGCGGATCCTTGCTCGCCGCAAGGTGCCAGGCATACAGCGGCGCCGCGTTCGAACCCGAAGATTCGTCACCGTGGATCGAGTAGCCCTGCCAGAGCACCACCTTGCCATCGCGCGCACCCGCTTCGCCGCGCACGGCTGCGAGATGCTGCTCGCGAATGTTATCGATGTTGGCGAGGTTCTCCGGCGTGGAAATGATCGCCAGCAACTGCTTGCGACCTTCATGCGTGCGACCGGTTTCTTCCAGCATCACGCGATCGGAAGATTCGGCCAGCGTTTCGAAATACTCGACCAGCTGGTCATGGCGCACGTGCTGCGCGCCGGTTTCGAAACCAAAGACATCGCGCGGCGCAGGAATGGCACTGTCGTGCTCACCGGCATTCGGGATCATTGCCGGGCCGGTGGCCGAGCCATCGCTTGCCAGCGATATGCCGGGCATCGCAGTCATTGCCAGCGCAAGCAACGATGAAATCAGTGAAGCTTTCCGATGTCGCATCCAGGGGCTCCTTATTACAAGGTGAATTCAGGATCAGGCTGCAGCGCCACAATGGCGCGCAAAAGGGGTTCGACAAAACTGCCCCATGCGGGTTCCGCTTGCAAATGGAAAGGCGGGATAACTGCAGGAAGTGTCCGCGTGACGGGCACGCGCCATGTACAGGAAATTTCGGGCAGGAAAGCAGAAAGCCCCGCCGGTGGCGGGGCTTTCCTGAAATGGTGGCCAGGGACAGAATCGAACTGCCGACACGGGGATTTTCAATCCCCTGCTCTACCAACTGAGCTACCTGGCCTAAAACTGTGTTGCCGGTGCGGACCGGAGAGGGATTTCCAACCCCGCCTACCTTGTCGCTACGCGACCCCGCTACCTGGCCGGAAACGATATTTTCGCTTCCTCTCCGCAAAACCTGGCGCGAAGCCCGTTTGCGAAGGCGGGTATTAAACCGACCAGGGCCGCCCGAGTCAAGACCAGGAGCCCGGGAGAGAGGCATTTTTCGCCATTTTGACACCCCATAGAGGGCGCGGATAACCTGAGGGTCCAGTTCGAGAGCGGAAACCCTATGGCCGCGACTCCTGATTCCATCCCATCTGCACCGGAAACCGGAATTTCCGCGCGTTTCCGTGCGGTTCGCGCCTTTACCGAGGCGCTGACGAGTACGCTGGAAACCGAAGATTTCGTCGTGCAGACCATGCCGGATGTCAGCCCGACGAAGTGGCATCTCGCGCACGTGACGTGGTTTTTCGAGAATTTCCTGCTGCAGCCGCACCTGCCCGGCTACCGCGTCTTCGATGATCGGTTCAATTTCATCTTCAACTCGTATTACTACCAGGTCGGCCAGATGCACGCGCGACCCGAGCGCGGCCTGCTGACACGACCGACGGTTGACGAGGTATTCGACTACCGTGCGCACGTCGATGAACACATGCACTCGCTCATCGAGCAACACGGTGACAACGCCGACGTGATGGCGCTGGTCGAGCTCGGGATCAATCATGAACAGCAGCACCAGGAGCTGCTGCTCACCGACATCAAGCATGTATTTTCGAAGAACCCGCTGCAGCCAGCCTTCCACAAGCTGCCGCAGGCGCGTGGCCAGGTTAAGGGCAAGGCTCCCGAGTTGCGCTTTATTGAGGGCCCTTCGGATCGCGTGACGATCGGTTTCGATGGCGAAGGCTTCGCCTACGACAACGAGGGTCCGGCGCACGATGTCATCCTGCAGCCCTATGAAATCGCGAACCGCCCGGTGACGAATCGTGAATTCGTGGAGTTCATTGCCGATGGCGGATACGAACGTTCGGAATACTGGCTGTCTGAAGGCTGGGCCACGGTCAACGAGCGCGGCTGGCGCCGCCCGTTCTACTGGCTGGACGATCGCCACGAATTTTCGCTCGGCGGTGTCCGTGAAATGGATCCGGACGAACCGGTGTCCCATCTGAGCTATTTCGAAGCCGACGCCTTCGCCACCTGGGCGGGCGCACGCCTGCCGACCGAAGCCGAATGGGAAGTGTGGGCGCGCCGCTACCCGGTGAAGGGCAATTTCGCCGACGACGGCCGCTACCATCCTGCGCCTGCCTCCGGGAACAATGACGCCGTGCAGGTTTACGGCGACGTGTGGGAATGGACGCGAAGCGCCTATTCGGCCTACCCCGGTTACCAGCCCGCGAAAGGTGCGGTGGGCGAATACAACGGCAAGTTCATGTGTTCGCAGCTCGTGCTGCGTGGCGGTAGCTGCGCGACCAGTGCCTCGCACATACGCCCGACTTACCGGAATTTCTTCTACCCTGCCGACCAGTGGCAGTTCACCGGCCTGCGGCTTGCACGCGCCGTGTAAGCCCGAGCCAATACAGGAAAGTAACGTGAACAATGCAAGCTCCGAACTCGACCTGCAGGATTTCCATCCCGACCGCGCGGCAATGATGAAGGATGTCATGGCGGGGCTGACCGACTCGCCGAAGTGGTTGTCGTCGATGTACTTCTACGATGAACGTGGCTCGCAACTGTTCGACGAGATCTGCGAACTGCCGGAGTACTACCCGACGCGTACCGAGATCCAGATCGTGGAAGACAACATCCATGAAATCTCGGACCTGCTGGGGCCGCACGCGATGCTGATCGAACCGGGCGCCGGTTCGGCAGTGAAGATCCGCATCCTGCTCGAGAACATGGATGATCCCGCGGCCTACGTGCCGGTGGAAATATCGCGCGAACACCTGATGGCCAGCGCGGAAAAGCTGGCCGAGGCATTTCCCGGCATCGAAATCCTACCGGTCTGTGCCGATTTCACCAGTGACTTCGACCTGCCCGAACCGTCACAGCCGGCGTTGCGAAATATCGTGTATTTCCCCGGTTCCACCATCGGCAATTTCGACCCGGAAGATGCGATTGATCTCCTGAAGGTGATGCACAAGCTGGCCGGTGACGGTGGTGCGGTATTGCTGGGTGTCGACCTGGAAAAGGACCGCGACATCTTGGTGCGTGCCTATAACGATGCGACTGGCGTGACTGCGAAATTCAACCTGAACGTGCTTGACCGGCTGAACCGGGAACTCGGCGCGGATTTTGATCGTGACGCCTTCCGGCACGAGGCCGTTTGGAACGAATCACGACATCGCATCGAGATGCACCTGTTCAGCGAGCGCGAACAGGATGTGCATATCGGTGGCAAGACGCTGCATTTCGACAAGGGCGAAAGCATTCACACCGAATCAAGCTACAAGTACACGCTTGATCGTTTCGCGAAGCTTGCCGCGCAGGCGGGATTCACCGTTGAAAAGGCATGGACGGATGCACGCGACATGTTCAGCGTGCAGTACCTGCGACCGAGCGACTGACCGGTCGCGAGAACTATCAGCCTTCTTCGGGCGATTGCTCTCAGCCCTCCTCCGGAGGGACGTAACCTTCCGGGGCTTCGGCACCGCCACCGAAAAAGAACTTTTCCATTTCCTGCTCGATGAACTTCCGGGCCTCCGGATCAACGGTACTGAGACGGTATTCGTTGATCAGCATGGTCTGGTGCTTCATCCACTGCGCCCAGCCCGCCTTCGACACGTTCTCGTAAACGCGCTTGCCCAGCTCGCCGGGGTAAGGCTGGAAATCCAGTCCTTCCGCTTCTTCACCGAGCACTACGCAATTCACCATTCGAGCCATGTCGTTCTCCCAATGTTTCAGTCTTCGACCAGCCGTGCCAGCAACTTGCTGACCGGCGCGGCAAGACCGAGGTTCTGTGGTTGGGCGGTGTTATACCAGACCGTCTCGCGGTCTGCGACCGAAGTATCGGCTGGCACCGCCAGCGGCTGGATGTGCAGGCGAAAGTGACTGAAGGTGTGCGTCAGCGGTTCCAGCGGCTCGGCCTGGCGAGGCACCGCATCATCCTTTGCTTCCGGAAAACACCAGAGCCCACCCCAGATTCCCTCCGGCGGGCGCTTCTCCAGCAGCACGGCATCACCATCTCGCATCACGAGCCAGTTCGCGCGCCGTTCCGGCAAGGCCTTTTTCGGCTTCCTGCCCGGGAAATCCGCCTGGCGATTTTCCGCACGTGCGATGCAATCATCATTGACCGGGCAT
>JAWWBT010000016.1:0-24969 GCA_033720815.1 Gammaproteobacteria bacterium | reverse complement strand
TCGCGTGTTTCGTCACGATCACCTTCCGGTGTGATCGGTGTGAGGACCCGCAGCGTTCCGACCTTCAGGTCGGTAACGGTCTCTTCCCGGTAGAGGTTGGCGGCGTCCATTTTCGGATCCTGGCTGGCGTTCTGTTCGTCACTCATGCTGATTCCCGTGAAGTGGATTTGGTTCGAATGGATGGCCGACGATGCTAGCAAATCCGGACTTTCCCTTCCTCCGTGGCGTGTTGCAGTGCAATTCGACATATACTGGCTTCGTGGGATGTTTTGACTACGGGGGCACGATGCCAACGGGGCTGACACAATGGATTTTCGGCAGCCAGCCGTCGCGGGACCAGCGCCTGCGCCTGCGGCGTTTCTTCATGTCCCTCTCCTCGTATGCAATGTGGTACGGCATTGGCTGGCTTTGCCTGTGGTTCGGCCTGCTGGACATTTCCGTCTTCTGGATGGTTGCCAGCGGGGTTGCGCTGCTCGCAACCCAGGTCATCATTTACCTGCTCATTCGCTTCGATATGAACCTGAGGCTCAATGATCCGTCATTGACGCTGGCACAGATGCTGGTTGCGCTTGGCTGGAGCCTGCTTCTGATTGCGGTTTCGCGGGAGATCCGTGGCGTCGTGTTGTCGGTGTTCATGATCGTGCTGCTGTTCGGCATCTTCGCGCTGGGCAAGCGCGAGTTCCTCATCTCCGCCGCACTGGCATTCATCGGATACGTGGCGCTGGTCCTTTACGAACGGATCACCGAGCCTGGCCTGTTCAGTGAAGGCTTCTATATCGTTTCCGTCACGATCCTGGGTGGTGTCCTTCTCTGGACGACGCTGTTCGGGTCCTACGTGAGCAGCCTTCGCTACAAATTGTCGGCCCGGAACCAGGAGCTTGAAGAAGCCCTGCAACGCATCCGCACGCTGGCAGAACATGACGACCTGACAGGCCTGTACAACCGTCGCTACATCATGGCCAACCTGCGGCGCGAGATTGCGCGACACCATCGCAAGAGCTCGACCTTCTCCGTGATCCTCATCGACCTCGACCACTTCAAGCAGGTCAATGACAAGTTCGGTCATTCGGCCGGTGATCGCCTGTTGCAGGAATTCAGCAAGTTCATGGAAGAGGCCCTTCGCGACATGGACATGGTGGTCGCGCAGCAGGATCACAACGGGACATTCGGGCGATACGGTGGCGAGGAATTCATCGCATTACTGCCGGATACCGATCTTCGCGGAGCCGAGAGGGCCGCCGAGCGCCTTCGCGCCTCGCAGGAGGCCCGCATCAATGAACACGCAACGGTTCCGCATGTGACACTGTCCGCCGGCGTCGCGGAATATGTCGAGGGAGAGTCGGTGGAGTCCTTGCTGCGCCGGGCCGACCAGGCCCTGTACGATGCGAAGCATGCGGGCCGTAACTGCGTACGCAGCGCAGCCTGACATCGTTTGACGTCGAGACAACCCTTTCTGATGGAGTTCCTGCTTGTCCACGTTTTCACCTGACCGCCTCTTGCCGCGCGGGGAAATTCCAAGACACCTTGCCTTCAGCCTGTTGCTGACGCTGATTGCGTGCTTCTCCGTCGCGCTGCAGCCAGGTATCCAGTACGCACCCGCATGGCCGGCGACGCCGGTCGGGGTGGCATTGCTGTGGATGTTCGGCCGCCGCTACTGGCCTGCCATCTTCGTCGCGAACGTGGCACTGATCGTGGCGAGGGACAATCCGTTGTCATTGGCCGTCATCGTCGGGGTGATGGAGGTGGTGATCGCGTTGAGCCTCCTGGCACTGCTGCGCAGGCTCCACGTGCGCCCGGATTTTGCCCGCCTGAGTGACATCGGTCGTTTCGGTCTCGCTGCCGTGACCGTGAGCGCGATTGCCGTCCCCGTGCACTTGCTGGTCTCGCCGTTCTACCCGAATTTCGATGTCATGGTCGTGTTGTATGGCAGCCTGAATTACTGGTTGTCGGAAACACTCAGCCTGCTTGTCTTCACGCCGCTGGTTACGGCGTGGAAGCCGAGCCTTGTCGAGCATCGCAGCCGGCGCCGTTCCCTGTACCTGTCGCTCCTCGGCCTGGCGGTAGTGGGTGCAGGCATCCTGCTGCTGCAGTCGGCTGCGCAATACAGCCTTGTGTTCCTGCTCCTGCCCTTCGTCATGGCCGCGGCAGTCACGGGGGGTATTGCGGGCGCAGCCCTGGCTTCCACGCTGGTCAGCGCCGTCGTGATTGCCATTGCCCAGCAGCATGAACCGTCAATCACCGATGCAATCCTGCGCATCCTCTTTACCGCAACGACGGCAATTACGGGCTACCTGCTTGCTGCGCTGTTTACCGAGCGTGATCGCATCAGTCGACAGCTGCACTACCGAGCCAGGCATGACTCGCTGACGGGTCTCCTGAATCGTTACGAGTTCGAACGAGCCCTGCAGCGAATGCACAGGCACGGGGAAGGTGAGCAGCATGCATTGCTCTACCTTGACCTGGACCAGTTCAAGCTGGTGAACGACACCTGCGGCCACATCGCGGGTGATCGCATGCTGATGCAGCTCGCATCGCGATTGCGTGATGCCCTGCCGGAAACCGTCAGTCTCGCGCGTCTCGGTGGTGACGAATTTGCCTGCCTGATCGAAGGTACGGATGAAAAGGCAGCCATGGCAGTCGCCGAATCCCTGGAGCGCGTCGTCGGCGATTTCCGTTTTGTCATGGGTGAACTGCAATTCAATCTCGGCGTGAGCATCGGGGTGACGCTGTTCCCCGCCGGCAAGGACGACACCCCGGAAAACGCGCTGGGACGTGCCGATGTTGCCTGCTATACCGCGAAGGAAGCGGGCCGCAGTCGCAGTCATCTTTATCGCCCCCAGGATGAGGGCATGCTGAATCTCCATGCCGGGATACAGGAAGTCTCGCAATTGCAGGCCGCACTGGAGCAGGGGCGTTTCATGCTGTTCCAGCAGCCGATCGTGCGTTTCGATGACGGGACCACTGAAACGGTCGGCTACGAGGTATTGTTGCGCATGCGTGGAGACAAGGGCCCGGTTTCGCCGGCTGACTTCCTCCCGGTGGCGCAGCGCTATGGGCTTATCGAACATATCGATCGCTGGGTGCTGGAGCGTGCCGCGCAATTCCTTGGTGAGCATCCAGGGCACGACCTGCGGCTCAATGTGAACGTGTCCGGCCTGTCGGTAACCAGCAGCGGATTCTTCGACAGGGTCCTGGAGCTTCCTGCGCGTTACGGATTCCAGCCTGCGCAACTGGCGCTGGAGATTACCGAATCGATTGCGATTGATCGCCTTGAGCAGGTGACACCCAGCCTGCTGCGCTTGCGCGAGGCGGGTTTCGGCATCGTGCTGGATGATTTCGGTGCGGGTGTGGCCAGCTTCGGTTACCTCCGCGATCTTCCGGTCACCGAGGTGAAGCTGGATGGTCGCTTCGTTCGCGACCTTGGTGAAGACGATGCGGCAGCGCTGGTAATCGAATCACTGTCGCGCCTCTCCGAGCTGCGCGGCCTGCGGTGTGTCGCGGAGTGGGTGGAGAGTGACAACGATATTGCAAGGCTTCGCGAACTGGGAATCCGCTACGGCCAGGGATTCGGTATCGCGCGACCAGCACCGATCGAAGAGCTGGCTGCCGAACTCAACGAGGCTTCAGCCGTGCAGAAATCTCTGGCGCGTCGATAGGCTCTCCGGCAAATCCGGTTTCCCGTGCGAAGCGCCTGCCGTTCATCCAGTCTTCGCGCGCGGCAACAATTTCCTCGTGCCGTCGTGCCACGAAATTCCACCAGATGATCAGTGGTTCCTCGAAGGGTTCGCCACCCAACAGGACCAGCCTTGCGGGTGCATCGTTCTCCAGCTTCACGAAACCGTGACCGGGCGGTAGGTAATAAAGCGCGCCGTCATGCAATCGATGACCATCGATTTCCACTTCGCCTTCCGTAACCATCAGGCCATGCTCGAAGTTGCCATCCAGCGGGAGGTTGCGCTGGCCCGTATCGTGCAATCGAAGGTCGAGCCCTACCAGGGGGGAGTGCAGCGTGGCTGGCGATTGCTCCCCGAGCGCTCTACCCGCAAAAAGTGTCGCCGCCATGCCGTCATGATCGACCCAGGGCAGCTCGGAATGGTGCTCGAATGCGGCATCGGACTGGCGCATGGACTCGGGTAGCGCGATCCAGAACTGCAGGCCGTGCAGCCTGCGCTCGGCATCGGCCGGCGTTTCCTCGGAATGTGTCACGCCATTTCCCGCAGTCATCAGGTTGAGCTGGCCGGGCTGGATGCGCTGTTCGTAGCCAAGGCTGTCCCGGTGCAGGAGTTCGCCGTCGAGAAGCCAGGTGACAGTCTGCAGTCCGATATGCGGATGCGGCCCTACCTGCATGCCGGGCGAGTTCGTGCCCAGGTCATGTGGGCCGAAGTGATCAAGGAAACACCATGCGCCGATTCGTGGTCGCCTGGACTGCGGCAGCGCGCGACGTAGCGGCATGCCAGGGCCTTCGGTGTTGTCGTCGAGGCGCGCATTGCGCGCGGGCAATATGACCGGGTCGAGATCAGGCATGGGTACTCGGCTCGTTGAAGTTCAGGAATCCTTTTTCAGCGTAGACGCGATTTCCCGGAGCGTCTTCAGCAATTCGTCGAGGTCCTCGCGACGTGTACGGAAATTAACGATACAGATCCGCAGGCAGAAGCGACCATCGAGCGTCGTCGGGGAAAGCAGGAAGCGGCCCTGTGCCAGCAGGCGGTCAAGTAACTCACGGTTGAAGGCGTTGCATGTATCTTCATCCATTCCGTTCGGGCGATAGCGGAAACAGCTGATGCTGAGATCCGAACCCATGGCCTCGAAGTCGTCACTGGCTGCAATGGCGGCATCAAGGTGTTCACGCAGCCGGATGTCCTCCTGGATGCGCGCAGCTATAGCGTTACTGCCGCGGAACTTGAGTTGCATCCAGAGCTTCAACGCGCGAAAGCGTCGCGAGAGTTCCATGCCGTAATCGAAGAAGGCGTGCGCTTCCAGCGGGTCGGTCTGTTCGACGGTGGTGTAGGCCGCGGTTTCCGAGAACGTGCGGCGTGCGAGATCGGCATCGCGGAAGAGGCTGCAGCCGATGTCCAGCGGGGCATACAGCCACTTGTGCGGGTCGAGCGACAGCGAATCGGCTTTCGCAAATGCATTGCGCAACCAGCCGTGTGATTCCGTCATGGCGGCGGGCGCGCCGTAAGCGCCATCGATGTGAAACCAGAGTTGTTCTTCATCCGCAATGCTGGCGATGTCGTCCAGTGGGTCGATGGCGCCGCAGTTTGCCGTACCTGCCGAACCGACGACCATCAGGGGGTGCAGCCCGGCGTTGCGGTCTGCGGTGATCGCTTTTCGCAATTCATCGCTGCGCATGCGGCGCGCTTCATCGAGCTCGATTCCGCGGATATTGTCGACAGGGATGCCGAGAATCCTTCCGGCCTTGTGCAGCGAGAGATGGGTATCGGCCGAGAGGTAGAGCACGAACTGCCGGCGGTCATCGCGACCGTTTTCAGCCGCGCGCTGCAATGCCATGGCCAGTGCGTTGAAATTCGCAGGCGAGCCGCCCCCCGTGAGAACCCCGTGGCCGCCGGCGTTGAATCCCACGAGTTCATCGAGCCAGGAAAGTACGAGCCGTTCGACGGTGGCGGCAGCCGGGGCCGAGCGCCACGCAGTGACGTTCTGGTTCATCACCGAGGCCAGTGCATCGGCCAGCGCGCCGATGGGGTCTGCCGAGGCGCAGACATAGGCGAAGTAGCGGGGATTGCCATTGGCGCGACTGTAGCGGGCAATCCAGTCACGGAACTCCTGGATGACGGCGTCGAATTCCATGCCCTGGCGAGGCAGGCCGGTTTCCAGGCCCGCGGCCAGCTCCTGGCCGCTGATGGATTCCAGTATCGGGTCTTCCGGTTCACGTGCCAGCCATTCCTTCATGAAATGGTTCACCGCGGCGGAGTAGTCGTGCAGTTCGTCGACGGAAAGGTCGAAAGCGCCCTGGCTGTCGTTCATGGATATTCCCTGGTATTGCGGGTGGCGGGGAGACAGAGGATACCGTGACGGTGGATTTCATTTCAGTGTGGGCAGGAATTGCCCAGCGGCGACCGATACTTTGCTAGAATGCGCGACCCGCCAGCCGGCGGAACGAGATAGCCGAAACCCCGGAGCCGATATCCATGCTGGAAAGCCACAACATCCAGGAAGCCGCCGCTCGCGAAGTGGTGGAACTCGCCAACAAGCTGGCTGAGGCGAATCCCGAGGCTGATCCCTGGGATATCGCCGATGGCATTCTTTCGGGTGCCGTGCACTGGTGGCTGTATGCCAATACCCCCTGCGAGAACCCGCAGTGCGATGACTGTGCCAGCATCCAGACCGCCGATCTGCGCATGAGCACGCTGCGCAAGCTGCTCGAGGAAATGGCGCAGACCAGCGAGTATTTCCATACCACCAACGACGCGAATGCAGCTCACGCCTGATCATTCGCGTTACCGGGCGCTTGCCTTGCGCCTGATCGTCCCCATGTAATTCTCATGCGCCACCGCCTTCCGGTGGCGCTTCGCCTGTTGCACACTCGGGGAACCATGAAAGATATTTCACCACCGCATGTCATCACGCCCGAACAGCGTCGCCAGTCGCTTGTTCGTGCCGGCCTTGTCACGGTCGCATTCACGGCGCTCGTGTGGTGGATCCATTTCTTCAACTGGTTTCTTGATGCCAACTTCCAGCGCCTGGGTGTTCGTCCCGGCGACGTCGATGGACTCATTGGCCTGCTGACCGCACCGTTGATTCATGGCGACTGGGAACACCTGGTGGCCAACACGCCGGCACTGGTCATACTCGGCACGTTGACGCTCTACAGTTACCCGCGGGCCTCGAAGCTGGTCATTCCACTCGTGTGGGTTGGCTCAGGCCTGGGTATCTGGTTGTTTGGCCAGTCGGGGACGACGCATTTCGGTGCGTCAGGATTGACGCACGGGCTGATGTTCTTCCTTTTCGTGATTGGCATCCTGCGCAAGGACCGTCGCGCCACTGCAATTTCAATGGCCGTTTTCTTCCTCTACGGCAGCATGGTGATGACGATCTTCCCGCGTGAGGTCGGCATATCCTGGGAAGCCCATCTCTTCGGTGCCGTGGTTGGCCTTGTCCTCGCGATTCTCCTGCGTGCGCAGGATCCGTTACCGCCGCGCAAGACCTATGAATGGGAAGAGCAGCCGGAAGAGGAAGATCCGGTAATCGGTGACCTGTGGCGCAAGAAACCCGGTGCGGTTGAAGTGATCGAACCTGATGAAGATGACGAGGGTTTCCCGATTTCCGGTGATGATGAGGAGAGGTGGCACTGAGGTCTCTCGACCAGCTCGAGCCTCCATACCGTGCGCCCCCACAAGAAAAGCCCCGCACAAGGCGGGGCTTTTTCACATCCGATCGAAGTAGTGATCAGAAGTTGTAGCGGGCACGCACTTCAAAGCCGTCGCCGCTGTCGCCGAGACGCAGGCCGCCGCCCAGCTGGAATTCCGGGCTGACAGCGAACATGCCGCGGGCGTACAGGTCGGTGTAGCCATCAAACGCGGTGCTGTGAGTCACGCCGCCTTCGATATCAAGCGCGTCGGTTGCAGCAAAGCGACCAAAGCCGGCAATGCGGAGCGCCAGTTCGGAATCGTCGAACGTGCCGAAGGGCGTGTCGACTTCGTAGGTGGCGTACTGCAGGTCGGCGTAACCGCCAAGATCCAGCGCCGGGTTGACGGCAGTGTAGATACCCACGCCACCGAACAGGTCGCTGTAGTCGGCATCGATGTCATCCAGGGTCCACAGGTTGAGACCGGCATGCCAGAAGGTGCCGACACTATCCGGGGTGTTTGCGACCGCGCTGGCGTCCAGGTCGGAACGGTACTCGAAGTTGAATTCCGTCGAGTCGACGTTGTTGTCCTGTTCGGTGAATGCCACAGCGCCATCGAAATAGTTGTAGTTGAAGTCGCTGGCGAACGCGGCTGCCGGAGCAACGGCAAGCGTAGCCAGTGCAATCACTGCCTTCTTCATGCGAACTCTCCTTGGTTTGCCTGAGAATGAAGCGGGATGCTTCCTTGAAAAGTCACGCGAATGATAAGTACGCA
Source organism: Gammaproteobacteria bacterium (assembly GCA_033720815.1). GTDB lineage: Bacteria > Pseudomonadota > Gammaproteobacteria > Natronospirales > JAJUFS01 > JAWWBS01. The sequence goes on along the minus strand of JAWWBT010000016.1, from coordinate 16,888 downwards.
GCGCAGCAAATGCCAGTGAATGCATCACAGATCACGCAATTCATATTCAACATAAATTACTGGTAACGCACGTCATTGATGATGTATTCCATGCGCCGTTCAGGGGTCTCTACGATTACGTCATCGTCAACCCGCTTTTTCATCAATGCCTTCGCCATTGGTGAGTCCATCGATATCCAGCCCTGTTTGGGGTCGATCTCGTCCGGACCGACGATGCGATAGGTCACTTCCTTTCCCTGCTCGTCTTCGAGCGTGACCCAGGCGCCGAAGAAGACCTGTTCGCTGCCGACGGGGTGTTCGTCGACAACCTTGAGGGACGGGATTCGCTTCTGCAGGTAGCGAATGCGGCGGTCCATTTCCCGCAACTGTTTCTTGCGGTAGATGTATTCGGCATTTTCCGACCGGTCACCCTCGGCCGCAGCAGCTGACAGGGCAGCGACTACGTCTCGACGTTCCTTCCACAGGCGGTCGAGTTCCTCTTCCAGTCGGTCTTGGCCCTCGCGGGTAATGTAGGGAGAGGATCGTTCCGGTGGTGGTCTCCAGCGTCCCATCGATATTCCTTGTGGCCTGTATGGCCAGTTGGTTAGCACGATTGCCAGCGCATTCTAGTCAAGTTGGCAATTCCACAAAATACACGCTGTTTTCGGTTGAACTTGTCCGCCAGCTTGTCATGCTGGAAGAACAGCCTGCTTTTCGGGAGAACGCCATGCTGAAGCGGTTCACCCATCGTCGCGAGGCCGGCAAGGAACTGGCCCGCAGGCTTTCCGACCTCAAGGGTCGCAATGACCTGCTTGTACTGGCCCTGCCACGGGGCGGCGTACCCGTGGCTGCAGAAATAGCCAGTCATCTTGATGCGCGCCTGGACGTCCTGGTTGTGCGCAAGCTTGGAATGCCCGGTCACCCGGAGTTTGCGATGGGTGCCATTGCGAGCGGAGGTGCCAGGTTGCTGCACGACCGGATGATCCGCCGTGCAGGTATCAACAGGCAGCAACTCGAAGCCGTCGTGGAGCGTGAACAGGCCGAACTGCAGCGACGCGAAAAAGCCTACCGTGACGATCGCCCGTTTCCCGAGGTCAAGGACAAGACCCTGTTGCTGGTCGATGACGGCCTGGCTACCGGAGCGAGCATGCGTGCGGCGATCGAAGCCCTTCGTGACTCCGGCGCGGCGAAACTCATTGTTGCCGTGCCAGTGGCGCCACCCGAACTTCACCATGTATTTGAAGCAATCACCGATCGCTACGTTGTGGCGCTGGAGCCGCCCATCTTCAATGCGGTGGGCGAGTGGTACGTCGAGTTCGACCAGACGAGTGACGGTGAGGTCAGGCAGCTGTTGTCAGAAAGTGTGGCTGAGCACTAGTCGCCAGCCAGGTTTTCGGCCTCGATATGCAGCCACGCGTCGAAGTCGTCGCGAACCTTCAGGCCGCCGCCAAGCGCACTGTACTGCTCAAGTCCGAGGCCGCTTTGCGTCAGCGTGAAGTGCGCATCAATGAACAGGCGGTCACCCTCGTCGCTGCTTCGTGCGGCAAACGCCCGCTCGAACACCTTGCCCTTCAATCGGATTCGCAGTGTTGCCATGATGTCTGGCGATGATCCGCTGATGGATACGGATTCGATCACGATTTCCGGATGGCTTGCCGCGTCAAGAAGGTCGGGGCCGAGCATGTTTTCACGGGTGCCACTGCGCGCCTGTGAAGAGATCTCCTTGCTGAACTCCTCGCCTGCTGCGGCGCGTGCGGCCGGTCGGTCAATGACCGCCCGTTGCAGGGGAACGACAAGGCGGAAACCCGAAGACGCGATATCGTCGCCGCGATAGACCACACCGTTCAGCGGAAATTCGATGATGTGGTTGTGCCCGAACGAGGCAAGCGGCCCGGCGCGGTAAACGCGCAGCTCGAGTTCGGAGTTTTCGTGATCGACTTGCCAGCGGCTTGTGTCGGCAGGTGGCTGCCATGCCGTTTTTTCGCCAAGCCCCGTTGCCGGTTCCGGTCCGGTGCAACCGGCAAGCAGTAGCACGAACCCAGCCGCAAGCATTTGCGGTCGCTTCTGGTAGGCTCTGTTCAACAGTTCCAGCATCATTTCGCCCCAGGATTCCATACATGTCGGCTCGGTCCAATTCTTCGCAAGCCCGTTACGGAAGAGTAGCGCAGGCCTTCCACTGGGTCGTGGCAATACTGGTCTTCATCCAGGTCGGTATCGGGATCTACGTCGATGACCTGCCGCTGGGTATCGAGCGCATCAAGTGGATGACGCGACACAAGGCGATTGGTATCACGATTCTCGCACTGGTCCTGTTGCGGCTGGCGTGGCGATGGATCAACCCCGCACCATCCCTGCCGGAGCACCTGCCGAGGTGGCAGCGTGTCACGGCATTCACGACTCATGGTCTGCTTTACGGCCTGCTGGTGGCTGCACCGATTGCGGGCTGGCTGACGGCTTCCGCAGCCGGGTTGGGTGTCAGCTGGTTTGGCGTGTTCACGGTACCGGCGCTGATCGAAAAGACCCCCGGGCTGGTCGATACCTTCGAGGCCTGGCATGAAGGGCTGGTCTTCGCGCTCGCGCTGACGGTCCTGCTGCATGTCGGGGCAGCCATCTGGCACGCCTGGCATCGCGATGGTGTCATGAGCCGAATGCTCCCCTGGCACAGCAACCGCAGTGATTCGCGAAAGGAGGATTCATGAGAAACCTGTTGCTGCTCTTGCTTGTAGTGACGCCGTTACACGCAGCCGATGAATGCGGCGGTGAGCGCCTGGCGATCAATGTGGATGCGAGTGTGGTCAGTTTCACCGTGACCCAGGGAGATTCGCCGTTCTCGGGTGAGTTCCGGTCCTTCGGCGGCCTGGTCTGTCGCGACGAATCGGGTCTTTCGCGCGTGGATGTCTGGCTCGATCCGGCGTCCGTGGATTCCGGCCTGCCGGAAGTCGACGATCTGCTGGTGACGCCGGCATTCTTCCGCATCGACGAGCACCCTCGTGTCACGTTCAGCAGCCGCAATATCCGGCGAAAGGGCATGCTGGTGGAGGCGACCGGTGAGCTGGCGATCAATGGCATTGTGCGCAACAGGTCCGTGGAGTTTCGCTTCGGTGAGCAGGGCGATGGTCGCTGGCAGGCGAAAGGCCGTTTCACGCTGCCACGCCTGGCCTATGAACTCGGCACCGGGGAATGGGATAATACGGATTACCTCGCCAACGAGGTCGTCATCGAGTTCGATGCCGTCCTCGAATCCGAATGAATCCTGCAGGACAGTTTCCCGAGTAGAAGATGAGCAAGCAGAGCGACAAGCCCACGGCCCGTGCCGACGTGAATGACCCGGAATCCATCGAGTCAAAACTCAACCAGGAATGCGCGCGCGTTGACTGGAAGGAAATCACGCCGCACTTCGCGCGTGGCCATGTGATCAACGTCGACCCGTCGCTGGACCTGATCGCGGTTGCCGCTGCGTTCGCGAAAGATCGCCAGGATCGCGTGAAGGAATGGCTGGATGCAGCACTGGTCGAGCGGGCCAATGACACGCATGCGCGTCGCTGGGAAGAAATTCAGCCCGACATGTGGGCTGTCGTCGTGCGGCCGTGGGTGCTGGTCCAGGAGATCCCCGCGGAGTAACGAGCGGCGTCAGGCAGGTACCGTGTTACCCGTCAGCCATCCCCAGGCGCCGATCGCAAACCAGACCCCGAAGCCGAACAGCAGGATGGCGGAACTCACCGCCACCCACGTCATCGCTGCTTCAAAGCGTCGCCCGAGGGCGCGAAAGACAAAGGAAATGGCCACGCTGAACGTCACCAGCGCGGTAAACATGCCGGTGATTCCCGGCCAGCCCCAGGTCGACACCAGCAATGCACCATTCGCAAACCACCAGGCGAATGAATACGGGCTCGTCAGTGCGGTGATGATACCAAGGCGGTAATTCGCCTTCCCCTTCACGGCATGAAACTCCCGCCGCGAGGCGCGGAAGGTCGTCCATGCCATCCAAATCAGCAAGAGAGCGCCGATCAGCCCGAGCAGACCGATGATGCGCGGGTGATTGCGGAAGATCGTGATCGTGCCCAGTGCGGCGAGCCCGAGCCAGATGGCGTCGCCCGTCATGGCCCCGCCAGCCATCGCCAGCGAGTTGCGGATACGGCCCTTGATCGATTCGTGGGCCATCACTGCAAGTATGGGACCGGGTGGTGCAGCAAGGGACAGGCCGAGCAGGAAACCTGCGAGCCATGCCGTGATGCCGCTTGCGGATGCAAATTCCATCATCACTATCCAGGGAACGTGAAGGCGCGTGATGGTAAACGATCAAGCGTGGCGCCGCGAGCGAACGGCATGCGTGGCATAATGCCGCGAAGTCCGAGCAGGGAGTTGGCATGATCGGCGCACTGAAATCGTTCCTGAAGAATCTTTATCACGGTCCGCGCAGGAAACACGTCGCCTTGCGCTGGACGCTGGTTGGCCTTGATGTCCTGCTGGTGAGTTTCTTCGTATTCACCACCTTCCTGCCACATGATCCCCAGCCGCAATGGGTCATCATCGCGGATTACGCGATCGGTGCATTCCTTTCCCTGGACTGGCTGGCTCGCATGTGGGTAGCGAAAGACAAGATCGGCTATGTCACCACGCCACTGGTGCTGGTCGACCTGCTGGTGATTCTCTCGCTGTTCGCGCCGGCGCTGACTGAGAGCTTCGTTTTCCTGCGCGTGTTACGCACCCTGCGCCTGCTGCGTTCCTACCACCTGCTGCGGCAGCTCAGTGCGGAGTGGAAATTCTTCAAGCAGCGCGAGGAGATCATGCTCTCCGCGCTGAACCTCCTTGTTTTCATCTTCGTGGTGTCGGCGCTTGTTTATGCGCTGCAGGTACGAACCAATGAGCAGATCACGAATTACGTGGACGCGCTGTATTTCACGATCACCACGCTCACCACAACCGGTTTCGGTGACATCACCCTGAGCGGTACCACCGGCCGATTGCTGGCGGTGTTCGTGATGATCGTTGGCGTTTCGTTGTTCCTGCGACTGGTGCAGTCGATATTCCGGCCGCGCAAAGTCAGTTACGAATGCCCGGACTGCGGGCTCTCGCGTCATGATCATGATGCCGTGCACTGCAAGCACTGCGGTCGGGTACTGCACATCGAGAACATGGGCGACTGACATGCCGGTCGCGCTGCGCTGGGCATTGCCGCTGATTGTCATTGCAGAACTGCTTGGCGCCTCGCCGTGGTTCAGTGCCAATGGCGTGGCCGACAGGCTCGCGGCAGACTGGGGCATTGCTGCAAGCGACCTGGGCCTGCTCACCAGCGCCGTGCAACTGGGATTCATCGCAGGAACGCTGTTGATTGCGGTTTCCGGCTTTGCTGATCGCCACTCCGCGGCGCGCCTGTTCTTCTTTTCGGCCCTGCTGGCAGCAACCGCGAATATCCTGTTCGCATTCGCGGACAATCACTTCGAACTCGCCTTGTTGTGGCGCGCGTTGACCGGCCTTGCGCTGGCAGGCGTGTATCCGATCGGCATGAAGCTGGTCGTGAGCTGGGCACCTGATCGTCGTGGCGAGGCACTGGGCTGGCTGACCGGCATGCTGGCCCTGGGAACAGGCTTGCCGCACCTGCTGCGCACTGTTGGCGCGGGTGTTGACTGGCAGGTCGTGGTCATTGCCGCATCGGTGCTGGCCGTCATTGCCGGCTTCATCGTTCGTGCTGTTGGCGACGGCCCGCACCTTGCGCCGCCCGCGCGAATGAAATGGGGTGCGGTGTTGCACGCTTTCCGCCGGCCGGGGTTTCGGGCGGCATCGTTCGGTTATTTCGGCCACATGTGGGAGCTGTATGCGGTATGGACGCTGGCACCGCTGCTGATAGCCAGCGCGTTCGGTGAGTCCGGCCTGGCCTACGGCACGATGACCGCACTGGCGGCGTTCGGGTTCATAGGCCTTGGCGCCGCAGGATGTATCGCGGGTGGCTATCTTTCCAACCGTATCGGCTCCGCACGGGTCGCGTTTGCAGCGCTGCTGGTTTCCGGATTGTTCTGTCTCTCGTATCCGTGGCTCGCGAGCTTGCCCGTCGTGCTGTTGTTGCCGCTGCTGGGCCTGTGGGGCGTTGCCGTGGTGGCGGACTCGCCACAGTTTTCCGCGATGGCTGCGGCAAATGCGCCTCCGGAAGCGGTCGGTGCGTCGCTCGCCATCATGAACGGCATCGGCTTTCTCATTACCGTCATTGCCATCTCGCTCACGACCAGCCTGTGGGAAGCGGAAGGTGTCGCCGTTACCTGGTGGCTCGTGCCAGGCCCAGTGCTCGGCCTGGTTGCGCTCTGGCCATTGGCACGGCGGGCTCACTGATGGCAGTCCTGTTCTCGCAGCAGGTTGATGGCGTGAGCTACGAAGTCCGTTCCGCGGGGCGCACGCGTCGGCTGTATACCGATGGCGTCTTCCATAGCCAGTACAACCCGAACGCGCTGATTACCGGCGGCGTGTGGGACCTGATGATGCTGCCCGCGTTCCTGTTGCCGCCAGGGAGCGTACAGCGCGTCCTGCTGCTGGGACTGGGCGGTGGCACGGTCATTCACCAGTTGAATCGTTTCCTGGGTCCTGCGGAAATCGAAGCCGTGGAGCTCGACGCCATGCATATCGATATTGCTGCACGGTTCTTCGATGTCTCTGCAGATAACGTCCGGCTTCATCCAGCCGACGCCCGGGAATGGGTAGAAAGCTACCGTGGCCGGAAATTCGACCTCGTCATCGATGACCTGTTTGGCGAGCAGGAGGGTGAACCGGTTCGCGCCGTTCCGCTGGATGATGAATGGCTGGGCCGTCTTGATGCATTGACGACATCCCGGGGCGCGCTGGTCACCAACACGCTTGGGCCGGCTGCGGCACAGGACGTAGCGCGCCGGCTTGCGCCGCGTTTTCCCGGTGCGTTGCAGTTGCGTGCACCGATGGACCAGAACGCCGTTGCCGGCCTGTTTCGAACGCCGGTCGACGCACGGCAGTTGCGTCGCAACCTCATGGCTGTGCCGGGACTGAACCCGGGCCGCAAGACGAATGCCTTGCGCTTCGAATGCCGGAGCCTGTGATTCAACGGTAAATATCCGGGTAAAAAGAAACCCGGCTCGAGGAGCCGGGTCCCTGACGTGCGATGAGCCATCGCAATTACTTGCGGGTGGCTTCCACCGCGATCTTCACGTCGGCCGTGCTCGAGGCAGGGCCAAGACCGTAGTTGTCGATGTCGAAATCCGCCAGGACAATCTCGGTCGTTGCTTCGAAGGCAACGCGATAGTTACCCCAGGGATCCTTCGCGGCATTCTTCAGCTCGATGTCCATGGTTACCGGCTTGGTGGTGCCCTTGATGGTCAGGTCGCCCATCAGCTTGCCGGTGTTGCCATCCATCTCGATGCCCGTGCTCTTGAAGCTGGCGGTCGGGAACTTCTCGACATTGAAGAAATCCTCGCCGCGCAGGTGCTTGTCACGTTCGGCGTGTTCCGTATCGATGCTCGCGACATCAACGGTGATTTCCGTCGAGGAATTTTCCGGGTTCGCTTCGTCGAAGGTCAGTGAACCGTCGAAATCGTTGAACGTGCCGGGCAGGAAGGCAAAACCGATGTGGCTGATCTCGAAGGTGATGAAGGTGTGGCCCTTGTCGATCTTGTATTCCATCGGTTCCGCCTGCGCGGCGCCGGCAACGAACAGCGAGGCTGCAAGTGCAATGAAAAGATTACGCATGAATCAAACTCCTGTTGGATGAAGTGGTTTCAGGAGCGGATGCCGAGCATCCGCTTGAGGGTGTCGTTGCGATCAATGAAATGGTGCTTCAGTGCACCGGCGGCATGGACACCGGCAATGATCACCAGCGCCCAGGCCGCGTACTCGTGAATCTTCCCGGCGAGGTCTTCCTGCGCCATGCCGAAGAGGTCCATCCCGGTGATGCTTGCCGGTACCGTGAACCAGTCGAATACCTCGACCGGATTACCATTTGCGGTGGGAATGAGGTATCCGGCGAGGACAACCGTGAACAGCAACAGGTAGAGCAGGACCTGCGCGATACCGGCGGCGATGCGCTCCGGCTTCGACACGCTGGCTTCATGCTCGGGCGTCACGCTGAACAACCGCCAGGCCAGCCGTGCGACCAGCAGGAACATGAGCAGCATGCCGATCGACTTATGCCAGTGCGGCGCGGTGTTGTACCACTTGTTGTAGTAGGTAAGGTCGACCATCCAGATGCCACTGGCGAACAGGCCGATCACCGCGAGCGCGGTGAGCCAGTGAAAGGTGACGGCAAGCCATCCCCAGCCAGTGCGTGAATTGCGAATTCCCATGTGCAGGTCCATTCCCGGATAGTACGGATATGGACTAAATTAGCAGAAACGGAGGGCATGTCAAACGGCGGCATCACGGAATCGCAGCAATAAAAGGGGTTTTTCTTTATTTTCAGGTAGTTGCGAGAGGGTTAGTACTGGCGATTGCTGGCGCAATCGACGCAGAACAACGCGCAGGGGTCGGCCTGGAGCCGCCCCGGGGCAATGATTTCTCCGCATTCCCGGCATTCGCCGTACTCGCCGGCATCCATGCGGCGCAACGCAGCCTCGATCAGCAGCAGGCGACGTTTCGCGCGCTCGCCGCTGGCTTTTGCCATCGCCTGGGCCTGCAGGGCATCCATCCGCGACAGCCTCCCCGTACGCGACTGGTCAAGTTCAACCGTGGCGCCGCTCTGGCCGCTCGATTCCACTTGCTCGAGAATCTCGTCACGTTCGGTGACCAGCCGCTCGCGCAGTTCGTTTTCGTTGGCCTTGCTCATTTCAACAGTGTACCCACCCCTGCTCGACATTGTTGCCATGCCCATGGTGGACTAGATTTGAAGTCAGTACGCCCGAGGAGATGCCATGCCACGCACCGAACCCGGTCCCGGCCAGGAATCCGTCTGGGATTACCCGCGGCCTCCCGCACTGGAGCAGAGCACGCGCCGGGTGCGAGTCGAGTTTGCCGGTCGCATCATTGCCGATACGCGTGAGGCATTTCGCGTGCTTGAAACCAGTCACCCACCGACCTGGTATATCCCGCCTCGTGATGTTGATGACGCGGTGCTCGTGCCCAGTGATCGACGCAGCTTCTGTGAATGGAAGGGTGAAGCGCATTACTACAGTCTCGAAAGCGGCAACGACTTCCGGCTCGATGCGGCCTGGTTCTATCCGGAGCCCGTGGCACGGTTTGCACCGATAAAGGATTTCCTGGCCTTTTATCCGTCGAAAGTTGATGCCTGCTGGCTGGACGAAGAGCGCATACTTCCCCAGCAAGGCGATTTCTACGGTGGCTGGGTTTCCAGTGATGTGGTTGGCCCCTTCAAGGGTGGACAAGGCACATCAGGCTGGTAGGAATGTCGGAATGTGACGAATCCAACGGCAGGCAGGAAGCCAGGCTGACAGAATCGTCGTCACTCAACTGGGAGAGATAAGTGATGGAACTCGAACTCTTTCACCGCATCGTGATGGCGGGTGTATTCGGTGTCGTTGCCGGCATGGCAGCATGGCTGGTTGCCAAGGGCAGCCTCCTGCTATGGAGCCTCTGGGCGACCCGTCGTCCTGTCGGGCAGCCGATGCCTTCGGCGCCGGGTGACAGCGAAAGGCGCGCACACCGGCGACTTGGTCGTGAACTCGCGGCCTGGCTGGCCAGCCTGCTGGTATCGCTTACCGTATTCCTTGAAGCCTATTTCTTCGGCCCGACGCAGATCGAGATGCAGGTCGCGATGTGGGGCTGGATCCTGGCGTTGCTGCTGGTGATCGGTGATCTCGGTTTCGTCGGCTACATGTTGTATCGCATTGTTCGTGCGCGCCGCCGTCATCGCTATGCCTGGGCCATGCGACGTGCAGTCGGTGGAATCCTGGAACGGACTTGCCTGGGTGGGTACCGGTTGTTCAATGAAGTGCGCATCGAGGACGAAGTCATTGACCATGTGCTGCTGGGTGAAAAGGGCGTGTTCCTCATCAGCACGATCGCACGCCGCCCGCCGCGCAAGCTTGATGCGCCGACGGTGAAGCTGAAGGCAGGCAAGCTCGGGTTCAGTGATGGTGTGATTGAGGGAATCCCGGTTGGCGATGCGGCTCGCAAGCTGAGCCTGCTGGGCTCCGAGCTGACGCGCCTCGTCGGGCATCGCGTGCAGGTGAAGTCGATCATTGCGGTGCCGGGGTGGAACAGCCAGCCGGATGCTGACGCCAACCACTTGCTGTTGAACGAGAACAACCTCGTATCGCTGGCAAGCTGGAATTCGGCAGATGCCTTCCTCATGCATGAAGACCTGCCGAACCTCGAATCGTTTCTCAATGACGCGGCGAGCATCAAGCTGCTCGACTGATCAGTCCGATCCGCCTTCGTCTCGTCCTGCACCCGGTCCCTGTACCGGGTGCATTTGCAATGGATGCTTGAAGGTGAGCGTGCGGTAGGGGAAGGGAATCTCGATGCCCGCATCGTCCAGCGCTTTCTTGGTCGCTGTCACCACTTCCGCAACGGAGCGGCGCTGCTCCAGCGGCTTGGCGCTGGTCCACCAGACCAGGTCAATATCGATACTGGATGAGCCATACCCTTTCGGCATGACGTCAATGACGTAACCAGCATCCACCGTTTCGCAATTCTTCATCGCCTCGCGTAGTACTTCGACGGCGGTGGCGACATCTTCGCCGTACGCGATGCCCGTTGTGATCTCCACGCGGCGGCGTGAGCGATTGGTCAGCACCTGTACCGGGTTCTTGTAGAGAAAGGCATTCGGCAGGATGAGATGCTCGCCGGACAGTGTGCGCAGTTCCGTCATGCGGATATTGATGCGCAACACCGTACCGACATATCCCTCGCACTCGATCACGTCGCCGTTCTCGAACGGGAAGCGCCATAGCAGCAGGATGCCGGCAAAGAAATTCTCGAAGATGTCGCGGAACGCAAAGCCCACCGCGATTGACACGATGCCAAGACCGCCGATGGCTTTCGAAATGGTGATGCCGGGCACGACAATCGTCGCTATCACCAGCAGGCCAACCAGCCATACACCGATATTCACCAGCCGGCCGATGACCTGTTGCAGCGAGGCGCGCATCTTCGAGCGATACATGATGCCTCGCGTGGCTCGATCGACCAGCCGGGCGAAGAGCCATACGATCAGCAGCAGTATCAGCGCACCCGCCAGGTGCGGGATATGACCGAGGAACTCGTTCCACAGCTGCAAGACGCTCTCGCGAACCATGTTCACGATGCCGTCGAAGGTGCTGTTGGCGGTTTCGGCCTGCATGATTCCAGTCTAGCAGCCGGCGTCAGGCGCCGTCGGCCTGCCAGGCATCCTCGCTGTGATAGGTCTTCTCGCCGGCAGTGATATCGAGATCCAGCCGGTTGCGCATCGGTGGCAGCGGGCAGGTCGCCAGTGCCGTAAAGGCGCAAGGTGGGTTGTAGACCGTGTTCAGGTCGAGCACCGTGCGACCGTCAACAGGCGGGTCCACGTAGATATAACGTCCGGCTCCGTAGGTGGTGCGCCCCGATGTGCCGTCCGCAATCATCACGAACCAGCGATCATCGCCTTCATCGGCCAGGGCGATGAGCCGGTATTCCTCGCCGCCATGCTCGAAGACCAGTTCGCCGGGTGAGCGCATGCCATCGCGCATGCCGAGAATGTTGATGATCGGTATATCGCGCGGCTCTGCATAGGGTTCGAACCGGGAGATCTTGCGCCAGTCGATATCCACGGGGAAATAGTCGAGACCTTCGAAATCCTGCAGCGCCGGTGATTCGAGATCACGAACACGGACGCCCACTTCACCAAACCGTTCGATGACATAGAAACGCAGGGTCTCGTGAGCTAGCAGTGTCGTGTTTTCCTGGTGATCGCTGCGCATGTCGATCGCAGTCACTTCCTCGCCTTCATGGGTAACCGTGTAGTCCTCGCGCGGAATGAAGCGGATACCGTCATCCTCGACCAGGAAGCTGCCGAGCGTGTCCGGCATCTTCGAGTAGGGCACCATGCAATCGCTGCTGTCGGCACGACCGAAATCATTTGCACCGCGTTCCAGCCAGCACAGGCCGACCAGTGACAGCCAGCCGTTCTCGCGTGTCAGTGAAGCCTCGCGCTGCAGTTGCCAGTCGAGTACCTGTTCGCGATGCGCTTCTTTTGAAATGGCGAGGGGGTCTTCGCCACAGGCCGCGAGTCCGGTAGCAAGGAGGAAAAGGAAAAAGCGGGATGTGATCTTCACCAGTCGATCTCCTTGCCGTCACGGAAGAAACCGCCGGTCGGCCCATCGGGGCCGAGCCGTGCGGCCCAGAGAATGCTCGCAGCACCTTCGGCGATTGTGCGATTCGCGTTTTCGCCGCCCATGTCGGTGCGTACCCAGCCGGGGCAGACCGAATTCACCTTTACGTTCTTCTTCTCGAATTCGCGCGAGAAAACACGTGTGATGGTATTCAGCGCGGTCTTCGACATGCGGTAACCGAGCACGCGAGTATCCATGTCGGTGAGTGCGCCCATGCCGGAAGACACGTTCACGATGCGACCGTTCTCGCGCATCAGCAGGCCGAGCGCCTGGATCAGGCGCAACGGCCCCAGCGTGTTCACATTCATGATTTCCATCACGGATGTCGGCGGGATGAACCACGGGTTCGATGGGTAGCGACCGGTTTCATCATCGGAGGACTCCGGCAGGATGCCCGCATTGTTTACCAGTACGTCAACACCCTTGTGCGTGTCGCGAATGTACTGCGCCAGTGCCTTGCAGTCCTCGGTGGAGCTGATATCCACCTTGCGGATTTCTGCGCTGAGACCCTCATCCTGGAACTCTCTCAGCGCATCATTACCCTTGCGCGGGTCACGCATCGCCATGATGACGTGGTAACCCTCTCTTGCGAGTTCGTGTGCCACTTCGCGGCCCATGCCACGGTTAGCGCCGGTCACGACAGCAATGCCCTTGTCGCTCATTTCCAACCTCCATGAATGCGTGTTTTCACCATGCAACGCGCGCCTTGTTGGTGCAAGCTGTTGCAATGGTTGATTCGAAATATGCCCATCTCGAGCCCTTGCCGGATTTTCTCGACGGCTCGCCGGATATCGTCACTATTGGCGTGAATCCGTCCGTCGCTTCGTCGCAGGCAGGCTTCTATTATGCACACCCGCGCAACCGATTCTGGCCGGCGCTGAATGCATCGCGTCTCGTACCTGTCGAGCTCGAACCGGGTCCCGATGCGTTACGCAGGCTGTCGCGCGAGTTCGGCATCGGCTTCACGGATATCGTCAAGCAGCCCACGCCAATGGAAAAGGATCTTTCTGCGGCAGAACTGAGCGCCGGCGCCAAAGTCCTTCACGAAAAGCTGCTGCGCGTGAAGCCGAAGATTCTCTGGTTCAATGGCAAGACACCTCATGACCGCCTCATGCGACTGCTGAAACGCGACAAGGCGCAGGGCTGGGGCGAGCAGCCGGGTGAGTGGGAAGGCATGACGTGTTTCGTCTGCCCGAATCCTAGCCCGGCGAATGCCTCGTTTTCGCTGGATGATCTCGTCGAGTGGTATAACCGCCTCGCCGAACTGCGGGACAGGCTCGCCTGAGGAATGACCGGTAGCACCAAGCATCGCAAGAAGGGTGACCTGCCGCAGAAGTCCTGCGCTGCCTGCGGGCGTCCCTTCAGCTGGCGCAGGAAGTGGGCTGACAACTGGGAAGAAGTGAAATACTGTTCGGACAGGTGTCGCCGCAAGCGTTGAATGTCATGCGGTTTTCACGGAAATTCGACATGATGCCTGCGAGAATCACATCGGTTACCTGGAGAGGGAAATGACAATGAACGATACGACGGGAGCGCAAGGTTATACGGCGATGGCGCGAACCCTTCACTGGGTCGTTGCCTTGCTGGTAGTGCTGCAATTCATCTTCATCTTCTGGGCAGAAGAAGTTCCGCGCGGAGAAGACCTCCGTGGCATTCTCTTTGGCCTGCATTTCTCCACCGGGTTTACCGTTTTCCTGCTGGCACTATGGCGCCTGGGCTATCGCCTGAAGAATCCGCCACCGGCGCCCGAGCACGGGCAGCCGCCCGCCCTGCAGAAGGTTGCTCTCGCCGCCCACTGGGCGATGTACGTGCTGATCCTCGCGCTGCCATTCACCGGCTGGATGCTGGTGGCAACTGCCGGTGGTGCCATCGACTGGTACTGGCTGGTGGAGATCCCGAATTTCATGGGTGAAAACGAGAGCCTGCACGAACAGCTGGAAGAGGTGCATGAAATCCTCGGCCTCACGCTGCTGGCGATCGCCAGTGTTCACCTGCTGGCTGCGCTGTGGCATCACTTCATCCGCAAGGACAACACCCTGAAGCGCATGATTTCCGGTTAAGCCATGGACTATCTTGTCATCAGCCTCGTCGCGTTGCTCGCGTCGGGGCTGACGCTTTTCTCGGGTTTCGGTCTTGGCACCCTGTTGATGCCGGTGGTGGCGATCTTCTTCCCGGTGGATGTCGCCATCGGCATCACCGCCGTCGTGCATTTCGCCAACAATCTCTTCAAGTTTGCGCTACTCGGTCGCGGGGCGCACTGGCCGATCGTGCTGCGTTTCGGGCTACCCGCGATCGTATTTGCGTTCGTCGGTGCATGGCTGCTGACTGCGCTCGCGCAATCCGAACCGCTGTTCACCTGGACCGCTTTCGGTAGCAGCTTCGCGGTTACGCCCGTGAAACTGGTCATTGGCCTGCTGATTCTCGGTTTCGTACTGCTGGAACTGTCGCCGCGTTTTGCGAAAGCCAGCATCGATGCGAAGTGGATGCCGGCAGGCGGCGCACTGTCAGGATTCTTCGGCGGACTTTCCGGTCACCAGGGCGCGTTTCGTAGCGCATTCCTCATCAAGTCCGGTATCGACAAGCAGCAGTTCATTGCCACCAATATCGTACTGGCGGTGATGGTCGACATGACACGTCTCGGCGTCTACGGCGTGGAAGCGGTGACGACCGATATTGCCGTCGATTGGGCGCTGGTCGCGACGGCCTGCATCGCCGCGTTCATCGGCGCCTTCTTCGGCGCGCGGCTGATCGGCAAGATGACCATCGAGTGGATCCACAAGCTGGTTGCAGCCTTGCTGGCGGTGGTCGGATTCGGCCTGGTTTCCGGCCTCATCTGAGATTTCGCTGTGCTAGCGTGAGTTCATGGCTGAACTCAAGCGCAGCATCCGCTTTCCTGCACTGGTGCTTTACGGCACCGGCACCATGGTGGGTGCCGGTTTCTACGCCTTGGTGGGAAAGGTGGCGGCCTCGGCTGGTGTGCTGCTGCCGCTTGCGTTGCTAGTTGCTGCGACTGTCGCGCTTTTCGCGGTGCTGAGTTACAGCGAGCTATCGAAGCATTATCCCATGGCAGGTGGTGCGGCGGTCTTTGCCGAACGTGGCTTCAACCGTCGCTGGGTCGGCAGCGCCGTCGGTTGGGCCGTCATGCTGACCGGCATTGTCTCCGCCGCTACGCTTGCGCATGCCTTCCAGAATTACCTTGGCGTATTCGTCGAACTCCCCGACTGGATCGTCCTGCTTGGTTTTACGCTCCTCCTGGGTGCGCTCACGGCGTGGGGAATCGAAGAGTCCGTGAATGTTGCGGTAACGATCACCGTGCTGGAAACCGTCGGGCTGCTCGTGGTTGCCGGACTGCTGCTGACACTGCCACAGGATCTTGCGCTACCCGATACCTTGTTGCCGGGCAGTGACGGTGACTGGCTGGTCATTATTCCCGGTGTCATTTCCGGCGGCTTCCTGGCGATCTACGCCTTCCTCGGTTTCGAAGACATGGTCAATGTCGCCGAGGAGGTCCAGGCGCCGAAAAAGACCATGCCGAGGGCATTGCTGTGGTCGCTGGGCCTGACCACAGGTCTCTACCTGCTGGTGTCGAGTATCGCCGTGCTGGCCGTGCCGCTGGAAACGCTGGTCGAAAGCGAGGCGCCTCTCGCCGATATCGTGCGTGCGCAGGGCGAGGGCTGGCGCATGTTCATCGGCGTGGCCGGGCTTCTCGCCGGCGTGAACGGTGCGCTGGTGCAGTTCATCATGGGTTCGCGGATTCTCTACGGCATGGCGGACGAGGGTATGGCACCGCGCGTTTTCGACAAGGTGAATGCGCGAACCCGGACGCCGATACGTTCGACCATTGTCGTCACCGTGGTCATTGCGGTTCTCGCCATCGGCTTCCCGCTGGAAACGCTGGCACGCACGACCAGCTTTATCGTGTTGTTCGTATTTGCCGCGATGCATGGCGCAGTGCTCCGCCTGCGACTTCGTGCCGAAGGCGAATGGGCTACAGGCCTGCCGGTCTGGGTTCCCGTCACCGGACTCCTCATCGTTGCCGCACTGCTTATCTTCCAGGTGCAGCACTTCCTGGCTGGCTAGGAAGTATTCCGCGCATCGTCTAAGCTCGTCGCTTTCACAAGCAACAGAAAGGCAATGCGCATGCAGTATGACGCGCTGATCATCGGTGGCGGCCACAACGGCCTTACCTGCGCCTGCTACCTGGCGAAAGCCGGTCTCAAGGTGCGCGTGCTCGAGCGCCGTGAGGTTGTCGGTGGCGCTGCAGTGACGGAAGAATTCCATCCCGGCTTTCGCAACTCCGTGGCGAGCTACACGGTGTCGTTGCTCAACCCGAAGGTCATCAAGGACCTTCGCCTCGAAGAGAACGGCCTGAAGGTTGTCGAGCGGCCGATGGCGAATTTCATGCCGTTGAACGAGCGCGAGTATTTCCAGGCAGGCCCGTCGAGCGAAGACACGCAGCGTGAAGTGGCGCGATTCTCGAAGAAGGACGCCGAAGCGCTACCGCTTTTCAATGAAAAGCTGGATGCGATCGGTGACGTGCTGCGCGACCTGGTGCTGGAAACGCCACCGAATGTGGGTGGCGGCATCGGCGATATCGTTTCCGCGCTGAAGGTCGGCAATCGTTTCCGCAAGCTTGATATGGAACAGCG